>OZ260079.1:5191151-5496513 GCA_965284365.1 Phragmitibacter sp.
CTGGAGGAGAGACGCAATAGCATCCCCGGATTGTAGTAATCCAGTCCTCCCCCACCCATCTTGTTACGCACCCCGGCGCAGTCATCCGTGCTCGTAAAGATACCAGCCAGAGCATAATAATCCGTCGTCGGGATCGGATCGAACTTGTGGTCGTGGCAGCGGGCGCAACTGACTGTTAACGCAAGCACAGACCGGGTGACGGCATCGATCTGTTCGTCGACGTTATCCATGATGAATCGCGTCTTGAAGCGTTGATTCACATCCTTGACCCCCAGGGCGATGAAGCCTGTGGCTGTGAGCAGCCGGTCACGTTCCTGAGGTGATTCACTTGGCAAGAGATCTCCCGCCACCTGCTCCTGAATGAAGCGGTCCAATGGTACATCGCGGTTCACGGCATCGAGCACATAGTCGCGATACTTCCACGCATGCGGATAGGGAATGTTCCGTGACGGACCCGTTGACTCACCATAGCGGGCCACATCCAGCCAATGCCGACCCCAGCGCTCACCGAAGGCCTTGGATTCCAGCAAGCGATCCACCACCTTTGCAAAGGAGACTGGCGAGCGGTCATCAAGGAAGGCCCGGATTTCTTCTGGTGTCGGTGGCAAGCCGGTTAAATCGAAAGTCACGCGGCGCAGGAGGGTCAAGGCATCTGCATCCTTTACTGGGCCGAGTTTCTCGGCCTCCAATTTCGCCAGGATAAACCGATCAATGTCGCTCTCCGCCCACGCCGCATCTTTGACCACGGGGGTTTGGGGAATGACTAGAGGCTGCCAAGCCCAATGCTCTGCTTTGAGCTTGTCATATTCAGGTCGGGTCTTGCCTAGCGAACTCGGTATCCGCTCCCTTGGCCAGGCGGCGCCATCGCGAATCCAGGTCTTGAGATCAGCAATCTGCTGCTGTGTGAGCGGATCACTCTCCTTGGGCATGCGCCTCTTCGGATCTGCATGTAGTATACGCTCCAGCAAAAGTCCTTTCTCCGAATCGCCAGCCACCACGGCGGCGCCACCGTCGCCGCCCATCAACAAGCCATTGCGATCATCAACCCGCAATCCACCCGAAGGCTTCGTGTCCGCTGCGTGGCAGCTAAAGCAACTCTCCGAAAGGATAGGACGGATCTTCTTCTCGAAAAACTCAACCTTCGCTGCTTCGGCCTCTTCGCTTTGCGCGGCATTCACTCCCGCCGCGGCAATAACGAAGACGCCAAAAACTCCAGATGGAATGACGATGAAGATTTTCTTAAAACTCGATAGACTGAAAGGCATACTTGACCACAAACGTGCACAGGGCCGCAGCATCCTGGGAGGACGATCCAATGAGTGAATCTGTTGGAGGCGTCCAAGCCCCCCATGCTGTCGGCGTCTGCGCTAGAAGACCTTCAATTCACCTTGGTCGATCTTCCGAAATTGATCTCAATCGCCTCCCACTTACGGGGTCAGCCCACTTCCTGCGGACATTGAATCCAATTCACACTAAGTCAATAGACATTATATTACTTTTCTTTGGGCGGCACCGTCTTAGATATTCTCTACCGTGTTTGCACGATCCGCGAAGTGGACTACTTCAAGTTGAGCTTCCAAAAGAGCCGCGCACCGATGATCAAGAAGATGACATTGGGCAGCCATACGAGAAGGTGCGGATACAGCTTTGGGGTCTCGCTGATGCTGCTGACAAAGCTGATGAAAAACATGTAAGAGACGGCCACAGCAAGGCTCAGCGCGAAGCCGATCGAGGTTTCACGCCGTTGGGCCGTGATCCCGAGCGGAATGCCAACCAGCGCGAACACAATCGCGGCCATGGAAAGGCTGTAACGCATGGAGAGCTCCGTGCGGGAGGCAGAAATAAACTTCTCCTGCATGGGTAGGTCGTCGACGGTGCTGACCCCGGTCTTCACTTCCTGCCAGAGGTCAGACGTGTCTTTCATACCATTGGTGACACGCTCGGTCTTCTCCTTCAGTTTGCTCAGCGGGAACGTGATGGCCGTCTCCAGAAAGTCTACGAAGTTGCGGTCGTTCATCAGGTCCACTTGTTCGCCACTTGCAGCGGCCCCCTGACTGTTGGAAGTTTCCACGTGCGCGTTGCGCAGTCGGAGTACGAAGTCTGTGATCCCGGGAGTGATTTCGATTTCAGCTCGGTGGGCGCTGATATACGTTTCCGCCCTGCCTTGCGATGTCTGAATGATCTCCACGTCCTGAAGCAAATTACCGTCGCGCTGCTTGGTGAAAATGCGGTAGCCCGGAAACTTGTCCAAGACCTTGCCCGGCTGGAAAAGCACCGCAGGATCGTCCAGGGCCAGATCGTAAAAGAGACGTTTGATCTTCGTCTTGGCCAAGGGTGCCAGTTCTACGTTGACCCAATAGCAGACACCACTGAACGCCAGGGCCATGATAAACACCGGCAGACAGATGCGCGGCATGGACATGCCCGTCATGCGCAACGCCGTCATTTCATTATCTGCACTCATCCGCCCGAACACCAGCAGGATGGCCGTGAGCAACGCCCAGGGCACGGTAAAAACGAGCGAATATGGAATGAGGTATCCAATGAATTCCAGCACCGCCATGATCGGCAGCGTTGAAGTATCACCCAGCAGACGTTCCATCTGCTTGAAGACATTTCCCAGCACCATGACCCCGGTGAGCACCACCACCCCAGCGACCGTGGAGTTGAATACCTGGCGCCAGAGGTAGCGGTCAAAGATGCGGAATACCATGGGGAGACGTGCGGAAGCGATACGAAGAAATCTGAAGGAGGGGCGGCGTTATTTGGCCACGTTTTCTTCAAACCTCAAGATCACTTCACCATCTTTCTGCAGGTGCAACCGGTCGCGCGCCATGGCTTCCAGATACTCTGGATTGTCACGGATCAGACCAAGCTTCTGATCCAGGATGTCCACCTTCTCTTTTTTGGCGTCCCGTTGCTGTTCCAAGACCACCAGCTTAGCGCGGGCAGCCTGTTGTTCCTTGAACGGAGGCCAGAAGCACAACAAACCCGCTGGCACTATAAGCAGCGCCAACAGGTAGCGATTCATGCTTACCAAGGCCCCGAGGACGCCGGAACGCTCCCGTGGCGAGTCGGCGTCAAAGTTGTCGTCTTGGTAAGCCATAGATAGAGATGAATTAGACCTTCATGCGACCACCATAAATCGCGTAGTCACCCAATTCCTGCTCGATGCGCAGGAGCTGGTTGTACTTTGCAATCCGGTCGCTGCGGCTCAAGGAACCGGTCTTGATCTGACCGCAGTTCGTCGCCACGGCGAGGTCGGCAATGGTGGAATCTTCCGTCTCACCGGAGCGGTGACTCAGCACGGCGGTGTAACCATAGCGGTGAGCCAGTTCCACGGAGTCGAGTGTTTCCGTCAGAGAGCCGATTTGATTGACCTTCACCAGGATGGAATTGGCCACGCCTTGGGTGATGCCCTTGCGGAGGAATTCCACATTAGTCACGAACAGATCATCACCCACGAGTTGGGTGTTGCTGCCCATGGCGTCGGTCAGCTTCTTCCAGCCAACCCAGTCGTTTTCGGCGCAGCCGTCTTCGATTGAGATGATCGGATACTTCGCTTGAAGCCCCTGGTAATAAGCCACGATCTCATCATCACTGCGCTCCGACTTGTCGCTCTTCTTGAAGACGTACTTCTCCTTGCCCTTGTCGTAGAACTCACTGGCGGCTACGTCCAAGGCGAAGAAGATGTCTTCACCCAGCTTGTAACCAGCTTTCTCAACGGCTTGGGAGATCACGGCCAGCGCGTCATCGGCACTGTCCAGGGTCGGCGCGAAACCGCCTTCATCACCGACGGCGGTGTTCAGTCCACGGTCGTGAAGAATCTTCTTCAGCGCGTGGAACACTTCCGCACCATAACGCAACGCCTCGGAGAACGTCGGCGCGCCTTTCGGCATGATCATGAATTCCTGGAAGTCGATCGGAGCATCGGAGTGCGCACCACCGTTGATGATGTTCATCATGGGCACGGGGAGCACCTTGGCGTTTGGTCCGCCGATGTACTTGTAAAGAGGAAGGCCCAGAGCCGAAGCGGCAGCTTTGGAAACGGCCAGGGAAACGCCCAAAATGGCGTTTGCTCCGAGCTTCGATTTGGTGGAAGTACCATCCAGAGAAAGCATCGCGTTATCGATGAGCACCTGATCGGCTGCATTAAGCCCTTCGATGTGCTCCGCGATGATGTCATTCACATTGGCGACTGCTTTGGAAGTCCCCTTCCCCAAGTAGCGGCCCTTGTCACCGTCACGCAGTTCCAGAGCTTCGTGTTCGCCGGTGCTCGCGCCGCTAGGCACTGCCGCGCGGCCGAGCGCGCCGCCTTCGAGATAGACATCCACTTCCACAGTGGGATTGCCGCGTGAATCAAGCACTTCGCGCCCGATGATTTGGGAGATGATGAGGTCGTCCATTAGTCTATTTGGTTAAGAAATACTAAGTTTTTCTATAAAAGCAAGCTGCGTTCCATCCCGCCTCGCTTACGGGCGGTAAGATCGAATATCTGTAATCCGCACCGTCCGCCGCACTCCGGCGTCCGCGGGTAGTTCGGCTTCTTCGCCGACTTTTTTACCGATGAGCATCTTTGCCATTTCAGAGAGATAGGCGAGGATATGCTTGTCCGGGTCACCGTCCCACGCCCCGAGGATGGTTTGAGTCTCTTTCTCCCCGGAATTGACGTCTTCCAAATCAACGATGGTGCCAATTCCGACAGCTGCGTTACCGATCCCGGCGAAGTCTGTGCCGCGTGCATTACGCAGTTCACGCTCGTATTTGGACTGGAGACGCAAAAGTACTGCCTGCTGCTGACGGGCGCTCTTGTATTCGAAATTTTCGCGAAGGTCACCGTATTCACGTGCGATCTGAATATCCTTCTTGTTCTGGGGGATCTTCACTTTCACCAGATCTTCCAGATCCAGCTTCCGTTTCTCCATGCTCTCCCAGGAGACAATCAGCTCGGAGTCTTTCGTACCAGTTCCGTCATCCATGAGCTCTTGAGTCTCTGGACGAATCTTGATGAGGCGACCCATGAGCGAGCGGCGGGTGAGTTCATCAAAAACCTGGGTGTTCAGAATGCGCCGGGCAAAGAGCCGCAGCTCATCCGCGTCGGCATCCGTCACCATTTCAGGCAATAAACCGACGTCATTGGCAAAGGCGTCAGCGAGACGACCCGTGCGTTTCGGTCCGCCCGCGATGTGATCATCTTCCAATGCACTGAGGACGGCATTGCCAAGGTCCATGTCGAAGACGCCTTCCGCGAGACCGGCACGCTCTTTGCAGATCCAGATAAGCAAATCGGTACTCAGTTGGCGGTTCCGGACGGCTTTCTTCAGGTAGTTAGCAAGCTCATCCAGTTCATCATTCTGATCCAGCACGGCGGCGATTTCCGCCACGGCACGGCCACCGATACGGGTCAGGTGTGTCAGCAATTCCTTCACCCAGGCCCGCTCTGGGAATGCCAAAGGAAAGGCGCGGTAGAAGCGGCCCAGTTGTGCCGCAGGGAGAGCATTGACGGCATCCGCCAATTGAGGCTTTGCATCACGCAGAAGCTCTTCCAACGTCAGCGACCCCTCGGGCAGAGTAGCGCCAGGCAAGGCATCCTTCAGCTCATCGCGCTGCAGGATGAGATTCAGACACTCCTTGAGGTGAAGCCTCCAGGACTTCCGCACCGTGCTGTCGATCTCCGTGAAAACCGGCTGGAGTTCGCTTGAGGCATCCTTGAACAAATCCAAATCTTTCTGAATACGGGCAAGAGCATTCAGCTTCGCCTTCATATCCCGGGCTTGGATCATATCCTGCACCATGGCATCGGCATGGCTGGCATCCTGCTCCCGCATCACCAGAGGCTCCGTGCGTTTCGCAGGAACCACGATATACCGTTTATCCTTCAGGGCTTTTTTGGCAGCCGACCACCAAGTCTTGTATTCCGCGGCAGACATCACACGCGGCGTCAGAGCCGTTTCCAGAGCATCCAGGCTCATGCGGTTGCCATGGCTCTTCAGGAGCAGCGTGACCACAGCGGCCGGATCATCCTTGGCCAGCTTTTGCAGTCCGGTCAGGTCCCCCACTCTTTTTGCGAGGAAGTGTTCATCAGGGATGCGCTCAAGGGATCCGATGGCAAAACTCAATTTCAATGCATGGCCAGGCTTCCCCTCGAAGTCGATGACCATTTTATCTCCCAGCAGATCCCACTCTACGACTCGGCCTGCCCCCCAACTTTTGTGCTGGCAATAGGTGCCAACGGCAAGGTTTGAAAGCTTCTCACCATCAGGACGTGAGAGCTTTCCGGCGGCGACAATCTTTTCAACCTCTGGAAGCATGGGATGAGCAGCATAGAGAGATGCGCACCCCGCGCAAAAGAATTTGCGTAAGATAGCCGGGAGACGCGAGTGGCCTTGATTACAGAAACGGGAATAAAGGCCCTACTGAAGGGAGGGATGATCTCAGAATGTGATGCCAAACAAGGTCAGAACCCGATATATTTACGCTAAAAGTAAATAATATTTAATAAACAATCAATTTTATTGCGTAACTGTGTCACTTTGTTAAATATCTCTTGTGCCTCAGTTGCCCATCCATTGTCCCAGTTGTCGTTCCACTTTGTCGGTGAAACGCCTCGCCTGCGAAAGTTGCGGCACCGAGGTGGAAGGCATTTTTCCCCTTCCAGAACTGGCTGCGCTCTCAACCGAGGACCAACAATTCGTCTTAGCCTTCATCAAAGCCAGCGGCAGCCTCAAGGAGATGGCCGCTCAATTGAAGGTCAGTTACCCCACGGTTCGCAACCGCTTGGACGATGTCATTTCCAAAGTTAGCCAGCCACAGCCACCCCCTCCTTGAGTCATGAGTCCACCCCGCACCTTCTTCAGCTACCTGTTCAATCCATTTGCTTTCATTGCAGGCGGAAAGTCGCTTGCTCTTGGTGCGATGATGACATCGCTGGCCGCTTGGATTGGCTCTTTCAGCTACAGTCATTTCGATGGTGTGCTGGATATGCACACGGCCCCCTTTCCCTGCGCGCTTTGGATCTACTTCGCGGAAGTGGGGATCGACTGGGTGTCCATATGCCTCTGCTTTCTCACATTGGCGGCCTTGTTTGGCAAAACGAAGTTCCGAATCATCGACGTGGTCGGCACCCAGGCACTCGCTCGCTGGCCCACCGTTGTGACGGCTTTGATGTGTCTGGCTCCCGGTTACCAACGCTTCTGTATCGAACTCGAAAAAATCATCCTTCATCCTGAGTCTGCCGCCAAGAATATCAACGTCATGGACGCCACCGTCTTTGGTCTGGTCACATTTGGGGGGCTGATCATGACCGGCTTCATGGTTTATCTGATGTATCGCGCCTTTTCCATATCGGTGAATCTACGCGGAGGCCGCGCGATAGGGCTTTTCATTGGTGGCCTGCTGACCGCAGAGCTGATTTCCAAAATAGCCGTAGCTCAGTTGGGCCGGTTCATCTGACAAATCATTGCTGTCAACTTTCGCGCTTCGTTCTCGTATGAAAACTCGCATCTCCTGGATCATTTTTTTGCTTTGCGCTGGATTTTTCGTTCCCGTGGTCTTGATGGATGCTGCCACTCTTCCTGCCAAGGTCGCCACTCACTTTAATGGCGCGGGCAAACCGGATGGCTGGATGGCGCGTGATGCCCATTTGCGTGGTACTTTGCTCATTGGCCTGGGCGTTGCTTTGGTGGTGATTGGAGCCTGCCACCTGATGAGGTTTCTGCCGCCTTCCCTGATCAATGTGCCGAACGCAACCTACTGGCGCGCCAAGGAGAACTACGCGCGCGCCTGCGCATTCATGGAGCGCTGGTCGCTCTGGCTCGCATCACTCACCACGCTCTGGCTCACGGCCCTCACTCATGAGATCGTGCTGGCGAATCGGACGGTCCCCGTTCATCTCCCCACGGAGCGATTGGTCATGTATCTCGTCCCCTACTTCGCATTGTTCCTGGGAATGATCACCTACCTAATATGGTGGTTCACCCGGATCAAGTCGCACCCTGCTCCCACATCCAGCTCATCTCAGCCGGTCAAGACAATTGCGGTGGAGTAAATAAACCGGATCCGTGCTCACCTCCATCCCGCTCATAAACGCACTTCCCGGCCACGTAAGTAGCCTTGACTGCACGGTCATCTCCCAGGGTCATGAACGTGAACAACTCATCCGCTATACTCTCGCAGTAGCCTTGCCGATAGGCCATCAAGGGCGTGGCTCGCGGATCCAGCAGAATCACATCCGCGTCCATGCCTACACCGATCGTGCCAATACGATCCTGCAACGAAAGAGCCTGCGCCCCACCACGTGTCGCCAGGTAAAACGCTTGTGCGGCGCTTAACCGATTCCCTTGCATGCGAGCCGCTTTATAGGCTTCGTTCAAAGTCTGGAGCTGGCAGAAACTCGTGCCTGCTCCTATGTCCGTACCTAGACCCACCCGCAACGGTCTTCGCGCATCTTTGGCATCCGCCATCCGAAACAATCCGCTGCCCAAAAAGAAATTCGAAGTCGGACAGTGTGCCAGTGCAGCGCCACTTTCAAAACAAAGCTTGAAGTCTTCCTCATTCAGATGAATGCCGTGGCCAAAGATGGAACGGTCGCCCACGAGACCTGCATGGGCATACACATCCAGATAGTTTTTCCGCTCTGGGAACAACTCCCGCACCCAACGAATCTCGTCCATCGACTCACAGAGATGGCTCTGTACATACAGAAAATCATTCTCCTTCACCAAAGCCCCCGCGATCTCCAGTAGCGCCTCCGAACAACTCGGAGCGAATCGTGGGGTCACCGCGTAATGCTGACGTCCCTTCCCATGCCAGCGCTGAATTAAACCCGTGTTTTCTTCGTAGGCCCGATCGGCAGCCTCCAACAAGGCTGTAGGCGCATGACGATCCATCAAGACCTTGCCCGCCACCATGCGTGTATTCCAGCGCTGAGATTCCTCAAAGAAAGCGTCCACGGAAACTCGATGAACGGTGGCATAGACCGCCGCTGTGGTGGTGCCACAACGCAGTAACTCTTGCATAAACACTCGCGCTGCCGCCGCAGCATAGTTTTGATCGGCAAATCGTTGTTCCGTCGGAAAGACATAATGCTCCAGCCAGCCGAGCAGACCTTCTCCATAGGCTCCCACCATTTCCGTCTGAGGGTAATGTACATGGGCATCCACAAAGCCGGTGGAGAGGATGCAGTCAGGTTCGTGACGCACAGACAGGTCAGGCCATTCCGCGAGT
The DNA here is from genome assembly GCA_965284365.1 of Phragmitibacter sp. Classification (GTDB taxonomy): domain Bacteria; phylum Verrucomicrobiota; class Verrucomicrobiia; order Verrucomicrobiales; family Verrucomicrobiaceae; genus Phragmitibacter. Next base: position 5,200,377 of record OZ260079.1, read on the forward strand.
ATTTGTTTGGCTGGACCAAATGCAGAAATCCTGCCTTCTCTCATCACCACGACCGCATCGTCATGGTAAACGAGACAATCGTGCTCCGTCTGAAGAAACGGATCGCCCCGAAACGTCACGGCACGAGCACGGATGGCGGTGATCTCGCTCATCGGATGAATATCAATGCTCTGCCGGTGCCGTTTTCTTTTTGTTGCTGCCGCTTTTCAGGCTGGCGAGATAGGCCACCACATCCCGGATCTGGCGCTTGGTCAAAATCACATTCATGGGCGGCATCACCGATACAGGTTCCGTCTTACTGGCAATATCCATGACCGGCACCGCAACGACTTTTCCATCAGCCATGCGCAGTTTCAGTTGCTGATCATTAATAGAAAGGAAGCCCCCTGCGAGATTCTCGCCCTTCCTTGTCACGATCGAGATCAAGCCATAGCCCTCCGCCAACTTTGCATTGGGAGCGACAAGTGCTTCCAAGAGGTAACTCTTGTCTTTTTCCGCTCCAATGGAACTCAGCACAGGACCCACGTTGCTGCCTTCTTTCTTGTCAAAGCGATGGCAAGCCGTGCAATTGGCCATCAAATTCTCCAGTGCCAGTTCCTTTCCTGCGGAGGAATCTCCCCCTTCCAGGCACTCGGCAAATGCCGCCAATCCATCAATATGTTTGCTCCGGTAAGCAGCGACCATATCGCCCAGGGTAGGCACCTCTTTACCTCGCGCTTCTGCTGCCTCCAGCAGATCCAACTGCGCCGATGCCGCCGACTTTCCTGCGAGCAACAGCTTCAGCTGGGCCGTCAAGATCTCGTCTGCCTCCGGCAGTTTTACCGCGGCCAGCACGCTGACAGCCTTCTGCTTCTCGAGAGTCGCTCCTTTTGAGATCAATTTGACCGCCGCTTCAACTGCTTTGTCTGGAGTCGCCTTGACCGCCATCTCCAGCGCAGCAACCCGCAGAACCGGAGTGGTCTTGCCGTTTAGCAATCCATCCAGGACCTTCAGCAATTCAGGGCTAGCTGGGTGCTGATTCTCCAACAAACGGAGCGCCTCAACTCGCACCAACTCAGGGGCGCCAGCTTCCTCCACCGCTGCCTGCGCCAGCTTTGCTGATACAGGTAGCTGATAAGCCGTCAGAATGGAAATGGCTTCTGCCTTCAACTCCTTCGGCTGCAGTGCCATCAGAGCTTCGAGTTCAGGGCGTGCCACATCGGCCATCACCTGGGGGCGTTCTCCTAAGGGTCGTGCCCGGCCATCCACACGGTCGAGCATCGGCGGCTTGCTCCAGAGCTTGGCCAGATTCAAAGCCTCCAAACGCAAGGTCAGTGGAGCGGTGGCGTTCAGCGCATAGTCGATGACACGTTTGGCGTTCGTGGCATCACCGATACGGTAGCTGGCATTCAGTGCACGACGCGTCACTGCTTCAGCATACACGCGATCACCATCCAACAATGCCGCCAGCGTAGGCATCGACGCCGTGATGGATTCGTCATCATGAATCCCCCGCGCCGCTTCGGCAGCCACACTGTCATCCTTGTCAGATAGAAACTCGGTTATACCCGGATCCAGTTTCCGTCTGAGGGCAAGGACCGCCGCGACACGGACCGCTCGCGAAGAGTCGTCTTTGCTTTTTATTAAGTCTTCCGACGTGGCGCTTCCTGCTAATCCCACCACCACTCCGTGACGCAGGAATACATCCACGTCGCCATTCTCCACTGCCATTTTCCGCAACGCATCGAGCGCCCCGGGAACCTCAAGTTTACCGATCGAGATGGCGGCCCGCATCCGCACCCGCGCGTCTTTATCTGCCAGCAGGCCAATTAAGGCCGAACCAAATTTACCGCCTTCCGGTGAATCGCCCAGAATCTTCGCGGCTTGTGCCCGGACTTCGCTATTCTTATCCGCCAGTAGCTTGGCAAAGACTCCTCCATCTGCTTTCACTGCCCCCGATCGCAAGCCCTGCCCCAGTCCCCAGATCGCGTGATACCGCGCATACTTGGAGGACTCCACCGACTGCGCCACTCTCTCCAGTTCCGCAAAGGCACCGCGCTTCACCAGCTCAAACTGGCTCTCCTGCCGCACGCGCATGTCTGCGTGACCTAACAAACTCACAAGTTCACCCACGTCGCGCTTGGCGAATCCGGCCTTCAAAATCCCAGCCACTTCTTGCCGTTCACTGCTGCCGATTCCCGTGGCATCATCCACCGTCCAGACAGCACCAATTTCGTTGAGCGCATAATCCCCACCCCAATCCGCCATGTAAATCTTCCCATCGGATCCCCAACTCATGCCAATGCCCATGACGCCGCTCGCCACCAGTTTGTCCTCAGTCATCTCAAAACCAGCCCCAGAGCTCTTCACCTTGATGGCGTTCATCTTGCCGGAGGGAAACTGATTCAGGAAAAACGTCTGCCGCCAGGCTGAGCCGAGTGCCGTTCCTGGTTCATAGGCAAATCCCGCTGGACCATCATGCGAATTCGCCAACGGCGGCGTGATGTATTCCGGCTGACCTTCGTGCCTTGGCTGCCAAAGACCTTCATTCACCCAGGGCACATAGCCTTTCATATACTGATAACTACAGCGCCAGCCCGAGTCGCTGTGCTCCGCAATGTAAACAAGCCGCTCTTTCTCACCCGGCTTGTCCGCATCGTTGTCTACGCCAAAGACATCCCCCTGCTCATCGAAAGCAATCTCCTGCACATTGCGAAGACCGTGAGCGAAAATTTCAAAATGCGATCCATCCGGTTCGCAGCGCAAAAGACAGCCCTCATGAGGCTTGGCGACCCGCTTACCTTCTTTCGTCGTCACGTTCACCCCTTTGTCACCGATGGTCCAATAGATGCGTCCATCAGGCCCCACACGCGGTCCATGCATGTCATGTCCGGCATAGGCAATGTGGTGCCCAAAGCCATGCGCTACGACTTCACGTTCATCAGCCACACCATCATCGTTCGTATCGCGCAGCCTCCAGAGGTCCGGCGCAATCGTACAATACACCCAGCCATCATGCCACAGGATGCCGGCAGCGATACCCGTAACTTCCGTGTCAAAGCCCTCGGCAAACACTGTCATTTTGTCCGCCGTGCCATCGTGATCGGAGTCTTCCAGACGGTAGATGCGTTCCGTATGCACCGTCAGGTCTTTCCAGTCGATCGACCCATCACCATTGTGATCCTTCAGGCTGCCCTCAGGTCGTAGCATTTTTCCCGGCGCCAGCACCTCGTGGAAGAACGCTTTCTTCTGCTCGACACTCTCCAGCGCCACGTCATTCGGAATCCACTGCGTATGCTCCCGGATATCCAGGTCCCCCACTTTCCGCCGGGTCGTCTGCGTCACATACACTCGTCCCAAATTGTCCACCGTGCACGCTACGGGGTCCGGCACATTCAGTTCACCAGACCACTTGTGCAGATCCAGCTTTGTGGCAGGCGGCTTGGACGGGGCCGGTGTTTGAGCGGCCAAGACGGAAGCTACTGCCAATACGGGGGCAACAATCCGGCATGCGAGGGTGAGCATGGCGTATCCCTTTCATGAGCGCCCCACGGGCGCAAGCTGAAAACGACCTAACCTTATACTCTCAGCCTCAGGGCTCGAGTTCACTCAAATTGCCTTGCGTAACACCTTGGAATTCCGTCCGTTTTTGTCATACGCGGCACGGCGCGGCGGAGGGAGGATGTCAGGACCATCCACAGTGTAGCCCATCTTCTCCTCAAAAAACCGAAAGGCCTGCGTGCTCAATGCGAAGATGTTCTCGCAGCCACGCTGCTTCGCCACCCCTTCAGCGAAGGCCACCAGCTTCCGGCCATAGCCACGATTCTTGTGCGCCCGCCTTACGAAGAACAAGGCAATCTCAGCCAGCTTGCTACCATCCTCTTGATCAAAAGCATGCACCGCGATGGAGCCCACCATTTTGCCGTCCACCTCCAGGACGTAGATGTCCTTGATATCCCGCTGCAACTGCTCCCGGCTCCGGGGCGCGAGTGCCGCGTCATCAATGCTCTGCCGGATCATGCTGATCAGATCCGGCACATCACTCATGTCAGCCGCACGGATTTGTTGGTACTCGTCGGCATGCACCATGGTGCCCACGCCTTCACTGCTGAAAAGTTCCGCCAGCAAGACTTCATCCTGCCTGCCATCCACAATGTGTACTCGTGGAATCCCCTCAGTGCAGGCCAGCGCGGCATGCTTTAGCTTGGACAGAAGGCTGGGGTCCATGCCCGTGTTCGTTGCGCGGGCCATTTCTCTTGCTTGCTCGATGGGCAATTGCGCGATGCGAACCCCGTCCGCATCGGTCAGTCCTTCCTCGGCAATGAAGATGACTTTAGACGCGTCCAGTTCCAAAGCCACATCAATGGCGACCTCATCGGAATTCAATCGCAAACTCGCGCCCCGGCCATCGTAACCAAGCGGCGGCAGCACCGGTAGAATGTCTTCCTTCAGCAGAGCTTTCAACATCCGGTCATCGACCCGCTCAATCCGCCCCGTGTTCTCATAATCCACGCCGTCGATGACACCCGCCGGATGCACCGCCAGTGCATTGGGCACTGCTACGCGCAATTCAAGCGCGGTCAGGTCACCCACCAGTTCGCTAGTTAGCCGGGAAATAGCATCCGCACTCACATCGAGCGTCGCCTGATCCGTGCGACCCATCCCATCATCACTGGTCAGATTGATGCCCCGCATCACTGCCAAATCCTGGATCTGCTGCCGCGCTCCAAAGACGATCACAACCTGGATGTTCAGTGACTGCAGCACCGCGATGTCTTGCAGCAAGCTCGGGTAGTTTGGCAGGCGCATCACGGCTCCATCCAGTGCAATGACAAAGATGCGTCCCCGGAATTGTGGGACGTAATGGAGGATGCCTCTGAGGTCTTCGAAGTTCATGAATGGGCAGCAAAAAGAGCCGGAACCGGGAACCTACGCGCAATTCCGCCCGATGAAAACTGATGTATTCGCCAGAAAAGAAATAATTCGGGGAGGTCTTGTCTTCTCTCATCTGCCATCCAGCATCGCGCTTTCGCTTCAAAGAGTTCTGCCGACGCGACCAGCATCCATGTACTTCAGTAAACTCAAACAGTAGAGCAGCGGCACAATTCCGATGACACCAAACGAGCAGTCAATCAGTCGCCAATAGAACGGGATGCCGCGGATCGGTCCGCAGATGAGCGCCAGCGGTACGACCAGGAGGCAGGCAACTATCCCCGTATAGATAACCGGGCGGCTCTCTTTCGGCCGCAGCCAGGGATGCACAAAAAACAACGCGATGACAATATGTCCAAATGCCAGCCAGTCGGTGCCATAGGCAATCCAGGGATGCTCCGCATACATGCCTTCAAGTCCGTTCTTGATGGTCAAAATCCAGAACGCAACTCCCGTGTGATCATCGGGCAATACATCCTTGGCCAGACCAAGCCAATCTGCCAGCAGCCGCATCTCATGCAGCAGTGGAAAGGCCGTAATGCCGCTGATGAGCAACCCTAAGATGAACAATCCCATCGCCACCCGGTAGCGAAAAATGGCGGCTGCTTCAGGCATCGGCGGGAAGACTATCGTGATGAATCGCCGTTCTCTTTTGCTGATCCGCCGACGTCTTGAAACACATCGCCACCGCAACGGTTACAATCGTTCCAAGAGTAATCCGCCAAGGGAATGCAATGATGAACGGCTCGTCGATGCCCAGGGTCAACTGAACTTCCTTCACGCTCATCACCAGCACGGCGATGATCCCGCAGATCATGCCGAGCACGTTCCCCAAGTCATTTCCGCGCGTCTTTGTAAACAACGCCACCAGGAAAATGCCAAGTATCGAACCAAACGTGTAACCCAGGATCCCCAGCACCAGCGGGATGATGCGTGTCTCAGGATGATTGGTCACATACCAGGCTGTGGTCACGCCCACCGCGATGATTAAGACAGCGAAGAGCAGCGTGCTCCAGCGCAACACACTAACCTTCCGCGCATCGGTTACATCTCCCGTCATCCTCGGAATGATGAAGTCACGGGCGAAGCTGGTGGACAGCGCATTCAGAGCCGTGCTCAGCGATCCCATGGCCGTGGCCAGAATACCCGCCGTCACCAGCCCGCGTAGCCCCGCCGGCATCACATGCAGGATGAAATACGGGAACACTTCCCGCGAGTCCTGCGGCACATTCGGATCAGGCTGTTGCTGATAATAGAGAGAAAGCAAAAGCCCGATGAAGACAAACGCACTCACTATCGGCACATCCACGAGACCAGACATGATCGTTGCAAAGGCACTCTGATTTTTGTTCTTCGCCGTCAGCATCCGCTGCACCGTGTCCTGATCAATACCGTGCGTCGCCATGGTGACAAAAGTCGAGGCAATGAACGCCGCCCATATCGTGTACTCGTGGGTGAGGATGTAGGCGATGTCCGGCAGCGTGCCGCCATTCGTTCCCCAATCCACAAACACCGGATTCACGATGTGCGCCCCAATGGCCTCCCAGCCTCCCTCGATTTTCCCTACGAGGAACGCGATCGCAAAACCCACTGCGGCGACCAGCACCGTCACCTGGATGAAGTCCGTCCAGATCACCGCTCGAATCCCACCCACCGTGGTATAGATAGCCGTTGCCAGGCTCACCAACACCAACGCCCCCGCGAAGAGCCAGAATTTCTCCTGCGGCGTCACCGGCTGCCCCGTGAACATCTCATAGGCCAGCACCACAATGATGGCAGACACATACAACCGGGTGCCCATGGCCAGCACCCGCGTGATCATGAATAGGATCGAAGAAAAGCTTCTGGTCACCGGCCCGAACCGCGTGCCCAGGAACTCATAAATAGAGATCACCCCGTGTTTGTAATAAATCGGGATGAAGATGAAGCTCACGAAGATGCGCGCCAGGATGGTGCCGATGGCGAGCTGCACATAGGTCCAGTTTCGCTTATCAAACCCCTCCCCGGGCGCCCCTAAAAACGTCGCCGCACTGATCTCAGCCGCGATGATGGATGCCAGCACCGCCCACCAGGCCATCTCCCGGTCTCCCAGCGTAAAGCCTTCCACACTCTTGTTCTTCCGGCTCTGCGCCAGCCCAATGCCCATGATGACGCCGAAGTAGGCCAGGAGCACGAGGATATCTGCCAGGTATTGCATGGCATGAGAATGCCGCAAAGCGCCTTCTTGGCGATGGAAAAATGCGCCGCCTTTTCGATTCCTGATCGAGACAGGCGGCGCTCAGGCTCTGCGGCCAGTTCTAGTCTTGCTGCGCAATTGCGACCAATTGGTCGAAGGCGACACCCCAGCCTTCAAAGAAGCCCATTGCCTTATGGTTCTCGCACTTTTCCTCAGACCAGTGCCGCGCCGTCGCTGTGTAGCGCGTGCCCCCGTTGGGCAGCAGTTCAAACTCAAGCATCCCCGTGAAGAAAAGCTCCGGGTTCGGCTCCCAGCCTGGCTTGTAGGCATCGGTGAAAACAATCTTCCGGTTCTCGATCACTTCCAGAAACACACCGACGTTCGGAAACTGTTGGCCCTCCGGGCTCTGCATGACGGATCGAAAAATGCCGCCAGGACGCAGGTCAAGTTCGACTTCGACGGTCTTCCATGGCGCCGGCGTGAAGTGCTCCGTCATGCGGCTGTGCCACGTGTGGAAGAGGCGCTCCGGCGAAACCGGCACTTCACGGGAAAACTTGAGTTCGCGCGCGGACAAGGGTGATGGCTTGGGGGCTTCAGTGGTATCGCTCATGGTAGGAATGGCTGGATAAAGTTTGAGTTCAGTTTCAGACGATCGCTTTACAAATTCACGACGAATAGACCTTTCGCGCCAGGACAACCAGACCTGCTTTCCGGAAAAATTCTTCCGCCCCTTCCCATCGCCATCGGACACAAAACAACAACATCCCCCTCCCCCAACCTTCCTGCTTGAAACTTGCCCCTTGAAACTTGAAACTCCCTCCCCCATGACCATCTTCGAAAAAATCATCGCCCGCGAGATCCCCGCCAAGATCGTCTATGAGGACGACGACTGCCTGGCCATGCATGACATCAATCCGCAGGCACCCATCCATGTCCTCATTATCCCCAAACGCGTCATCCCCCGCGTAGGCGAGGCCCTTCCCTCAGACCAGAGCCTCCTCGGCGCCCTCCTCCTGGCCGCGGGCAAAGTCGCCGACACCCTGGGCGTCAAGTCCACTGACAAAGGCTTCCGCCTCGTCATCAACCACGGCAAAGACGGCGGCGAATCCGTCCCTCACATGCATATCCATCTCCTCGCCGGCCGCCCGCTGGACTGGCCACCGGGTTGATCGAGAATATCGTCTCTTATCTATTGAAAACCTTCGCTGGCGGAACGTATAGCTTCTCCCCCCGCCCTCAGCCCAGACCCGTCCGACAGTCCCCTTGATGAAACGCACGCTCTTCCTCGCCCTCAGTCTCGCTCTCTTCGTAGTCCATCCCTCCTTCAGCGCCGACTGGCTCCATCTGCCTGCCAAGGAAGGCACCGCCAATGGCAAAAAGGTCGTCCTCATCTCTGGCGATGAAGAATACCGGTCCGAGGAGTCTTGCCCCATGCTGGCGAAGCTCCTCAGCCAGAAATACGGCTACGACTGCACCGTCCTCTTCTCCATCAACCCCGACGGCGGCTACATTGACTCGAACTATCAGAAGAACATCCCCGGCACCGCCGCGCTGGACAGCGCCGATCTCCTCATCATTGGCACTCGCTTCCGCCAACTCCCCGACGAGCAATTGGCCCCGATCGCGGCATTCCTGAATGCAGGCAAACCCGTGATCGGTTTCCGCACCGCCACCCACGCCTTCTCCGGCAGCGCCAAGACAGGCGATTTCAAATGGTCCGACTTCGGCTTCAACATCCTCGGCGAGCGCTGGGTGAACCACCACGGCGCGCACAACAAGGAAGGCACCCGCAGCGTTATCGAAGCCGCGCATAAGGGGAATGAGATCCTCCGTGGCGTGGGCGAAATCTTCGGCTTCACCGATGTCTATGGCATCAAGAACCTGGACGAAAAAGCCGCCACTATCCTCTTGCGCGGTGCTGTCACGGAATCCCTCAGTGGCGCCTCCAAAAACCTTACAGGCCCGAAGAATGCACCCATGATGCCCCTCGCCTGGCTTCGCGAGTACATGGCGCCAAACGGCACCACAAAAGGGAAAGCCTTCTGCACCACCCTTGGTGCTTCCGTGGACTTCGGGAACGAAAATCTGCGCCGCCTCATCATCAATGCCGCGCTCTACCTCACCGCGCAAAAGGTCCCTGCCAAAGCCGATGTCACGCCCGTGGACAAATTCGAGCCCACTTACTACGGCAATCTCAAAGGCGACTATTATAAGAAGCTAAACCGCAAACCTGAAGATTTTGCCCTCGGCAAAAGCCCGGCCACCGGTGGGATTGAGAAGCCCCGCTACACCGACAATAGTGGACCCGGCGCGCCCCATGCCCCTTCTGCCGAACCAACCGCCGCCAAATCCGCCCGTCCTCAGGCCGTGGCTTCTCCAAAGAAAGGTGAACGCATCATCTTCATTGGCAATGGCCTCGCCGAGCGGGATGTCTATTATCACCGTCTCGAAACCGAGTTGCATCTGCGTTATCCCGAGCAGGCTCTCTTCGTTCGGAACATGGGCCGCGTCGGCGACACCCCCGGCTTTCGCCCTCACCCTTCCCGCGCCTCTCAATGGGCCTTCCCCGGCGCGGAAAAATTCCATCCCGAACTGACGGTCCACAATGGCAAAGGCTTCTTCCCCACGCCTGACCAGTGGCTCACTTTCCTGAAGGCGGACACCATCGTCGGCTTTTTCGGCTACAATGAATCCTTCGATGGCCCATCTAAAGTCGCCAACTTCGAAGCGGAACTGGATGCCTGGGTCGTGCACACCCTGAGCAAGGCCTACAACGGCAAAGCCGCTCCCCGTGTGGTGCTTGTCTCTCCCATCGCCTTTGAAGATCAAACGAAACTGCATGACCTGCCGAACGGTCAGAAGGAGAACGCCAACCTCGCGCTCTACACAAAGGCCATCGAGTACGTCGCAAAGAAGCACAGCCTCACCTTCATCGACCTCTTCACCCCCACGAAGGCTCTTTACGCGGAGAGCAAAACCCCGCTCACGACCCGCGGCTTTGTGCCGAATGATCAGGGCTACCAGAAGCTCGCACCCATCCTCGCCAATGGGCTTTTCGGAGCTCAACCCTACGCTTCCAAAGCAGATCCCGCGCTCGTCCATGAAGCTGTGAAGCAGAAGGATTGGTTCTGGAACAACGACTACCACATCCTCAATGGCGTCCACACCCACGGCCAGCGTTACAACCCCTACGGTCCGCAGAACTATCCCGACGAAGTTCAGAAGTCCCGTGAGATGGCCGCTCTACGCGACACGCTCATCCACAATGTCGCCACCGCAAAGACAACAAGTCTCACGGTGGACGACAGCAAGACCCGCGTCTTGCCACCTGTCCCCACCAATTATCAGCCGAGTCCGAAGAATGGCAGTCAGGAGTATCTCTACGGCGATGCGGCCCTGAAGACCATGACCGTGCCGGAAGGTTACAAGGTTGAACTCTTTGCCAGCGAAAAGGAATTCCCGAATCTGGCAAATCCCATGCAGCTCTCCTTTGATGCCAAAGGCCGGCTTTGGGTCGCGGTCATGCCCACCTATCCCCATTATCGCCCGGGGGATGCCATGCCGAATGACAAGATCCTCATCTATGCGGACACCAATGGCGATGGCAAAGCGGACAAGGAAATTGTCTTCGCTGACCATCTCCACCTGCCCATCGGTTTCGAGTTTGCCGCAGACGGTGTTTATGTCTCCCAGGAGCCGAATCTCGTCCTTATGCGGGACACCGATGGCGACGACAAAGCCGACACCACGGAGATCGTCCTCGGCGGCTTCGATACGCACGATACTCACCACGCCATCAGCGCCTTTACGGCGGATCCGAGCGGCGGCATCATCCTGTGCGAGGGCGTTTTCCTCCACTCCAATGTCGAGACTGCGTATGGTCCCGTTCGGTGTGTCGATGGTGGCTTCTTCCGGTACAGCCCGCAGCGCTCCCAACTCGAGAGGACTGCACAGCTTTCCATTCCCAACCCCTGGGGCGTCGTTTTCGATCAGTGGGGCCAGGACTTTTTCCTCCATACCTCCGGCACTAGCATGAACTGGATGCTGCCCGTCTCCGTGAAGCCCACTTTCGGGAGCAAGACCCCCTCCACCCCGGATCTCGTCCCGGAAGGTCAGAAGGTCCGCCCCACGACAGGCCTGGAGATCGTTTCTTCCCGCCATTTCCCCGATGCCGTCCAGGGCGACATCATCCTCGGAAATGCCATTGGCTTTCTTGGCGTGAAACAGCATCAGATTGAAGACGACGGCACCGGTTGGAAGACCGCTTTTCGCCAGAATCTCCTCCAGAGCAGTGATGGCAATTTCCGCCCTGCCGATATTGAGTTCGCCCCGGATGGCTCGCTCTATCTCATCGACTGGCACAATGTGCTTATCGGTCACATGCAGCACAATGCCCGCGATCCTCTCCGCGACCATGTGCATGGCCGCATCTACCGCATCACTTATCCCTCGCGCCCCCTCGTAAAGCCCGCGCAGGTCGCCGGCGCCACCATCTCCGCGTTGCTGAACAACCTGAAGGAACCCGAACTGCGTGCCCGCTACCGCACGCGCAATGAACTCCGCAGCCGTCCTGCCAGCGAAGTCCTGCCCGCCATCCAGACCTGGATCGCCGAACTCGATCAGTCAGACTCCAGATATGAACACAATCTCCTGGAAGCCCTCTGGGTCACTTGGGGCCTGAATAAGGTGGACGAACCGCTTCTCAACAAGCTCTTGCAGTCAAAGGACTTCCATGTCCGATCCGCCGCTGTCCGCGTCTTGCGTTACAATCACGACCGCGTGGCCAATGCCGCCGCCCTTCTGGAAAAAGCGGCTGCTGATGAGCATGGCCGCGTTCGACTCGAAGCCGCCGTCGCCGCCTCCTGGCTGCCCGATCTCGCCGCCGCGAAGAAGATCGTCGCTGTGGCCGCCAGTAAGCCCATGGACGTCTGGAACCAGAATGCCATCAAGACGGCGGCCGACCGCCTCGCCGGTGTCGCGGAGAAAGTCGTCGCCGACCATCCTGAAGCTCCCGCGCCAGCGCACCTCTCCGCGGAGGCGAAGGCTCAATTCCTTGCTGGTCAGAAGATCTACTTCCGCGAAGGCCACTGCGTCACCTGCCACCAGCCTAATGGCAAGGGCCTCGACCCTGCTTTCCCTTCCATCGAAAACAGTCCCTGGGTCACCACCGATACCGAGCGCCTCATCAAGATCACACTCTATGGCCTTATGGGACCCATCGAAGTGAATGGCAAGAAATACGATGGTCAGGTCCCCATGACCCCGTTCGCCGGCATGCTGAACGACAACGAACTCGCCGCCGTCCTCACCTTCGTACGCAACCATTTCGGCAACAAGGCGGACCCCGTGAATCCCGACCAGATCAAAGCCGTTCGCGATGCCAACCCCGGTCGCATGATGCTCTACACCACCGACCAATTGCTCAAAGAGCATCCGATGAAGTAGAGGTGTTGGGCGAGAGCAGTCTCGCGAGAGGCACCCTCCGCATTTCCAGCCCCCCCTTCAATCGGAGGCGAATTCCTACGGTCTTCAAAATTTTCGCAAGGAACTCTCAAGATTATGAGCCGTCAGGAGACGCTGCATCATCAACGACGCACCTAGGCAGAAAGCACCCCTCAAATTGGAAGTGCATCAGCGATTAGCATTGCCTTCGCATCGACTCCCACTCTCCTTGAATGCCAACGGCATTCCGCCGTAAAGCCCAAGGTTGCGCGAAGACGCAACCTTGGAAAGAAGGGATTTAACATACAACACTGAAAGTGTTGCGCCCGCTGGTCCTCACCCTGGATTCCGCATCTCTTCCTACTCCAACGGAGGTCCCGCCAACACCATGCCATACTTCTCAAAGAAGGCCTCAGGATCCCCAACATCCCCTGCAATCAACGTTTGAAACGCCTCTTCGGAGTTCCCTGAAGGCAAAAGTTCAAAGTGAAACGTGGCCGGAGTGTCCCCCGCATTGCGGAACGTATGTACCAAGCCTGGAGGAACCATTGCCGATCCGCCAGTCGTGACAATAGAACGGACCCCTTCTACCTCGAACTCAGCGTGCCCGAGATCACATGGAAGATCTCCATCTGCTCTTTATGAATGTGCCGCGGCGGCCCTTTGCCAGGTTCAGTAGTCTCTTCAAAAACCGAGATGGCACCCCCAGTCTGCGCACTGGAGACCAGACATTTGATGTCAAATTTGGGCATCATGTGCGCCCTCTCTAACATCACCGCTTCCTCTCCGCAACCACGCCAAGGCTATTCATCCCACCAATCACTCAAAGCACCCACGCCTCCCGCCAGCAAGAGCAGATTTATGGGTGCGGTTGCGCCAGCTATCACTTTGCAGCTGGAGGAGCAAAGCTCCGACGGGGCCGGAGGGGCATACACCAGACTATCTCCATCCTCACCGACCCGTCCCACCCAACCTAATTCTCTGCCTTTGTCGGCAACGGGGTCGAATTCTCTTCGTCCGGAAACGCATCCCAACACCAGCGCGGATTCTTGAAATCGGCCAGTGTCGAAAGCGACTGATGCACGGCCAAAGCCAAGTCAAACATGTCACCATCACTCGCAGAGACCTTCCCACCAAAGAGCTTGCCAATGAATCCGGGACTAGATGTCGGAGCAATCTGCAACACCCATTCGCCCGGCTCAAACTCGGCGATCGTTATGTCCACCTTGCTGCCATGTCGCTCACAGCGTAATGACCATCCACAGTCACGCCAATCTTGCGGCTGCGCCACCGGCCACTCATGGTATCGCAAGTATTCAACAAGTCCGAGTGCTATCTGGAGAGACGCGCCATTTCTCTCCTCTGGATCTGCTGGAATGCTTGCGTTGAAACGAAGGTTTTGGGAGAGGGCCATGGCATTATCATCTTCCTACAATTTCTTCAAACCTGGCAAAGAGTTTAGGGAGATCGTCTTCATCGACATCAGCATCACCAACATCGTCGGAAAGCAAATCGCCCATGAGCCAAACATCTAAATCATCAAGGCCATCACCAAAACTGTCTGATGTCTCTATCAGTTGTCCGAGTTGCACACTGCGCTCATCATCGAAGATACTCGGACCACTCCCCGGAAAATGAGCATTCAACACTTCCAACTTCTCGGCAGTCTGATAGGCACCGATGGAGCGAAGCGCAGCAACAGTCTCGACTGCCAGGCCACCTTGGCCATCATACCATTGCTCCATCCCTCCGTTAGCCACTTCAGCCAGCAGCACGCCTATCAAATATCGAATCTGGGAAAGTTGATCTAAACTGTCGAACTGTCCGGATAGCACTTCTTCAACGAGCCTCGTCCAATCCGGGTGCCCATAAAACAACTCGTCTGAATCGTAGAATTCGTCTTCCATGTGGGATACTTGGATTAGAAGGCAGTTCCACGCCTTCGTCTACATACAGCTAGACACCCTATTTAATCCCGTCCACCGCCATCTTCACCTTAAAGAACCCGCCCCGCGCCGTAATATAGAGCGTCTTCGTCCCCTTCGCGCCGAACGCACAATTCGCCGGAGCCAGTGGCACGACAATGGTTCCCAAGTGCTTCCCGTCTGCCGTGAACACTTTCACGCCCTCGGACGTCGTCACATACAAATTTCCCAGCGCATCCACACACATGCCGTCGCATACCGGCGCTTCCGCTGACAACAGACGCCCATTGCTCACCGTGCCGTCTGCCGCGTTCACATCAAAGGCGTGCAAAGACCCATCGCCATTGTCAGCGATATACAACGTCTTCCCATCCTTGGAGAGTGAGATGCCATTCGGTTTCTTGAGCGAATCAATCACCCGCACCACCTTCGCGCCACCGCCGGCCGGCAAATAATAGACGCCTTCCGTTGGCTGCTCCACATCGTCCTTTTTGCCGTAACGCGGATCTGTGAAATACACCCCACCCTTTTGATCGATATCCAGATCATTCGGGCTGTTTAGCTTTTTGCCATCACAGTCACTAGCAATGGTTTCAATATTCGACATCGGCATCTGCCGTGTCACCACCCGATTCCCACCCTCACAGGCCAGCAGCGCTCCCTGGGCATCAAAGGCCAACCCATTCGCAGCTCCTGTATCCTCACGAGCTACCGTCACTTCACCCGTGGCCGGATCATAACGATGCGTCCGATTGTTGGGAATGTCATTGAAGAAGATCGCGCCATCCGGACTCAGCGCCGGACCTTCCGTGAATTTGAATCCATCCTTGATCAACTCCACCTGAGATCCGGCTGGCATCAACTTCTCCGGAAGTGTCGGCGCCGTAGCTCCAGACTGAGCTTGCGCGAATGCCCCTCCCATTTGCCCTAGCAAGAGCAAAGACAAAATGGCCAACGGACGGACGACGGAATTCATGGGAGTGAACAGGCACATAAAGAATGATTCAGTTAGCGGGAAGCAAGTAAGGCAAAGCAAAGCAGGGCGTGGCTGCAGACGTCAATTCCCTTTTCGGATCGATTATCCGCATCTCACGCGCCGAACCTAGGCAACGACATTCCGCGGCTCATCATTCAGGAAACCGCGCACATTTGCGGTAGCTTCCGCGATCAAACGGCTGCGTGCCTCTCGGCTGGCCCACGCAATGTGGGGGGTAATATAGCAGTTCGGCGCGGACAATAACGGGTTATCAGCAGCGGGAGGCTCACTGGAAAGTACATCCAAACCCGCTCCGGCGATGCGCTTTTCATGCAAGGCAAAAGCAAGATCAGGTTCATGCACCAGTGGTCCTCGCGCCGTATTGATCAGGAAGGCAGTCTGCTTCATCAGTTCGATGTTGGGTTTCGAGATCAAATGCTTGGTGTCCTCCGTCAGCGGGCAATGCAGGCTGAGGATATCGGACTGTTTGAAGCACTCTTCTTGCGACACCGCTTCCACGTTTTTCAGCGGCTTGTCACTCCAGTTACGTCGATGCGCCACAAGTCTCATGCCGAAAGCCAGGGCAATACGTGCCACATCTTCTCCAATCGATCCATAGCCGATGATGCCCAGCGTCTTACCGCTCAATTCGATGAGTGGATGATCCCAGTAAGAGAAGTCCGGGCATTTCGCCCACTTCCCTTCATGCACAGTACGGGAGTGATCACCCACATGATGCGTCAGTTCCAGGATCAGTGCGAAAACCGTCTGTGCCACCGATGGGGTGCTGTAGCCTGGCACATTCGTCACGGTGATCCCCAGTTCCTTCGCCGCAGCCACATCCACCACATTGTAACCTGTCGCCAGCACACCGACGTATTTCAGCTTTGGCAGTTGCCGCAAAGTCTCGCCATTCAGCACCGTCTTGTTGGTCAGCAGCAGTTCGCAGTCCTTCGCGCGCTCTATCACCTCAGTGCTGGCTGTGCGATCATAAAAGGTGGCGGTGGCCAATGACTGAAGATCGGCCCAGGAAAGGTCTCCGGGGTTGGCCGTAAACGCGTCGAGAATTGCGAGGTTCATGTGACATGGGAGCGCCTTGGCCAGCGCGCGGCAAGTGAATGATCGTTCGCACGGCAAAAAACAGAATACCTGCTCACCCAACTCACCTTCCCTCACCTTTACAATCCCCTCCGTCCAAGGAACATTCCTTCTCTTGTCCCGACCGTCCCAGCTCTCTTCCATCTACCTCGCCGGCCCCACAGCTTCCGGCAAATCCGCGCTCGCACTGGCCTTGGCTCAGACGCTTGCGGGGGAGATCGTCAATGCCGATGCCTTCCAGCTTTATTCTGGACTGGAGATATGCACCGCGCAGCCTACCGTTGCTGAACGCGCTTTAGTCCCGCATCATCTTTACGGCACCCTCCCTCCTACGGATACCTGCAATGCCGGTCGCTACGCCACTCTCGCCCAGCCGATCATCACGGACATTCTGGCACGCGGAAAAGTACCGATCATCACCGGTGGCAGCGGCCTCTATCTAAAGGCCCTGACCCACGGCCTCTCCCCTTTGCCCTCCGATGATGCCATTCGAGCCCAGCTCGCTCCCGCCCCACTGGAAGAAAAAGTCGCTGAACTCCTCAGACTGGACCCCAATGCCGCCCATACGGTGAATCTCCGGAATGACCGTTACGTTACCCGTGCGCTTGAGATTTGCCTTATCACAGGCGAGCCCCAATCCCGTCTGCGTACGGCCTGGGACCGGGATCAAACCCAGCCGGAATTCACCGGCCTCTGCCTGCTGTGGGATCGCGATGTTCTCAATGCCCGCATCGATCAGCGGGTGCGGCACATGTTTTCGGACGGTCTCATCGCCGAAGTCCAGGCCCTGCCGGAGCTTTCCGGCACCGCGGAAAAGGCCATTGGCGTACCGGAAGTCAGCCGTTTTCTCGCCGGGGACGCCACCCTTGAAGAAACCATTGCTGCAATTCAACTGGCCACCCGCCAGCTTGCCAAACGCCAACGCACCTGGTTCCGCCGCGAATCGGGCTTCCAAACTCTTCCTGTCTCTTCCGATCACACCATCGACTCGATGCTCCAGGGTGCCCTCCGCTTGGTTGGATATATGACTACGTAGTTATATAAAACGGCTCTATCTGCACACTGCCAGAAAGTTTGTTTTGCAATCCGTTCGTGGCCCGGTTGACCCAACTGAGCTTTTCCACGACTTTCTCCATCGAGCCAAGTCGAAATACGGCTCACACTTTTGTTAGGAGGATGCCAGGGGGAATTATCGGATATCGACCGAAATGCCCTTGTCAGCATCTCGCCCCACTTTCGCAATTGCATCCCACACGCGAACTGGCTAAACAGAGTGTTCGCCCTCGTAAATTCATTCGCGCCAACGCTCGCACCCCTCACCTTCCCATGATTGAATCCCTTCCTCCGATGCGCAGCCCTCTCGATCTGGAGCGAGTGCTGGAATTTGAATTCGTGCGGGCTACGGAGAACGCCTCCCTCCAGGCCATCCATTGGTTGGGACGCGGCGAAAAAGAAAAAGCTGACGCCGCCGCCTGCGCGGCCATAGCGGGCGTTTTTGATATCCTCGACATCAAAGGAGAAGTCGTCATCGGCGAAGGCATCAAGGACGAGGCTCCCGGCATTTTCATCGGTGAACATCTCGGCACCTGGAAAGACGGCGCCCCGCGCTTTGACATCGCCATGGATCCGATTGATGGCACGACCAACATCGCTAAAGGCCTGCCAAACAGCATCTCTGTCATCGCCGCCGCGCAGCGCACCGACCGCAACGTCCCGGCAATGAAGAACCTGCCGAGCTTTTACAGCCACAAGATCGCCTACGGCCCCGCTGTTAAAGCGGCGCTGGAGAGCCTGGGCGGAGGCAGTCTGTTAGACATGCCCTTGCAGGAGGTCCTCTCCTTTGTGGCGGAAGCCCTCGGCAAACGCGTCTCGGAACTGGTCGTCGTCACCATGGATCGTCCCCGCCACGGTGAAATTGTTCGGGATGTCCGCCGCGCGGGTGCCGCCATGCGCCTTATCTCGGATGGCGACATCACCGCCGCCGTCGCCCCATCTCTCCCCGGCACCGGAGTAGATCTTTATGTCGGCATGGGCGGCTCTCCGGAAGGCGTCCTCGCTGCCGCTGCGCTGAAATGCCTCGGTGGCGACATGCAGCTGCGCATGTGGTTTCATAGCGACGAACATCGGGCGGAAATCGCCGCGCAAATGCCGCCCGAGGAACTCACCCAGGTGTATCGTGCGAACGATCTTATCCTGGGAGAAAGCGCTCTCTTTTGTGCCACTGGCATCAGCGATAGCCCCCTGCTCCCCGGCGTGAAGCTCGTCGGTCACATGGCGGAAACCCATTCAATCCTCATGCGCGCCCGCAGCGGTACCCTCCGGCACATCACCGCCCAGCATAATCTCGACCGGAAGATCATCCCGCTTCGCGAGTCTTTCCTCAAGATGATCTGATTCATGGACCGAGCAGGGTGGCTAGCCTTTACTTTCTGACATATCCCCTCTCCGCCTCGCGTTGAGAGGGGATGTTTTTTGCCAGACTCTTTGTCGCCAGTCTCCTCGCTTTCGCCGCTTGTTCCCAAGCGGCCGAAACCCTCACGGGCAAGCGGCCCAACATCATCTTCATCCTCACCGACGATCAGGGCTACGGCGACATTTCCGCGCATGGCAACCCGATCCTGAAGACCCCGAACCTCGATCGCCTGCACAACGAAGGCGTCCGCTTTCTCGATTTCCACGTCAGCCCCACCTGCGCCCCCACCCGCTCCGCGCTCTTCACGGGCCGCCATGAGTTCCGCAACGGCGTGACTCATACTATATATGAACGCGAGCGCCTGACGCTGAAAGCCACCACGCTACCCCAGATCCTGCAACAGTCCGGCTACGCCACCGGCATCTTCGGCAAATGGCACCTCGGCGATGAAGCGGAGTACCAGCCCGGCCGCCGCGGCTTCGACGAAGTCTTCATCCATGGCGCCGGCGGCATCGGCCAAGCCTATCCCGGCAGCTGCGGTGACGCCCCGGGGAACAGCTATTTCGATCCTTACATCCTGCACAACGGCGTCTTCGAGAAGACCAAAGGTTACTGCACGGATGTCTTCTTCCGCCAAGCCGAATCCTGGGTGGAGAAGACCAAAGGCACCAAACCCTTCTTCTGCTACATCCCCACGAATGCCCCCCACGGCCCCCTCGACGTCCCTGAGTCCTACGAGGCTCTCTACAAAGACAAAGTGCCAATTCAAGGCCGCCCAGCCTTGGGTAAGACGCCCTCCGCCGCCAAATACTTCGGCATGATCGCGAACATCGACGAGAACGTCGGCAAGCTTCTCGACAAGCTTCGCCTGTGGGACTTGGAGCGCGACACCCTCGTCATTTTCATGAACGACAACGGCGGCACCGCGGGTTGCCGCATCTTCAACGCTGGCATGCGCGGTCAAAAAGGCTCCCCCTGGCTGGGCGGCACCCGCGCCAGCAGTTTCTGGCGCTGGCCCGGAACCCTCACCCCTGTTGACGTAAAACCCCTCTGCGCCCACGTCGACTTCTTCCGCACGATCACCGATCTCACTGGCTCCAAAATCAGCCCGGAACTCCAAAAACAGGTCGAAGGCCGCAGCCTCCTCCCGCTTCTCCAAAATCCCTCTGCTCCCTGGGAAGATCGCACCCTTTTCACCCATGTAGGCCGCTGGGAGCAGGGCCAGCCCCCTGAGACCGGCAAATACAGCCAATGCAGCGTCCGCACCACCCAATGGCACCTCGTTAATGAAGGCCGAGCCAACAAAAAATCCTGGCAACTCTTCGACATCGCCAAAGACCCGGGCGAAGCCCAAAACGTCGCCGCCCAGCACCCCGAAATCGTGTCCAAAATGGACGCTGATTACGAAAAATGGTGGTCAGCCACCGTGTCCCTCATGGTAAACGAAGGCGTGCCCCTCGCTGCAGAAAACCCCTTCAAGATTCTCTTCGAAAAGCAATACGGTGGACGCCGCTGACGCTCTTTTGTGTGATGTTCAATACGTCAGTGCAAAGAATTGTGCCCCTCGCGCGTAATTGGTAGAATCGCCCAACCGGCAAAATTGCGCCGCAGTATCCGGTCGACCCCTTTGTCTCACCCATGACCTTGTTCCGCACTTTTATCTGCACCACCGCCAGCGCCTTCAGCGTCATGGCCACGGCGGCAACTTCCTCCCCCGCAGGTGGCGAAGTTCAGTTCAACCGGGACATTCGCCCCATCCTCGCGGAAGCCTGCTTCCACTGCCACGGCCCCGATCCCGGCACCCGCAAAGCCGGACTGCGCCTGGACACCGAGGCAGGTTTCTTCTCTGCCTCCGAAGAAGCTCCTCCCACCGTCGTAAAGCATGAGCCAGCGAAGAGTCCCATGTTCGAGCGCATCACGTCCTCGGATCCAGACGAAGTCATGCCGCCGCCGGAATCCCACAAGAACCTCACCGCGGAGCAAAAAGACCTCATCAAACGTTGGATCGAGCAGGGCGCGAAATGGCAGCCGCATTGGTCCTTCATCAAACCCGAGCGCCCAGCCCAACCCGCCGTCAAGCATGAAGCCTGGGTGCGCAATCCCATCGACCGCTTCGTCCTCGCCTCGCTCGAAGCCAAAGGCCTGACTCCCAATGAAGAAGCGGATCGCCGCACCCTCGCTCGTCGCGTCTCACTCGACCTCACTGGCCTTCCCCCTACCCCGGAGGCCGTGGAAGCCTTCGTCAAGGATATGGCTGGCGATGCCTACGAAAAGTTCATTGATAAGTGCCTGAATTCCGAGCGCTACGGCGAGCACCGTGCCCGCTACTGGCTGGATGCCGCCCGCTACGGTGACACCCACGGCATGCATTTCGATAACTACCGCGAGATGTGGCCCTACCGCGACTGGGTCATTTCTGCTTTCAATGCGAATCAGCCCTTTGACCAGTTCACCGTCGAACAGATCGCTGGCGATCTCCTGCCGAAGCCCAGCGAAAGCCAGCTCATCGCCACCGGTTTTCAGCGCTGCAACATCACCACCAATGAAGGCGGCACCATTGATGACGAAAACCTCGCCCTCTATGCCGCCGACCGCGTGCAGACTCTGGGCTGGGTTTACATGGGCCTGACCACTAATTGCAGCCAATGCCACGACCATAAATTCGATCCGATTAGCCAGAAGGATTATTATGCGATGGCTGCATTTTTCCGCAACACGACCCAGCCCCCCAAGGACGGCAATGTCAAAGATAGCACCCCCAGCCTAGTGCTTCCCAGCAAGTCAGACCGGCCTCGTTGGGAGCAACTGGGAACCCTGATCGCGACCTCCGTCGGTGTTCGGGAAAAGCGTCGCCTCGATGCAAAGGCTCCCTATGAAAAGTGGCTCGCCCAGGCCAAACCTGAAAATTTGGATGAAGAACTGCCCAAGAATGGCCTCCTCGTCGCGCTGCCTCTCAATGAAGGTCAGGGCAATGAAGTCACCACCTGCGGCGGGGCAACCAAATACAAAACCGAGCAACCTGTCACTTGGACGCCCGGTGGCAAGCTCGGCTCAGCCCCGGTCATCAAGCGCGGCAGCACCTTCGATCTTGGCAAAGTCGGCGACTTCGAGCTGAACCAAGGCTTCAGCTATGGCGCTTGGATCAAGCCCAGCAGCGATAAAGTGTCAGGTGGCATCATCGCCCGCATGGACCAGAGCGCAGATCATCGCGGTTGGGATCTCTTCCAGTCCGGCGGCTCCGTCTCGGTCCACATCATCAATACCTGGCCGCAGAATGCGCTCAAAGTCTCCACACAACGCCCCACCTTGCGCATCGGCCAATGGCAGCATGTTTTTGTTACCTGGAACGGTTCCGGCAAACCCGAGGGCGTCAAAATTTACATCAACGGCGTCGAGCAGAAAACCAAGACGGACACCAACACCCTGAAGCCCGCCAGCAGCATCCGCACCGTGACGGCCACCCGCCTCGGACAGCGCAGTCGCGATCAATTCTTTGACGGCGGCTCCCTCCAGGATGCCCGTATTTATGACCGCGCGCTCACACCTGCCGAGGTCAAGGAACTGTCGAATATCGCCGCGTTAATGGCTGCGTTGAAGACGCCCGCCGAAAAACGCACGGCCGACCATAAGAACACGCTCTTTAACCATTACCTTGTCAGTCTGGATCAGCCCTACCAGGAAGCCGAAAGCACCCTGGTCAAACTCGAGGGCGAGCGCGACGCCATTAAAGCCCGCAGCCCCCTCACCCACATCCAGCAGGAAAAGATGGGCACTAAGGCCATGGCGAATATCCTCATGCGTGGGCAATACGATCAGGTTGGTGAAGCCGTGGAAGCAAACACTCCCGCAGCCCTCACTCCCCTGCCCCCAGGTGCTCCTCGCAACCGCCTCGGTCTCGCTCAATGGCTCGTGAGTCCTGAGAATCCCCTCACCGCGCGCGTCACCGTTAACCGCATCTGGCAGGAGCTTTTCGGCACCGGTCTCGTGAAGACGCCCGAGGACTTTGGCATCATGGGTACCGCCCCCAGTCATCCCGAACTCCTGGACTGGCTAGCCATTGAGTTCCGCGACACAGGCTGGGATTTGAAGCGCTTCTATAAGCTGCTCTGCACCTCCGCTGCCTACCGGCAGAACGCCACAGTGACACGTGAAAAACTCGAAGTCGATCCGAACAATACGCTACTCAGTCGCGGCCAGCGTTTCCGCATGGATGCAGAGATGTTACGCGACTATGCCCTGTCTGTCAGTGGCACGCTTTCATCTAAGATGGGTGGCCCGGGCACGAAGCCTTATCAACCCAGCGACATCTGGAACCAGGTCGGCCTCGGGAACACTCGCGACTACGTCCAGGACAGCGGCGAAAATGTTTACCGCCGCACCATCTACAACTTCTGGAAGCGCATGGCCCCTTCTCCAAACATGGAGATCTTCAATGCCCCCAGCCGCGAAGTTACCTGCGTACGCCGCGAACGCACCAACACCCCTTTGCAGGCACTCGTGACCATGAACGATCCCCAGTTCGTGGAAGCAGCGCGTTTCCTCGCCTGGCAGACGACGCAAAAGGGTCAACAAGACGTCGCATCCATCGCTGGAGACATCGCCAACCGCGTGCTTTGCCGCCCGGCCCGTCCTGAGGAATTGCAGATCATTCTGGCCAGCTATCAGGATCTGCTGAAGCACTATCAGGAAAGCAAGGAAGACGCCCAAGCCCTGCTCGGATTTGGCGACAGAAAAATCGCGACCATCGCCGACCCTGCGGACCTGGCTGCCTGGACCATGGTCTGCAATCAGATGCTGAATCTCGACGAAGTC
Organism: Phragmitibacter sp.; assembly: GCA_965284365.1. Classification (GTDB taxonomy): domain Bacteria; phylum Verrucomicrobiota; class Verrucomicrobiia; order Verrucomicrobiales; family Verrucomicrobiaceae; genus Phragmitibacter. The sequence continues at coordinate 5,224,130 of OZ260079.1, forward strand.
CTCACGAAGTAACGGTCACACCCTTTCTCTCTCCACAAGACGAATCCCCTTTTCCCTATCGCCATGAGTTTACAGGAATGGAACCAGTTGGAAACCCGCCGCCGCTTTTTCGCGCGTGGCAAAGATGTCCTTGGCTATGCTGCCCTCAGCAGTCTCATGGGCGACGCTTTCACCCGACAAGGCATGGCCGCGAACGTAGCCCACGCTAATCCCTTGCCGCAATTCGCGCCCAAAGCGAAGCGCGTCATCTACCTTCACATGGTGGGCGGCCCCTCCCAGATGGACCTTTTCGACTACAAGCCAAAGATGGCTGAGTGGTATGACAAAGACCTTCCGGAAAGCATTCGCAAGGGCCAGCGTCTCACCACCATGACCAGCGGCCAGGCCCGCTTCCCCATTGTGCCCTCGAAGTTCGCTTTCTCTCAGGCCGGTCAGTGCGGCATGTGGATGAACACGGAACTCCTCCCCAATCTGGCCAAGTCCGCGGATGACATCTGCTGGATGCGCTCCATGAACACGGAGGCCATCAATCACGAGCCCGCCATTGCCGCCATGCAGACGGGAAACCAGATCACAGGCCGCCCCTGCCTCGGCTCTTGGGCATCGTATGGCCTCGGGTCAGAGAATAACAATTTACCGACCTTCGTTGTCCTCGTGGCCACGCCCACGAACCGCGATCAGGAGCAGGCCATCTCGGCTCGCCTTTGGTCCTCCGGTTACCTCCCCGGCGAACACGCGGGGGTTTCTTTCCGAAGCAAGGGTGACCCAATCCTCTTCATCAATAACCCGCCCGGCGTGCCCTCCAGTGTCCGTCGCCGCACGTTGGATGGCCTTCAGGCGCTCAATGAAATGAACTACAAGCTGGTGGGCGATCCTGAAACGCACACGCGCATCCAGCAGTATGAAATGGCCTTCCGCATGCAGGCCAGCGTCCCCGAGTTGACCGACATCGCCGCTGAACCGGAGCACACCTACAAGCTCTATGGTGAGGAAGCCAAGAAGCCCGGCAGCTTCGCCAATTCCGTCCTCATGGCCCGCCGCCTCGTCGAGCGTGGTGTGCGTTTCGTGCAGATCTACCACAACAACTGGGACCATCACTCCAATGTCGCCGTCCGCATGCCCTCTCAGTGCAAGGACATCGACCAACCATGCCACGCGCTCATAACGGATCTCAAACAGCGCGGCATGCTGGAGGACACCCTCATCATCTGGGGCGGCGAGTTTGGCCGCACCATCTATTCCCAAGGTACTATTAGCAATTCGAACTACGGACGTGACCACCATCCGCGCTGCTTCAGCATGTGGATGGCCGGTGGCGGCAGCAACGGCGGCATGATCCACGGCGAGACAGATGAGTTCAGCTACAACATCGTGAAGGACCCGATCCATATCCGGGACTTCCACGCCACGGTGCTGCAACTGATGGGCTTCAAGCACGACCGCTTCACCTACAAATACCAGGGCCTCGACCAGCGCCTCACCGGCGTGGAAGAAGCCCACGCCATTCCGCAGCTCATCGGCTGATCCATCTTGTTACCCCTTCTTTTTCGCCGTCATGTTCAAGCGTGGACATGGCGGCTCTTTTTTGCCACGTTGCAGTCCTATTCTTCTTCCGTCATGCTCAAGTCCTTGTTCCTGCTCGCCTGCGGCCTCCTCACTCTCCACCCGTCCTTCCTACAGGCAGAAAGCGCCGACCTCGTCATCTACGGCGGCACCCCTGCCGGTATCGCCGCAGGCGTCACCGCTGCCCGTGAAGGCGCCTCTGTCGTCATCGTAGAACCCACCAAATGGATAGGTGGCATGGTCACGGGCGGCCTCGCCAAAAGTGATATCGGCAAACAGGAAACCATCGGAGGTTTCCCCCTCGAATTCTTCACTCGCGCCGCCAAAGGCTACGACCCGAAATTCATGTGGTATGCCGAACCCAAGGCCAACATGAAAGCCTTTCAGGACTTGCTTGCTGAAGCCAAGGTAAAGGTTATCACCGGCCAGCGCCTCAAAGCCGTCCAGCACGCAAACGCCCGCATCACCAGCTTCACCACCGAAGACGGCACTACCTTTGAAGCGAAGCAATTCGTCGACGCCAGCTATGAAGGCGACCTTATGGCCAAGGCCTCGATCAGCTACATCGTGGGCCGCGAAGCCAGCAGCCAATACCATGAATCCCTCGCCGGATTCTATCCCATGCCGATCCGTCCCCGAACAGATGAAGTCATGGCCAGTGTCTGCTCCTGCATCGGCGGCGATGGCCCGCACTACATCCACGGCACGCCCAAAGGAATCAAGGCCCGTGACGATAAGGGCAACCTCCTCTTCGGCATCTACGAAGCCAAAGCGGAACCCGGCAGCGCGGACAAACTCACTCAGGCCTATAACTTCCGCGTCGTCGTCACGCAACGCCCTGACATCCGCGTCCCCTTCCCCAAGCCCGCGACCTATGACGCGAGCCGCTATGAGCTATTACTGCGGCTCATTCTAGCCTACCCGCAGGTCCGCTTTGGCCGCCTCTTCCACCTCGGCAATATCGCCGAAGGCAAATATGACCTCAATGCCCAGGGACTCTTCTCCACCGATTACCCCGGCGCGAACACCGCCTATCCCGATGGCGACTGGGCCACCCGCGACCGCATCTGGCAGGACCACACCGATTTCATCCAGGGCATGCTCTGGTTCCTTGGCAACGACGAACGTGTCCCCAAAGCCCTGCGCGATGAAACGAACGAATGGGGACTTTGCCGCGACGAATTTACCGACAACAATCACTGGCCCTACGCTCTCTACATTCGGGAGGGCCGCCGTATGATCGGTGAGTACGTCATGAATCAAAAGGACTGCCAGGCTGACATCAAAAAGAAAGACACCGTCGGCATGGGTTCCTTCGTTATCGACTGCCACATTGTGCAACGCATCGAAGCTGCCGATGGCACAGTCACTGATGAAGGCTCTTTCCAGGATGCCCCCGCCAGACCCTACAATATTGCCTACCGTAGCATCACTCCCAAGCGCGCCGAGTGCACCAATCTGTTAGTCCCCTTCTGTTTCTCCGCCTCCCACATCGCCTATTGCTCCATGCGCATGGAACCCGTCTATATGGCTTTGGGACAGGCATCCGGCCTTGCCGCCGTTCAGGCCATGAAGAACAATCAGACCGTGCAGGAAATCGACGTGACAACTCTCCAAGCCAAACTGGTGGAACAAAAAGCCGTCATCGATCTCGCCGTCCCTGAAGTCGTCCTCTCCTCCAGCCTTCCTGGGATCGTGGAGGACGAAACGCATGCCCTCTTTGTCGGCGAATGGATCAGCAGCAACTTCGGCAATCCCATCGACGGCGCCAGCCGTCATGACGGTGGCACCGGTCAGGGAAACAAGTCTGCCCGCTTCAATATGAAAGTGCCCAAAGCCGGCAAATACGACGTCCGCTTTGCTTACAGCCCTTCCACCAACCGCGCCTCAAAGGTAATTATCACCATTGAGCAAGGCCAGAGCATCACCGCCTCTGCCACGGTGAATCAGCGCCTCACCCCACCCCCCGCAGACAAAAACTTCGTCTCCCTCGGCGCCTACGACTTCACCACCGATCACGAAGTCATCATCACCGTAAGCAACAAAGACGCTAACGGCATCGTCAGCGTGGATGCTGTGCAACTTCTTCCTCAGTAGTCTCCGTCATTATCGCTTCTATTGGTATGCGGTGCTGCGCGACTCCGGACCCGCGGGCTGCGCAGCCGCGAAGCGAACGCCAACGTCCTCGTTGGCATCACCGTCGAATCACCCACGACAAAACCTCCTCCTGACTCTACCGACTCCCGACCCACCCTTCACTCTGTCGCTCTAACCCGCCCCAACCCCAACCTTCCTGCAAGATCACTCCATTCCCAAACGATCAACAAGCGCATGACTTTCCGTTCCCGCCATCTCCCCTTCTTCCTAGCGGCCTGCTTCTCCTGTTTCATCGGCCACGCAACCCCATCTTCTACCACTGCCGCAGAGACGTCCGCCTCTCCCCAAAAGCCCAAACCCAACATCATCTTCATCATGGCCGATGACATCGGCTACGGCGACCTCTCCTGCTACGGCTCCAAACACGTCAAAACACCCAACCTCGACAGGCTCGCCAGCACCGGCCGCCGCTTCCTCGACGCCCACTCGCCTGCCACGACCTGCACGCCAACCCGCCGCGCTCTTCTTACGGGGGTCTACTCCTGGCGTCAAACTCCGGCCTCCAGCATCGCTCCCGGCGACGCGGCTCTCGGCATCGATACCAGCAGCGCCACTGTCGCTTCCCTCCTGAAGAGTGCCGGATACAAAACCGGTCTTGTCGGCAAATGGCACCTCGGCCTCGGCCCGGAGGGCGGTCCCGACTGGAACGGCGACATCAAACCCGGCCCCCTGGAACTTGGCTTCGACTACGGATTCTTCATGGCGGCCACCGGCGACCGCGTTCCCACCGTTTATGTGGAGAATCACCGCATCGTCGGCCTCGATCCTAAAGATCCCATCAAGGTGGATTACAAACAAAAGGTCGGCACAGAACCAACCGGCTCAGAAAATCCCGAACTCCTCAAGCTCAAACACACCCATGGTCACGACATGACTATCGTCAATGGTGTCGGCCGTATCGGCTGGATGACCGGTGGCCAATCCGCCCGTTGGAAGGATGAAGACATGTCAGACTCCTTTGCAAGGAAGGCCATCAGCTTCATCGAGTCCAGCAGAGACAAGCCCTTCTTCCTGTACTATGCCCCCCACAATATTCACGTCCCCCGCGTACCGCATCCACGCTTCAAAGGCGCCAGCGGTGTCGGCATCCGTGGCGATGCCATCCTGGAGTTGGATGATGCCGTCGGTCAGGTGCTTAAAACTTTGGAAGACCTTCAACTCACCAAGAACACCCTCATTGTCTTCACCAGCGACAACGGCGGCGTTATGGATGACGGCTACGAGGACACCGGCAGCTTCGACTACAATCCGAACGCCCCGCTGAAAGGTTACAAAGGCAGTCTCTACGAGGGCGGCCATCGCGTCCCCTTCATTGCCACCTGGCCCGGGCACATCCCCGCTGGCTCCGAATCCAGTGCCCTCATTGCCCACTTGGACATGCCCGCCACCTTCGCCTCCCTTACTGGCGTCACCGTGCCTGCGGGCCAATGCCGCGACAGCATCAACGTCTGGTCCACCTTCACTGGCGACGGAAAAGCCATCTCGCCCCGCGAAACCTTCATCACTCACAACGGTGGCACCAAAGGTCCCTTCGCCGTCCGTCACGGCCAATTAAAATTCATCGAAGGCTTTGGAGCAGGTGGTGGTGGTGGCGGCAAAGGCGGACAGGGAAAGAATGCCGTGCGTCCAAAGGAATCCAACCGCGGCGGCAATCAACCACCCATTCCACCCGTACCCGGCCCTCAAGTCTATGATCTGAGCACCGACCTCGCCGAACAACAAAACCTCGCTGAATCCAAACCAGAGCTCGTAAAACAACTCCGCGACCTCCTCATCCAAAGCGGCGCCCGTCAGCCAAGCCCGGCAAAATAGGCTGCCGCCGCCCCACAAGACCCATACCTGCCACGACGCAGGGAAACCTCCAAGACGCCGCAACACCACTGCACAGTCTGGAGTGCGTGCAGCTTGCTGCCGCTTTGTGGTTGGAGGAGCTTGCTCCGACCGGCGCGGAGCGGCTCCACTCCTGACAATCGTGCGCCGCCAATCCAGAATTTATCTCACTGCTCCCCGCCGGGGAACTTCAAACTTTTCTACTCACTCACCCCATAAACGGCATACACCCTCGCCGCACTATTCACCGGAAACTTCACCCGCAACGCCACCTTCTTCCGCATCGGTAGCCCCTTCCCAAATTCCACTTTCTCCCGCACTCCATTCTTCACCACCTTCACCGCCGCATACCCCTCAACGGGTCGATCCAGGTGATCCAGCAACTCGACCTCCAGCGGCGCATCAGGCGTGATCCCATCCACATTCAAACTCAATTCCATGCCGCCCCCCGCCGTAAAACTACTCGTCACGAACTCCGCCTCATTATCATCCTCTTTCCGGGATAAATAACCAAACCCATCCCGTCGCAGCGTGGCCAGGCCGATCTCCATGTTCTTCAGCTTGCTGCCCGTATCCCAGTGCGAATACCAGATCATCGTTTTGTCCCCTTCATTGACAAACGCATGACCTTGCAGAATGGCGACATCATCCCACTCGCCCTCTGCTCCACGAGGAATGACTTTGAACCCCGGCACAGGTTCACGATAGTGGATGCCGTCATTGCTCACCATGAGCCCGAGATCCACCCGCACACCGTAGTTCCAGGACTCACCTTTGGGCGGCGCAACCTCTGCATCCTGCCACATGCCATGCAGTCCCACGAGCACATTGCCTCGATTCCACAGACCAGCAGCCATGTGCATTTGCTGGCCTTTTACCACCGGATCAGATAGCTGACCAGGCCGCGCATAAGAGAATGCCTTGGCCCGTGACCAGTGCACAAAGTCCGGCGAACGATAGGCCAGCATCACGCGTCCCGCCTCACTGCCATCAGGCCGCCAACTCCACGGCGTAATGAGTTGCCCGGTTGCATAATAAAAGTCACCAAAGCGATACAGGCTGCTCACCTCAAATCGTTCGCCACCTGCATTCGCTGGACGATCTCCCACCATTTTCCACCTCAGGCCGTCCGCGCTGGTCGCGCAGACAAACACACCCACCCGCTTCTCTTTCACACCGATCTGGCTCATGCCTCCCTTGATGTCGTCATATGGCATGTGGGCAATGTAGGTACACTTGTATCGCTTGGCCGGATCCTTCTCCTGCTCGTCATACAATACGGAGAGAAAGTCATTCACGCGGGTCATCGAAAACGGCTCTCCCTCGATCAGGCAGATGTTGTTTTTCGTGCCCCCGTTGAACTCCACCAAACCCAACTCCGGCTTCGTCCAGGTGATACCATCCTTACTCTCCGCATAGCACATGGGCCGCCACCATCCAGGGGCCTGACCTGCCTTCGTCTCTCCCTCGTGCATACCGAGGTACCACATCCGAAAGGTGTGTCCCTGTTTGATCACCGTCCCATACAGGACCGCATGCCCGTGATCAGGCGCCCCAGCCGGACCACGCCGCAAGACCGGATTCCCAGGATGTTTAACGGCCTTCACCAATGTCAGCTTCAGATTGTGCTGCCAGGGAATGCTATGATCGTCAAAAGCAAACAACACCATTTCCTCCGCCCGGACGGCCACAGGCCCAAGTACTAACAAAGTGAGAAGAGTAGCGTGGACGTATCTTGAAGCAGAGAAAGTTTTCACAGCGAAGAGTTGGAGAATTGCGAAAATTACAATGTGCAAAAAAAATACGCGCGGCTTGCACAACGTCTTTCCTGCACAGCACTAGCGACTCGTCAAAGTGCCAGCTCGCTCCAACCGCCCGCCGCATCCCTTGCAACCACCTCCACCTCCAGCACCTTCCATCATGTCCGACCGACTCTCCCCTTCTCTCCTGCACCAGCCTATACCGCAAAATTAGAATCCTTTTCCGCCATTCCGTACTACGTAGTACGGTATATCGCGTATTCTGACACGCCTCTGGGGCAGTAGACGCCTTTCTAGGCCGGTCTAAACACCAAACCGCACTTGCCCACTTGTTTTGCCGTCTTAGCGTGCACTCCCTGACGTCTTTTCCACAACCGGCACTGCTGTGCCTTGCTCCTGCATCTCTCGCTGCTTCTCCTTGTTCCTTTGGATCGCCTTTTGGATCTCCGGCGAATCCAAAGCCCGAGCCAGCCACAACACCAGAATCCCCATGATGATGACCAGCAGGGTCAGGATGTATGGCGATACTCTCTTGGGCAGCACGTTCATGCGTTATATTACGTCTATCGCGTCCGTGTTGCGTTTCCGTTACGGCAGGGCATCAGCCAGCAACGCTTGCACATCTGCCTTGGTCGTTTTCCAGGAACACATGAACCGCGAACACCCGCCAATGAAGTTGTAGTAGACCCATCCTTTCGCCTTCAGCCGCTTGTCCACTTCGGGCGGCAACGTGGCGAAGACCGCATTCGCTTCTGTTGGATTTTCCAGCTTCACTCCTGGAATCTTCTTCAGTCCTTCCGCAAGCTTCGTCGCCATGCTGTTCGCCTGTTTGGCATACTTAAGCCAGACATCGTCCTTCAGAATCCGCCGCCACTGCGCGGAGATCAGGCGCATCTTGCTGGCCAGATGCCCCGCCTGCTTGCAGCGCCAGGCGAAGTCCTTGCTGAGGTCCTTGTCGAAGAACACGATCGCCTCCGTCATCGCCATCCCCAGCTTTGTGCCGCCAAAGCAAAGCACATCCACTCCCGCCCGCCAGGTGATGTCTGCCGGGGAACAACCCAGCGACGCCACCGCATTGGCGAAGCGTGCTCCGTCCATGTGCACATGCACTCCATAGCTCCGGCAGATGCCCCACAGATCCTGAAGTTCATCCGCGGTATAAACCGTCCCCAGCTCGGTGCTCTCACTCACGCTCAGCGCCTTTGCCTTCGGATAGTGCAGGTCCTGCCGGTGAGTGATGAGCCGCTCGACATCCTTCGGATCGCACTTCCCTCGGTCGCCCGAGGCGAGCAGGATCTTCGATCCATTGGAAAAGAACTCCGGCGCCCCGCACTCATCAGTCTCCACATGCGCCAGGTTGTGGGCGATGACACTATGGTAACTCTGCACCAGGGTTGCCAGCGAGAGGGAATTTGCGGCCGTTCCCGTAAAGACAAAATAAACATCGCAATCCACCTCGAAGAGACCGCGTATCATTTCACACGCCTCACGCGTAATGCTGTCATTGCCATAAGAGGGCTGGTAGCCGGTATTCGCCTCCTCCAGCGCCTCCCAGGCTTCCGGGCAAACGCCAGAGGTGTTGTCGCTGGCAAACTGGCAACTCGGGGTAATCATAAAGGGATCATGTTCAATCCGCACTCAAGGGAAAGTCAAATCATCGGATCATTGTGGGGCGCTGTTTGTGGCGACGCCCTCGGCGTTCCCGTTGAATTTGAAAGCCGCACGACTCGCGAGGCCGATCCCGTCACCGGCATGCGGAGCGGCGGAGCGCATGGCCAACCCGAGGGCACTTGGTCGGATGACACCTCCATGATTCTATGCACAATCGAGTCCTTGCTGGAAAGACCAGAGGTCGATACCCGGGATCTGGCAGAGCGATTCCGCCGCTGGCTCCGTCAGGCTCATTGGACGCCGCGGGGCGAGGTGTTCGACATCGGCATCGCCACGCGTCAAGCCATCGCGCGCTTTGCCGAGGGCAAACCTCCGGAACGGTGTGGCGGACGGCAGGAATACGAGAACGGCAATGGCTCGCTCATGCGTATTTTGCCCGTCTCTCTCTGGCATCACAAGGCTGGCAAGGTCACTGCCCTAGAAGCAACCCACCGGGTCTCACAGGTCACCCACGGCCATCCCCGCTCTCAGATGGTCTGCGGATATTTCACCCTCATGGTTCGGGCCATCTGGGAGACGGAATCGGTCAAGCAGGCTCTGGAGGAAGCCTGGCGTCAGGCCGCGACCTACTACCCTCACCAAGAGGAATTTCAGTCCGAGTGGCCCCTTCTCTCTCGGCTCAATCCGGAGGTCCTCGCGAATCTGCAGCCCTCCGACATCCAGTCCAGTGGTTATTGCATTCACACCCTTGAAGCCAGCCTCTGGTGCCTCTTGCAGTCACTCAACTATCGCCATGCTGTTCTCACCGCAGTGAACCTCGGAGAGGACACTGATACGACTGCCTGCGTCACCGGGGCCCTCGCTGGTCTGGCGTATGGTATCACCAAGGTTCCGCTGGAATGGATCGAGCCCTTGGCACGCGGCGAGGAACTTGCGCCTCTGTTTCAGGATTTTGCCACCGCTGTCCTGACCATGCGCTGAATTTCCCTGTCAGATTGGTTAGATTTTGGCCCATGGGGCCGCCCTTTTTAAAATCATTTGCGAATGTGCCCCCCCTTTGGGACATTGCCCACCCGTAGATCGAGTGAAATAAAATATGCGCTGCCCTAAGTGCGGAAGCCCCCAAGACAAGGTCATTGATTCCCGTGAGGCGAAGGATGGTGGCGCCGTGCGCCGCCGCCGTGAATGCCTCACCTGCAATCACCGCTTCACCACCTATGAGCAAGTGGAGCACGATGAACTTCGGGTCGTAAAACGCAATTTGGCGCGCCAGGATTGGGACCGGGACAAGCTCATCGACAGCATGAAGAAGTCCTGCGGCAAACGCCCCGTCAGCATTGAAATGCTGGAGCAGGCCGCCGACTCTATCCTCACAGAAATCGAGATCGAAGGACATCGCGAAGTGCCCTCCAAGGTCATTGGCGTCAAGGTCATGCAGCATCTGGAGAAGATCGACCACATCGCCTACGTGCGGTATGCCTCCATCTACCGGGAGTTTCAGGATGTCGGCGAATTCATCGACGAGATCCAATCCCTGGAGACGCGCGTGCCCAAAGATGCCAAACAACCGGAACTCTTCCGGCGCTAAGCCAGAAGAGCCGGCATTGGACCCAATTAAATCACGCGGTCGTTGCCACCATCCACGGGAATCTGCGCGCCGGTCGTCTTGAGGAAGAGCTTCGAGGCCATGGCGGCGACCATGTCACCGATGTCCTTGCTCTTGATCTCCACCTTCATCAGGTTCTTCGTCTTATACTCTTCCACGGTCATGCCATAGCGCTGGGCACTGCGCTCCAGGGCTTCGGGTGTCCAAAGCTTCGTATCGAACACTGCATCAGGGTGAATGATGTTCACCCGCACCTGATGAGGCGCGAGTTCCAGAGATGCCACGCGACCGAGCTGCGTGAGCGCGGCCTTGGAGCAGGAATAGCTGGCCGCGCCAGGTCCAGGAGCTGTCACATTCCGGCTGCCCACGAGGATGATGCTGCTTTCGATGCCCAATTTCAGAAACGGGATCGTGTACTTCATCAGCTTTTGGTGGCTGGTGAGGTTCACTGCGATGGCTTTGTCCCAGTTGGTGGACTCCAGATCTTCCAGATATTGTCCTGCCGTAAAGATGCCCGCATTGGAAACGACGATATCCAAGCCGCCAAACTCACGGACGGTGTAAGCGATCGCTTCCTGCACAGCCGTGTCATCGGTCAGGTTCACCACGATCCCGACTGAACCGATCTTGGCCATCACTTCGGTGATATCCGGGCTGATATCCAATCCTACCACTATGGCGCCCTGCTCGGCGAGGCTTTGCGCGCACGCGAATCCAATCCCTGCCGCACAACCCGTCACCAGGGCGATCTTGCCCTGATGCACTTTGCGTGCAGGACCACCGCGCAGCTTTGCCTGTTCCAGATCCCAGTATTCAATCTCAAACAATTCCTGGGGGGTCAGGGGAGTCCACTTACCGGCAGCCTCCGCCATCTGCACGGTCTTCGCCGTGTGCTCGGAAATGTCTGCCACAATCTGGGCATCTTTCTTCGTGTCACCAAAGGTAACAATCCCCTTCCCTTCCCAGATTGCGAACCGAGGTGCGGAGTCAAGGATGGTCTCACCCTTCTGATTGGCTTCGAAATACTTCGCATACTCCCCCGCATAAGCTTCCACGGCGCCATCGATGTCGTCCGTGATGAACACAGGAGTGCGCTTGGTGCGGATAATGTGATCCGGCGTCAGAGGTCCACGCGTGACCAGCTCCGCTCCGTGACTCGCATATCCCACTGCTTCCGGTGAAGCATTGAGCTTGGCCAGCTGAGCATGGCCGCGCTTCTTGGAAACAGCCTTACGCAGCTTGGCGAGACCAAGCAAATCTTCCTGAGGTTGGACCTGAGCAGGTTGCCAACCCGAATTTTGCTTGGCGAACCACTTCTCCACCTGGGTCACCATCTCGATGTGCAGTTCGTAGCTGCGCCGGGCATCGTCGTCGAAAGTGAAGAGCCCGTGTTGCAGCAGCACCATGCCCTGAATGCCTTCCGCGCGCAGATCGCGGCTTTTGATCATTTCATAGATCGTCTTCGCCAGAATGAAACCGGGCATCACATAGGGAACCACCAGCACACGGCCCCCAAAGATCTCCTTCACGCGAGCTTCGCAGTCTGGGTGACAAGTCAGCGCAGCGATGACATTCGCATGGGAGTGATCGACAAAGCGGAACGGCAGGATTCCATGGAGAATCGCTTCCACCGATGGTGTCGGCGCTTTGGGGTCCAGCATGGCCACACGCAACTGCGTCACCATGTCAGGATCGCTCATGGTGGGCAGTTTCGCCATTTGATGCAGAGCATCTGTCCGCACTGGAGCAAATCCCCCCCGCTCGATCGTCGCCAGATCCCATCCGGATCCTTTGATGTAACAAACGTTCACGGGCTCACCGAAGAAGTCCTTCTCCTGCACTTTGACCGAGGTGTTACCACCACCATGCAGGACCAACTCGGGATTCCGGCCCAGGAGGCGGGAGGTGTAAACACGTTGGCCCAAAGGATCAGTTCCAAAGGTGGTGGCTTCTTGGTCGTTCCAAAGACTTTGCATGGTGGGAGACGTTAGGGTGGGAAGGAAACTGCCTCGCGCAAGACGAAAATAGGTTGCCAGGCCCCCGCGCCATGCGCGATACGCCATCCGTTATCGCCCGCCGGGTATGATGCGCTCCAGTAAGGTCTTTCCGGGCTTGAGGATCTTCCCGGCTGCCTTCCCCGTCCCTTCAATAATGCCTTTACCTGCGCCCACCGTGCCAGTTGCAGCCTTACCGCCTGTCTGAAGAACGCCGAATCCCAAGTCCACTGCCTTCAGTGGGCCATCGAAGAGAATCGCCTGTCCGACTGCACTTTTGAGGCGCTGGCTTAGATCTTCATTCACGTTATCCACGGTGCCGCTGATATTCATCGTAGCCCAGGCAAAGCCCCCGGACCGGGATTCATTGAACACCCGGCTGCGGGCGCCCGGGAGCCAGTTCAAGGCTTCCGGCGTCACGCCAATATAAAGCGTGCCGTCCAAAGATTTGCCTGTGATGGTGACATTTCCCTCCACCCGGATGAGGTTGTTGCTCTGCATCGCGAGCTTCGTAATGCGGACCTCCCGGCCCGAGCGTGCAATGTTCGCCTCAACCTGACTGAGATCTAACCGGCGAAAGGCCGCCATGCGGGTGACGCTGGCCACGCGATCCAGTACCGCCATATTTTTCAAGACGCCCCCATGGACACTGACTTGGCCCGATACGGACTTGGCATTGGCCTTGTACGCGCCCTGCATGGTGCCCTGCACCTTGTCCGCCATGCCTTCATCAAGAAAATGATGCACATCCAAATCACGGAAGTTTCCGCTGAATTGCCAGGCCTCGTCCTTCCCAAACGGCATCTCGCCAGTGGTGGTCACCGTGCAACCGGGATACCATTCCGCCGAGGCATCATGGAAGATGAGGGCGGTCTCATTCAGGGTGGCATTCACCTGATCGAATGCGAACGGCACCAAGCCCGGCAGGGTGAGTGCTCCACCCTTTCCGTGCAAGTTCCATGGCGCTCCGCCACTTTCCGACGGTTTCGCATCCAACGCCATGCCTTCCAACGCAATACCACCCGTGGGCGGTGGCTTGATCGAAAATGACTCGGTCGCCACTACTCCGATTTCCGTCCGATTAGGCATCCATTTTTTCAGCCACTCCGGAGCCTGCCAAACTTCAATATCCTGATCCAAATCCATGGGCAGATCATCGGGCGCGGCATCGTCGCGCAGTTCCAGCCTCAATGACTTAAGACTCACCTCAGGCACTCGAACGAGTCGCTCACGGATGTGACTCCAGTCCATTTCCACCTTCAGCTTCTCCGCATCCAGACGGGTCCAGGTCTCCCGTTTGCGAGGTTTCAGTTCCAACTCAGAGACATGCACATTTGGACCGAAGAGTTCCAGGGACGTGAGGCTGACCTTGGTCCCAGAGGCTTGCCCCAGTTGCCGTGCGACCATCTCGCGAAAGGCATCGCTTTTGATATAATCGTTAACCCAATAGTAGGCGTAGCCCGCTGATGCCAGGCCCACCACCAGCAGCAGGACCACGCTCCAAAGAACCAGCCGCCACAGGAGGGACCTCTTTTCCCGTTTCTGTTTAGGGCTTTTGCTCATACTGAAAAGATTCCGATTTCATCGTGACCAAGTTTTTCTCGCCACACCATCAATTACCGCTTTAGTCCTATTTCGGAACAGACCGGGTAACTGCATGCTCGAACTTCACCAAATCACGCTCAAGGAAAAAGAGGGAGCCGAGGACAGGCTGCTTCTCAACGGCATCACCTTAAGCCTGCCGGGAGGGCATTTCACCGCGATCATCGGTCCTTCAGGCTGCGGAAAGAGCAAACTCTTCCAGGTGGTGGCGGGACTGCGGAAGCCCGATAGCGGCGACCTCGCGTGGGATGGCCGTTCTCTCCTGGAAAAAGGCGGCGCTCTGCATCCGTCCGAAGTCGGCTTCCTCCCGGCTCATAGCGAAGTGCATTCCAAGCTTACGGTGAAGGAATGTCTGGCTGCCAGCATCGCACTCCGCACCACACAGCCTGATGCTGAAGCTGCCGAGAAGGTCCTGGTCGACCTATTGTCACAGGTCAATCTCACGGCGCTCATTGGTCGCCCGGTAGGCTCGCTATCACTTTCGCAACGTCGGCGTCTGACATTGGCGACCGAACTGGTCACCGATCCTACACTGCTGGTCTGTCACGAGATTACTCATGATCTCGATGCGAAGGCCGAACAGGAGATGATTCATCTCCTGCACGAACTCTCACGCAAGAATCCCCGCCGTCTGGTGCTCCATGTCACCAGCCATCTCCAGAACCTTTCCTCCTACGATACCATCATCCTCATGCATGAGGGTGGCGTCGTTTATCACGGTCCACCGCGGGCGCTGGCCCACTACTTCAGCACGGACAAGGTAGACGAGCTTTATACCAAGCTGGCTCGCCGAAGTGCGGATCGTTGGGCAGACTCCTGGAACCGCCACCGGGATGCGTACTATCGGGCCTATCGGCTGAGCACCAGCGCCGCACAGGCGGAACCGGCAAAAGAAAGCATTTCACCCAAGGACCCCGGACGCCTCAAACTGCCCACGGCGAAACCGCCATCGGACGATGAGTTTCCAGACCTGCCAAATTCCGATACTGATGCCGATCAACCAGGTGACCTTTCACCTCGGAAATCTGGTGGTCCCGCCGGAAACGTCCCCGCTCTCGGCGAGGCGAAAGCGCTGCCAAGCGTAATGTCTCAAACCAAAACGTTGCTGCACCGGCGCTGGCTCATTTTTAAGCGCGAGCGTGGCTGGCTCTGGACGCAGATCGCACTCATCGTTGGCCTGCCACTCTTCGTCGCACTACTGGGTTATGAGGCCTTCTCAAACACAGCGCAGGGTGACGCCGCCCAAGGCCTCTGGACCGCCAAGCTCGCCCGGCAAGTCAGTGCGTTGGTCTTCTTCGAGGTCATGCTCGTGATCTTCATGGCCGTGCAAACAGCGTTGCACGAGATGCTTCTGGAGCGTCCCGTCAGCGCGCGCGAGCAAGTCGGCGGTGTCCGCATTTCCAGCTTTCTACTGAGCAAGGGTATCTTCCTCGGGATCTTTGTCCTGCTGCAAGCCCTGTGGATGGGCCTGTTTGTGGAGATGACCTGTCAGCGAATTCCCGGAGACATGATCTCACAGTTTTCACTGCTGGTGCTGGTCTCGGCAGCCGTGAGCGCTTTGACCTTGGGCTTGGCGGCAAACATTCGAAAGCCGGGACGCGCCGGCATTTGGAGTCTCTATCTCCTCGGTCTGCAGATCCCATTGAGCGGCGCCATCCTCGCGCTTCCACCCATGCTGGCCCTTTTTGTGAAGCCTTTCATTCCGGCCTATTGGAGTTGGGCGGGAAGCTTGGACGCGATGAAGGACTCGTCCATCTTCGATGAAATGACTCGAGCTCTGGATTCGCCTCTCGTGTCTTTTGATAAAGCGGTGGTGATGCTAGTGCTGCATCTGATTGTCGGGTTGGCGCTGGCGGCCTTTGGTCTACGTCGATCAAGAAGTGGCATTTGACTTGGAACGCGCAGGCTGAACGGGCTTAGAAGCCGTGGATCATACCTGCGCGTTTGGCCTTGCCGATGGACAACAGAGAGGAAGCTTTCGCTTCACTCTTCGACCGTAAGGTTACCGGCATTCACTTAGCGAAAGGGTACTTCTGCCCAGTTCGCTGTTCACGACTTTCCCCACCGGAATGACTCTTCTCAATTTCCGCTTGGTGGGAACTTTGATCGGGCTGATGTTGGAAGTCTGTTTGCGGGATTTTTGCCGCATCACGTTCTAATTGCGATTTTGCATTGGATTGCATCAGTATCACCTCCTTCCGAATGTTATAAAAGGAATCGTCTCCGGGCTGGATTTGGTTGCAGAAAAAGGCTTCAAAACGTGGCCGCTCCGCGCGCCGATCAGCTTCTTCCCTCGATCCTACTGACCGCTTCCTCGAAGGCCTTGGCATCCATCTCGATCATATTGCTCTTCGCTGGGAATCGGCCTTCGCGCACATCGGCGATGTACTCTTGGAAGGCCCCGATGCGCTCCTTTTGCAGGCGGGCATGTTCCGCGGCGAAATCCCGGTAGGCTTTGGCATGGCGGGGAAGACGCTCGGTGTAGTCTCCCAGGATGTCATCTGAGAAGAGGAATTGTGTATCGCAGCCCGTTCCCGAGCCCAGAGACATGAGCAGCATCTTCGTCTGATTGCTGAGATAACTCGCCAACTGATGCGGCACCACTTCCAACTCCGCGGCATAAGCACCGGCGTTTTCGAGTTCCTTCATCTTGCCGTACAGCTTCGCCGCTTCCTCCGGGGTGCGGCCAATGGCTCGATAGCTCGTCCATGTCACATGTCGTGGCACCAAACCCAGATGGCCCACGACCGGGATGCCCTCCCTCGCCATTGCTTCAATGATGTATGGGCTCGCTGAACAATACACGGAACTCGCGCCTCTTTCCAAAGCGAGGAAACCAACCCGGATCGCTTCCTCCCTTGAAGCCATACCGTGAGGTGTCGCCGCAGAGAGAAAGCTGTCGGGCGCAGCCTCCACGAGCTTCGGTAGTCGAGCCTGCGAGTCCGGAGAGTCGAAGCTGCAACTCATCAGATCCACTCCCGCTTCGGCCGCCGCCGCCGCTTCCTCGGGCGACTTCACATGGATGTGCGTGAGCACGCGTTTGCCCTTCAGTTGTTGGAGATCGTAAACCGTGTATTTCTTGCGCGGGCGGAGCATGGGATGAAGAGAAGGAGGTAGAGATTGGATGGAAGTCGACTGAAATAAGTATGCTAAGCGACTGAATTTCTGTCACGGCGATTTTCATTTCTCTGTTTGCTGCCTCCCTTCGACCGTGCTGGCGCGATGGCATTTTGCAGCACGGACCGCACACCTTTGCAAATATATGGAAGCCGCCCTCATCTATCCCCATCAGCTTTACGCCGAGCATCCAGCTATTGCGAAAGAACGCCCTGTCTGGCTGATTGAAGATCCGCTCCTTTTCGGGAACGATCCTCAATGGCCCGCCATGATGCATCGGCAGAAGCTGGTGCTGCACCGTGCTTCCATGAAAGCCTATGCTCATCGTCTGGAGGAGGCTGGGCACACGGTGCATTATGTTGACTGTCCGCAGGGCAAAAAAACGGACAGCGTCGCTGTGTTGCAGGGAGCATTACCTAACAAGATAAGAAAGGTGCATGTGGTTCACCTGGCAGACGATGTCCTTTCGCGGCGACTGCATCGCTTTGCGGAAGAAAACAAGATTCAGCTGGTCGTCCACGCCTCACCGAACTTCCTTAGCCCAGCGGAATTTCTCCGCGAACACCTGGCGGGAGAGACAAAACCTTTTATGGCCAGGTTTTATGAAGCTCAGCGAAAACGCATGGGCATCCTGGTGCGAGACGACAACTCCCCTGTCGGCGGTCAATGGTCTTTTGATGTGGAGAACCGCAAGAAGTTACCAATGTCCTACCAGGTGCCTGCGGAACCCAGCGCACCCCCCAATGCTTATGTCAGCGAAGCGATCGCCTACGTTCGCGAGCGATTTCCGGACAATCCGGGTAGCCTCAATCACTTCCGCTGGGCTGTAACCCACGAGGATGCGGATGCCTGGCTGGAACGCTTCATAGCAGAGCGGTTGACGCACTTCGGTCCGTACGAGGATGCCATCTCGGTGCATCATGCATTCATTCATCACTCCGCAATCACGCCTGCCTTGAACGTAGGCCTATTGGATCCTGCCCATGTCGTGCAACGCGTGCTGGATCAGGCCACTCACCTACCGCAAAGTGCCCTGCCCTCCATTGAAGGATTCATCCGTCAGGTTATCGGGTGGAGAGAGTTCATGCATGGAGTCTATCTGCACCGTGGTGTGCCGATCCGAAACGGGAACTTCTGGAAGTTTAGGCGGCGCATGCCTAAAGCGTTCTATGATGCCACCACCGGTATTCCTCCGGTGGATCGCGTCATCCGCCAACTTCTCGACGAAGGCTGGTGTCACCACATTGAGCGGCTCATGTTGTTGGGTAACTTCATGTTGCTCTGCCGCATCCACCCGGACGATGTTTACAAGTGGTTCATGGAACTCTTTGTAGACGCCTATGATTGGGTCATGGTGCCGAATGTCTACGGCATGTCCCAGTTCGCTGACGGAGGCTCATTCACCACAAAGCCGTATATTTCCGGTTCCAACTACATCCGCAAGATGTCGGACGAGCCGGATGGTCCGTGGACGGAAATCTGGAACGCACTGTTCTGGAGTTTCATCGCCACCCACCTCGAGTTTTTCGAGAATCAGCCTCGCCTCTCCATGATGGCCCGCACATGGTTGAACCTCTCGTCCGAGAAGCAAGAGGGGCACATCACCACCGCCAAGCGCTATTTGGCTACACTCAAGTGAGGTTCAAGCATATGGCGACTGCGGAGCAATCAGGTGATGACTACTTCCCTGCCGCCGCCTCCTCTGCCTTCCGCTTCTCTTCATTCTTCTTCTTGAACTCCTGGAAGCGCTTCTCCTCTTCCGCCAGTTCCGCAGCGGTTTGATACTTGATCACCACTCCCAACTTTGAGTCTGGCACTTCCTTGAAGTCGATCCAGAGGAGATCCTTCTCCGGATTGCGGAAGATGAGACTGTATTTGTTGTCATCTCCTTTGAGAAGCTCCTCATAGTTCGGCTTCCAGCCCAGCTTTCCAAGGGCATCCTTGTAATACTGAGCCATGACTTCCTTCGTGGCGGCCGTGTCAAACCTGGTCGTTCCGTTGGAATCCGAGGGCCGAAGATCTTCTACATCAGCCGGGACGGGAATATCCACGGGCAACTGTTGAGTGGAATACGTGATCATGGTCTTGCCGCCTTGAGCGGGAGCGCTCTGGATGGTGGCCTTCAAGAGCACTGCATTCTTCTTGAAGTCATGACTGTCGCCCGCACCACCGTAGAGTTCCCACCCTTCTGCCATCAAGAGTTTTCGGCATGCTTCCAGGGTCGCTTCAACGCCCTCAGGTGCGACACGCATGGAACTTACAGGTCCGCTATACATCGGGGTCGTACCGGCAGGCAGAGGTAGCTTGGTGAGATCCACATTGCCGTGATTGGTGAGTATAACCATGCCTTTGCCCGGTGCACCAAGGGGTGTCACCGAAACGGAAACGGTGAAGCCGGCACGCTGAAACACGCCGGAGGCATACTCAGCCGTGACGGTGGCGCCGGGCAACTCCGTCCATCGTTGCGCGGTCAGCGTTTTCTTCTGGAAGTCGTAGAGCTCCTGAACGCCTTTGGCCGATTCGTAGGTCAGGCTGGCGATGCTACGACGTCTCGGGGCCTCCGTTCCTTCTGGCAAAGGAAAGGTTGTCAGATTGATCACCTTCGCCGCTTCATAGCCGGAGGCGGGATGATCAAGGGGAGCGATGTCTGGAACCACCACCGGAGCCTTGGTTTCGCCTGGCGTCGGGTGAACTGCTCCTGTGACGCCCGCAGATGTTGTGTTCGCGGAACCGGGACCACCTCCGGCTGTCTTCTTTTCGTCGCAAGAAATCAGGATGCCGCTAGAAGCAAGCAACATGCTCAGAATCCTCGCAAGCCTGGCGCAATCAATGGAGTATGTTCTCATCGTTGTGATGTGTAATGGAATGGATTTGAAATCACGGTGCGAATGTGACTCAATAGAAATAATGTCACCAAAATCCATCCGTTTCGTGCCGCGCTACGGATGGTCGGGACCCTACCAAACCTGTGTGGAGCCAAAAGGCAAGACCACTTTTCCTTCCATAGCAGCCCCGGTTTTTGCCAGAAAATAAGCAAGGCCTTTCAAGCGTACCATTCATGATCTCACGCCCAATTTTCACCTCTGTCCTTTTGATAGCAGTTGGCTTGACTGCGAGCCTCTTTTCCGCCGATCCTCCAGCGGCTGTGGAGAAAGACAAACGCCTCCATGCGGATGGAAAAAGCTGGAAGCTGAACAAAGCGGTCATCGAAGATGCCACCCGCCCACGCGTCCTGCTGATCGGCGACTCCATCCTCGGTGGTTACATGAATGACGTGATCAAAGCCATGGACGGCAAAGCTTACGTGGACGCCTGGATGCACCCGCATGCGCAGTCCGAACATCTCAACAAGCTGTTGGGAGAGATGCTGGACAATGGTCCTTATGATATCGTCCATTTCAATATGGGCCTGCATGGGTGGCAGAAAGGGCGAATCCCGGATGGCGCCTTCAAACCGCTGACGCTGGGTTTCATCGAAGTGATCCGGAAGAAATCGCCAAAGGCCCGCATCATCTGGGCGAGCATAACACCCGTCACCGTCAAAGGAAAGCCAACCGAACTCGATCCCGAGATCAACCCCGTTATCATCGAGCAAAACCGCATGGCGGCTGAAGTGATGAAAGAGGCAGGCGTGCCCATCAATGACTTCTATGCCATCGTGATCGGCAAACTAGATTTAGCCCGGGGCGATCAGTTCCACTGGAAGGCCGAGGCGTACAAGCTGATGGCGGAAAGTGTGGTTGCTTCGTTGGGGCGGGAGATGAAGGAAGTGGCTGCGATGACGAAGTAACTCTGGTCCATCCTCGACCCGAGCTTCTCGGGTTGCATCGCCATTGGAACAGAAGTTGCGCCTTGTCCTACGTGAGGCATACTGATGCTGCACGCATCTTGATTATCGACCCGCTTCCATTCCCCCGCCCCGCTGCTGCAATCCCCTTCATGAAATTCCCGATCCGTCTGCTTTTCGCGTCTTTCTTCCTTTCCGCTTCTCTCTCGGCCGCGCCACTTCCGAATCCGCTGCCCAAGGCGCCTGAGCCGATCGAAGACATCCTCAAGCTGCAAATCTTTCTCGACTCAAAGCTTTTCACCCCTGGCAAGATCGATGGCCGTCCCGGCACTTATTCGACGGTAGCGCTGAAGCGTTATCAGCAGTCCCAGGGGATTCCAGAGACCGAAGTGGATACCCACACGCTGGACCTTTCCAGCGTCGGTGAGGCTTACGCTTCCTACACCATTCGTGAGGAAGACCTGAAATTTGTAGGGGCGCTGCCCAGCCAACCCTCCGAACAGGCGAAGAAGAAGTATCTGCCCTAC
Organism: Phragmitibacter sp.; assembly: GCA_965284365.1. Lineage (GTDB taxonomy): Bacteria > Verrucomicrobiota > Verrucomicrobiia > Verrucomicrobiales > Verrucomicrobiaceae > Phragmitibacter. The sequence goes on from OZ260079.1 coordinate 5,245,684, forward strand.
GACTCGCTTCTGGAGTTCCTTACCGAGAAGTTTCACTGCTCTCCTGATCTGTTGGAGTTCATCAATCAGCCCATGAAGTTGAGCAAACTGAAGCCCGGCGATGTGGTGAAAGTGCCCAATGTGGAGCCCTTCATCATTGACGAGCTGGAGCCGATCCCCAGCCTGCCCGAGGTGCCTGAGTTTCTGACCCGTGTCATTAAGATCGATACTCGCGCGAAAATTCTGGGTTTGTATGAAGGTGACAAGTTGCTGGCCAGCCTGCCTATTACCCCCGGCAGTGGCTATCTCGCGACACCTCCGGGCACCTGGAAAATCCTCGGCATCACTCAGATGCCCACCTTCCGCTGGGACAAAAGTGTCCTCGAGTACGGTGTGCGGAGCGACAGGTATTACGAACTCCCAATCGGGCCGAACAATCCGGTTGGCGTCATGTGGATCGGACTGAACAAACCGGGCATCGGTATCCATGGAACGAGTTCACCGCAAACGATTGGCCGCAGTTCGAGTCACGGTTGCATGCGTACCGCGAACTGGGATGTGATCCGGTTCTCCAAGCTGATTACGAAGGGCATGACGGTCATCATTGAGGGGGACAAAGCGATTCCACGGCCTGTCCCCGTCGCGAGGCCCGTGCGGCCCGCCACCGTGGTGGTGCCTCCACCCGTGGCCCAGCCTGAGCCCAAGAAACTCAAGTTCAAGTGGCCTTGGCAGAAGTGATCCAGGCTTCCGATGCCTGATGTGAGAATGTCGCGAACCGCCCGGCATGCGGTTCAGGCGTGAGCCGGTCGCATCGTTGAGGTGGTCGCCCACGGGCGGCGCTCGCAGCCTTTGCTCCAACAAGCACAAACGAAACTGGCATCTGGAGCGATTGCGGAATACCTTTCGCCCCTTTTGCCGATCATCCCGCTATTTACCCAGCCCAGCAGCCTTTATGAATTCCCGCAGCCTCGCCCTTGAATCGCTTATCGAATGGGAGCACTCGGGGGAGTTCGCCCATGACATCATTGAAAAAAAGGCAGCTAAGAATCAGCTTTCCGCGCGCGATTCCCGATTGCTGCTCGCCCTGGTTTTCGGGGTGTTGCGCCACGTGAATCTGCTGGATCATTGGATCGAACGCCTTAGTGACTCCCGTCACCTGGAGACCCGGGTGGAATGGCTGCTGCGCCTCGGTCTGGCGCAGGTGCTGATTTTGGACATGCCCGTTCATGCCGCCGTGAACGAAACCGTGGCACTCGGTGAAAAAGCGCGTGGCCTGGTCAATGCCATCCTCCGCCGGGCCATCCGGGAGAAGGATGCTCTCCTCGTGAAACGCGAAACGCTGCCTACCGCGATCCGTTATTCCCATCCCGACTGGCTGGTCAGTCGCTGGGAACGTCAATTCGGTGCGGCGAATACGGCGGCCCTATGTGCCTGGGATCAGGAGCCTGCCCCGGTTTATATTCGCATCAATCGCCTCCATCCCAACCCGCCCGATCCAGCTGATTACCCGGACTGGGTCGCGACTTCAGTGCCGGACTTTTACCGCGTTGATGAGACGCCTCGGGAGCTTCTGGCGGAAGGTCGCTGCTATGCGCAGGATCCCAGCACTGCACTGGCCTGCCGAGCGTTGGACCCGAAGCCGGGGCAACTCGTCCTGGACGCCTGTGCCGCCCCCGGCGGGAAAACCAGCCTGCTCGCGCAAATGATGCAGGGGCAGGGTCAGATCGTCGCTTGTGACTCAAGTTCAGTCCGCCTCGAGCGTCTGCGCGGCAACCTCGCGCGGCTCCATGCCGCTGCCATGACAACGCCCGTTCAATTTGACTGGACCGGCAGTCAGCCACCCCCTTGGAATCGTGGATCATTCGATGCCATTCTTGTGGATGCACCCTGCAGCAACACAGGGGTCATGCGTCGGCGCGTCGACGTAAGATGGCGGCTGGACGAAACCGTCTTCAAGGAGATGGCCGCCCTCCAGCGGCGCATCATCGCGGTTGCTTTGCCGCTGTTGAAACGCGGAGGCAAACTGGTGTACAGCACGTGCAGCCTGGATGCCGAAGAGAATGAACAAGTCGTTGCATCCGTTCTACGCGATTTTTCGAAGCATACTGTACTGCATAGTCATACATCTGCCCCATTCGAACACGGCATGGATGGAGCATTTGTCAGCATAATCGGCTCATCACAAACTTGATAACGGCATTTTTCATGCGTGCGGATTTGTATCTTCATCAGGTCCGCCTTTTCAAAACCCGGAGCCTGGCCACACAGGCCTGCACCAAAGGGCAGGTGGAAATCAATGGAGACCCCGTGAAACCAGCGCGCAACTTGAGGGTTGGGGACCTGATCACGGTCAAACGCCCTTTCCTCACCTTGACCGTCCGTGCCTTGGACTTTCCCGCTCACAGGATCGGCGCTCCCATGGTGCCGCAGTTCATGGAGGATCTGACGCCGCAGGAGGACTACCTCAAAGCCGCCGAAATGCGGCGTGAAAATGTCATGCAGCAACCGCATGAAACCGCGGCTAAACCCAACAAGAAGCAGCTTCGAGAGATCCGCAAGCTCATGGAGACTTTCGACAACGAGTCAGCGATGTCTAATCCCCAAAACGCCTAGGTCTGCACTTCGCACTCAGGGCTTGCCAAGAGGGCCATCCAGCGGACGTGGACCGGGCCCCGGTCCCGGACCTTGATTCGGGCCTGAGCCAGGGCCGTTAGGCTTTGGTGGGCCCTGATTGGGGCCACTCGGACCCGGGCCAGAGCCTGGACCGCCGTCCTTGCCACGACCGTGCCGATCTTGGCTAAACTCGTTTCTGGCTTCAGCCATGTAAGCGTCGCGCAGCTTTCCCCAGACCTCCAGTCTTTGAGCGGACTCCGAGCTTTCCAAGCGCTGTACCGCTTCACGAATAGTAGGATGCATGAGGATCCGTTCGTGCAACTTCATGGTTGGCCCGTCTCGATGTTCGGTTCGCGCCCACATCTGGAGTTCCATCCCAAGGCGCTGCAGGCCTTTCCGCACGAATTCCGGATCATCCACGGCAGGCATTTGCGCCATTGATATGGAGCGCTCTCCACCTCGGGAAGATTGCCGGGCGGTTTCCAAAATTTGGGGCACTTCAGGATTCGCGGCTTTGAGAGCCTGCTCCAGGGCCTGCCGGTACTCGTCGTTAGCCTTTGAAAGTTTTTCACGGGCCTGGATAACCTGCGCACTCGTCCAAGCCTGCTGAAACGCATCGCGTACTTTCACGCGATCGGGTTCGGACAGGTTTTTGAGGTAGTCGTAGTCGCCGCTTCCCCCGCCCCCGCGGTGCTTCATATCTCCACCGCCTGGGCCTCTCCCCCCTGGCCCCTCATTTCCTCCCGGACCACGGCCGGGCGGCATGCCAGGGCGCCGCATCCCCTCTGGCCCAACGCCAGGCCCCTGTGACTTGTCCTGCCGCCGTGGCTGTGACTGAGGTGGCCCGAATGCGGGAGGAGTCGCCTCCCCTGGAATGACGGGCGGCGCCGGAACTTTTTCAGCAGGGGGAGCAGGCTTATCCAGTGCCTTTTCTTCAGCCTGAGAAAAGCATGGGACAGCGGAGGCAAGTGTCAGGCCCAGGGCCAGCACTCCCGACGCTGCAGGGAAAAGCGCTCTTCTCATGGAAGACACTTTCAGCTTGCTCGGGAAAAACTCAATCATGGAAGTGGGCAGGCTCCGGTTCACTTTCATTCCAAAACCGGTTAAAGAAAAAAGTTGTTCCTTTCTTGTGAAGTTGCGTGCGGCCCGAATCCTGCTTTGATCCCATTCAGTTATGCCCATTGCAACACCCGCGCAATATCGCGCCATGCTCGACGCCGCTCAAGCTGGCGACTACGCTTATCCTGCCATCAACGTCACTTCCATTACGACGATCAATGGCGCCCTGAAAGCTTTCGCGACGGCGAAATCGGATGGCATCATTCAGGTGAGCACCGGCGGCGGTGAGTTTGCCTCCGGCACGTCCGTAAAAGACATGGCTCTTGGAGCAATCGTTCTGGCAGAAGCCGCGCACCGTCTGGCAGAGCGCTATCACGTGCTCGTGGCGCTCCATACCGATCATTGTCAGCCAAAGAAGGTGGACACCTTTCTGAAGCCCCTGATCGCTGCGACTGCAAAGCGCCGCGCGGCTGGCCTAGGCAACCTTTTCAATTCTCACATGCTGGATGCTTCCGAGCTTCCGCTGGGAGAAAATATGAAGCTGTCCAAGGCGCTGCTGGTTGAGTGTGCCGAACAGGAAATCATCCTGGAAGTAGAAGCCGGCGTGGTCGGCGGTGAGGAAGACGGCGTGGATCATGGCGATCTGCCGAATGAAAAGCTCTACACCACTCCGGAAGACATGGTGGAAGTGTATGAGACCCTCAACGGTCTCGGCCGTTTCATGTTTGCCGCCACATTTGGCAACGTGCATGGCTCCTACAAGCCAGGTGCGGTGAAGCTCAAGCCCACCATCCTGAAAGATGGTCAGGAAGCCGTCACCGGCAAGTATGGCAAAGCAGCCGAATTCGACCTCGTTTTCCACGGCGGCTCCGGCACCCCGCTGGAAGAGATTCGCGAGACTCTTGGTTACGGCGTCATCAAGATGAACATTGATACGGATACGCAGTACGCTTTTACCCGCCCGATTGTGGATCACTTCTTCAAGAACTATGACGGCATTTTGAAGGTGGACGGTGAGATCGGTGACAAGAAGCTGTATGATCCCCGCACGTATCTGAAGAAGGCTGAGCAGGGCCTCTGCGACCGGTTAAAGCAAGCCTGTGACGACCTGTGCAGCACTGGGAAGACCTTGTTTGGCAAGGTTTAATTCGACGCCTCTTTTACTCCGGCACAGGTCGAATTATCCCCTTGCGCTGAAGGCCCGATTTCTGGCAGCATGACCTCCAAGAATGCCTGCTAAAAGGGCGCTTTTTGGAGGTCATGCGTTTTCACCTACTTTCGCTATTTATCGCGGTGGGTATGCTCTGCGCAGCGGAGCCCGCCAGGAAGGAGGCAGTTGAGCCGAAGGTGATGGTTCACCTGATCGAGCCTCTGAAAGAGAACGGGGCGCCCAACCAGAAGAAGTTCTGGATCGACTGGAGAGATGTCTGGTATGCGATCGTCGAAACCAAAACCGTATCCGGCAAACAGGCAGCCTCCCTAGTGGAATTGATGGAGCAATACCTCCTAAACTCCGAAGCCATGCACTTTTGCGGCCATAGTCCCGTCTATGGGATCGTAGCGCGACGGGCCGATGGCCAACTGCTGAAGACCAGCCTTTGTTTCACCTGTGGCACCTGGGTCAGGCCCGGAAAGCGTCTGTACCTCGGAGGCGAGCCTGGGATCAAAAACCCACTTTGCTTGGAATTGCGCAAGGTTATCGAACTGCCCGAATCGGTCCTTAAGGAACCACAACATGGAGATGCGGTCAAACCTTGAGCACTTTCCAAACCTGCTTGCACGGCTCCGCTCTGCAAGCCGGGGCAAAACGAATCCTTAACGTGTGAAGATATTTTCACATGGCACGGCCTATTTCTTGCGACTGGCTATTCTCCAAGTATGATCACACCCCCCCATCCAGGGGTTTGATCTCCATACATGACCCAAACTGAAGACGTCCGTCCTGCCAGGACATCGCAACGTAAGATGCTGAGTCGAAAGGCCGTGTTCAGGCTCGTCCTTGTGACAGTATTGGCCACACTTGTTGGTTGGTATCTGAACGCCCTTTATACCTTCGCGGGGAACACTTATTCCCTGAACAATCGCTTCACGGAGGTCGCAGTGGGGAAACATTGGTTCTATCTTGTGTGGAACAATGTGGAAGTGCTCAAGGGCTATGGGCTGGTGGGTGTCATTTTCACGGTGGTAGTTTATCCACTGGTGCTGCTATGGTCGCGTATCCGGGAGTTTCGCTATTGGGGTGTGATCTGGCGAGCGCTGGTATGCAGTGGAGCCCTGTATGGTTTCTTCATCTTTCGGTTGATGGTGAACAAGCCCTACTTCGGAGACTTTTCATATTTTGATCATGGCTGGCGAAAGTTCGGGGAGTGGTTCGGGGCAACCATTCAGGTCGGACTAAGCAGCTTTGTGCTGCATATTTTTCCGATCGTAGCCATTGCGGTTTGTGTGGTATTTTATGCCTTGGAACTGCGCCGCTGGCTAAAGCGGAATCCACGCATCATACCCTGGCCGATCATCGCGCCGTGCCTGATCCTGGCGGGGTTGGTGGCATCTGGCTTTGGGTTCATGAAGGATCCTGCTCCGTTACCGCAGGTGATAGCGTCGAATGCGGAGCCAAAGAAGAAGAAGCCCAGGAACATTCTGATTTTGGCCTCTGACTCTCTGCGGGCGGATCGGCTGAGTGCCAATGGTTACCTGCGTCCAACCTCACCAAACATCGATCGCATCGCCACAGAAGGGGTGAACTTCACCAAATGCTTCACGCCGATCGCGTCCACGCTGGAGAGCCTGACGACGATGTTTTCCAGCCAGTATCCGCACACGCACGGCATTCAACACATGTTCCCCAACAAGGAACAGGTGGCCAAGGCCAATGCGAGTGTTCCCGGTCTGGGCAAAATCCTGGCGGACCAGGGTTACGACACAGCCGTCATCGGCGACTGGTGTGCGTGCGGATTTAATGAGCTGCCCATGGGCTTCAAGGATGTGACTGTCTCTGACTTTGATAACTTCAAAGTGTATATGAGCGAGGTAGTGTACCTGCACCATCAGATCCTGCCGCTCTTTTTCGATAACCGGGTGGGCCACTGGCTCTTCCCCAAGCTAAAATCTTTCGCGAATTTCATGACGCCGGATGTGGTTACCGGCCAGGTCATTGACCGACTGAAAGCGCGTGAAGATGATGAAAAGCCCTTCATCATCTTTGCCTTCTACTCCTGCACTCACCTGCCCTATAAGACGCCACGTGAATACGCGGAACTCTTCACAGACCCGATGTATAATGGTCCGCACAAGCACCAGCTTCAGCTTAATGTGGACGAGTTCATCGGCGATGTGGATATCGGCAAAAAGTGGGAAAAGTTGCCACCCGACGAGGTGGATCAGATTTCCGGTTTATATGATGGTTGCGTGCGCATGTTTGACGATTGCGTGGGACGGACGATTCAGGCGCTGGACGCCTCTAAACTTAAGGATGACACCATCGTGATCATCACGGGCGATCACGGCGACGATCTCTTCGAGCCAAACGTGACCTTTGGTCATGGACTCACCTTCAATGGCGGCGATCAGAGCAACAATATTCCGATGGTGATGCGTGTGCCCGATCTGGAAAACGTCGGACGGAAAGTGGACCGTGTGGTTCGCTCCATCGATATGGCCCCTACCCTGCTGGAACTGGCGGGATTACCGGCGGAGCCTCGTTTTGAAGGCAAGAGCCTCGGACCCTATGTGCGTGGTGAACTAAAAGATCTCTCCCTGGCGTGGTATGGTGAGACCAGTTATCTGTTCTTCCGCCGGAAGATTCCGGGTGAAGAGCCTCTCTACATCCCGCCGATGGATGAGACGACGATGATCGATCCGGAGTTCGACTTTCACTTCGTGCTGAAGGACAAGTATCAAAAGCTCGTCATCGATACGAAGGAACGCGTGCTGCGCACGGAGCGTTTCAAGTTGGTCTATACACCCGGCAAGAAGGGGCCAATCTACCGGCTCTTTGATGTGCTGGAGGACAAACACTGCGAGACGGATGTGAAAGCAAAATTTCCTGAAGTCACCCGGAGCATGAAGGTTGCGCTGCACCGATGGATTGACACGCATAAGGAGAGTTCCGTGACGGAGATCTTCGCTGGTCAGGATGAGTTCAAATTTGGGCCAGTGACGGAACTGACACAGCTGAAACTGGACTAGACCAAGTCATCAACTCGGCGCGAATCACAGGTTGAGATCAGCTTGCATTTTGCGGCTGAAAATTGCCGTAATATTCTTTCTGACAATCTCTTACGACCTCCTAACAAGAATTTGTGCCAACTGTTGAGAATCCGTCTTGATAGGCCGCACCCATTTAATTGAAGTTTTCTGGTGTAAAAAAATTTCATGCGTTGTATTGATGGAATCTGACGTCAGCAGACGTTGTCGTTAGAAGCCGGTTCTTTCCATCGCCATGAGTGAGGAGAGTCCACTCACACCTGAACCTACGCCGTCTGACTACACGCGGACGACGGGGGGCCACCTGCAATGGAATGCCCCAACAGTTGAGCATCTGCAACGGCTGTTCCCCGGCTATGAAGTGCTTGAGGTATTGGGCATTGGAGGAATGGGCGCGGTCTACAAGGCGAGGCAGCTTTCCCTGGACCGGTTGGTGGCCATCAAGATGCTCCCACCGGAAGTGGACGATGACGAGCGCAGTTTCGCTCTAAGATTCCAAAACGAGGCGCGCACTATGGCCCGGATGAATCATCCCGGCATCGTGCAGGTATATGACTTTGGGCAGACAAGCGAAGGACAGCTTTTCATCGTCATGGAGTTTATCGATGGGACGGACATCGCTCATATGATCGACTCCCAAGGGCGGCTCCCGGCGGAGTACGCCCTGGCCATCACTGCGCATGTCTGTGATGCCCTCCAGTACGCACACGACCACCATGTGATCCACCGGGACATCAAGCCCGCTAACATTCTCATCAACACGGAAGGAGTGGTCAAAGTGGCAGACTTCGGCTTGGCGAAAGCCAACGATAGCTTTCAGAGTGATGACACCGACGCCGAAATGACCATGGGGACACCGGACTTCGTGGCGCCGGAGGCTCTGACTCTGGGTGTGGAGCTGGACCGGCGGGCGGATCTTTATTCGGTGGGTGTCATGCTTTTTGTCATGCTGACCGGGCAGGTGCCTCGCGGCCATTTCCGGCTTCCCAGCACGACGCTGGGGACTGACCCGCGATTTGACAGTATCATTGCGAGGGCAATGGAGATGGACCGGGAGGCTCGTTATCAGGCGGCCCGGGAGATCCGGCGCGACCTGGATGCCATCCTGACGACTCCGAATGCGAAGGCCGGAGGGCCACATCACGCGGCCATCCCCAAGCACCATGTGCAACGCAAGCACGCCGCAAGGGCGCCCCACCTGGGCTATCACCGGCCGCCCGATCATCCGCCATCGGTGCCATCTCGTCGAAAGCCGAAGGGAACGTTTGTGACCGTCGTCCTCTTCACGGCGATCGCGTTCGGCACTTATGCCCTTATCAAGCGAGGCAACACTGTCGCATCCCAAAGGACCGCCACGGCAACTTCCGCGACCGAGGTCCCGCTCCCGCCTTTCGCCAACACGGGCACAGGGCAAAAGCACCTCACCGCCACTGGCATTCCAGGAGGGGCGACATCCGTGCCGCCTGCCGCGGCACAGGAGAAGAACCCGTCGGCGGGGTCCCCTCAATCTGACCCTCGTCTAGCCCGTCTGGCCGCAGGGTTTCAATCTCGCTTCCATTCGGACGCGCAAAAGCCTTTTGAAGCCGCTCTGACGGCGCTTAATCAGAGTTATGTCAACAATGGCCTGGGCCGGGCGAAAGAGATCGCCCAACAGAAGGGCGACGTGAAAGAAGTGAGCGCTCTTGATGCGGAAAAAGCACGTGTCCTGGCAAACGAACCTCTCCCCCCTACGGACTTGGAGAGTCTTCCTCCCAGCCTGAAGAGTCTGCGGGGCACGTATCGTTCGGCATTAGCCAAACTGGAAGCGGAGCGGGCCAGGAATGGCGCACCACTCTACGATCTGTATTTAAAGGCATTGGATGTCTACATGGCCGAGCTGATGAACGCTCACAAGATCACCGAGGCTCAGAACGTGCAGAAGGTGCGTCAAGACATCGCCGCCGAGAAAGATGCTCTCACCGGGGAGGGGTCCCCTACTCCATCTGCAAGAGTCAGTGGTGGAACTCCGGGAAAAATTGCAGGCACTGCTTCGTTCGATTGAAACTCACAAGCAGAGAACCGTGACCGAAATTTTTGCCGGTCTGATCGAGTTCAAATTTGGGCCCGTGGGGGAACTGACGCGGCTGCAGTAGCGCCGAATATCAGCCGCGCCAGCGAGCGCGGATCAGCTTTAGGCCCTAAGGTGAGAACCGATGCCCAAGAGTCGCAGGCGCTGGGCAATTGATAGTGGCTAGATTTCCATGTCGTGGTAGGATAAAAAACCCCGAAACCAAGCGTCTGGCTGCGTTCCTTTTCTTAACCGCCATGAGCATCGAGTCTCTACTCACCCCCGAACCAACCCCTTCCCACTACACCAGGACGCCGGGTGGGCACCTGCGCTGGGTGCCTCCAAGCGCAGCGCATCTGCACGAATTGCTGCCAGGATTTGAGGTGATCGAAGTGTTGGGTTCCGGTGGGATGGGCGCCGTCTACAGAGCGCGACAAATTTCGTTGGATCGGACGGTCGCCATCAAAATCTTGCCTCCAGGGATCGATGACCAAGATCTAGGCTTTACTCAGCGCTTCCAGAACGAAGCGCGCACTATGGCGAGGATGAATCACCCCGGTATCGTGCAGGTATACGACTTCGGGCAGACGGGAGAAGGTCAGCTGTACATCGTGATGGAATTTATCGATGGAACCGATCTGGCCAGGCTGATAGCTTCCCAGGGACGGCTTCCCACCGAACATGCGCTAGCGATTACCGCGCACGTTTGTGATGCCCTTCACTACGCTCATGCCCATGGTGTCATCCACCGCGACATCAAGCCTGCCAATATCCTCATTACCTCTGAAGGAGTGGTGAAAGTGGCGGACTTTGGATTGGCGAAAGCTGCGGATGCGGATCACGGCGGAATAACCAAAACCAACATAGCGGTTGGCACGCCGGACTTTGTGGCTCCGGAAGCTCTCACCATAGGCGCCGAACTGGACCATCGTGCTGACTTGTATGCGTTGGGAGTGATGCTGTATGTCATGCTCACCGGTCAGGTTCCCCGCGGACATTTCCGGCTGCCCAGCACTACTCCCGGTACGGACCCGCGATTCGATGAGATCATCGTGAAAGCGATGGAGATGGAACGTGATGCTCGTTACCAGTCTGCCCTGGATATCCGGCATGATCTGGATGCCATCCTGACCGCGCCCTACGTCACCGCAGGTGGTCCCAGCAGCGCCGCAATCCCGAAAGGCCGTCTTGGACCAATGCGTGGGCAACCGCGGGTTCATGGCAACCATACTGCCGTCAAAAACGCGCAGGCCAGTAAGCTCGGGGCTATGGTTGGAATTGCCGCCTTTGTGGCGATCTCTTTCGCCGTTTATTTCTTGTTCAAGCCAGTTGGTCCCCCACCCGTCCAGCCTGATTCATCGTCTGAGAGAGCTGGGAACACCGCCGCATCAAGCAAACTGGCGCCCAGTGAAACTCCGGCACCAGCAGGAGCGCCAAGCTTTCCCGCAGGGAAAACGCCTGGACTATCAAATCCCAGTGCTCCAGAAAAGGCCACCTTACCGAAGCTCCCTCCAGAGGCCACCATGACCGCGATCCGCCCGGCTCAGAGCGCACCCGTAGCACCTCCAGCCATGACGCCCAATCCGCCTATGTCAGCGGCTCCCGTCATCGCTCCTTCCCTACCGGCTATGCAGCCTGCCCCGGCTCCTGGTGATGCTCGACTGGCTCAGTTGGCAGAAGGCTTCAAGAATCGCTTTGATGTGGATGCCCAGAAACCTTTTGAAGCGGCTCTGGCTTCGCTCGACCAGAGCTATGTGGTCAATGGTCTTGGACGTGCCAGGGCCAATGCCCTTCAGAAAGGAAGCCTGGACGAAGTCACTGCGCTCGACGCGGAGAAGACCCGTGTCCTGGGCCAAGAGCCACTGCCACTTTCCGATCTGGACACGCTTCCTGACTCCCTCAAGAACCTGCGGACCACCTACCGTAGCGCTCTTGCCAAGCTGCAAGCCGATCGCGCACAAAAGGGCCGTCCTCTCTACGATCTGTATGTGAAAGCACTGGATACATACATCACGGACCTGACGAAGTCCGATAGGATCACTGAGGCTCAAAGCGTGAAGCGTTTGCGTGACACCATTGCCGCGGACAAAGAGACTCTTTTGGAAGGTTCCATCGCGACAGTAAAAAGCAGTGCCGCCACCATTCCAGTGCCGCATGCAAACAGCAGCCAGCCTATGCCGAGCTTGGCGGTGAGTCCGATAATTCGCGAACCGATGCTTCCCATCCCGCCTGAAGCACTTGCCCCACCTAACAAGGCTGAGCATACGATGGATATAGCCACCGTGGCAACGAGTCACCCGCAAGGGAGGGTCATTCTCATGCAGGGCACGAAGCGGATCGAAGCGGCCCATCGGCCAGGGCAGCCCGCAGACCTCAGCAACCTGCCCAAGGGCAATGTCAGACTTTTAGGCCTGGTCACGGGTAGCGCCACTGACGTCGATCTAAACACGGATTGGCTGGAGGGCGAGACGGCGCTCCGCGATCTCGAGCTGAGAGAATTGCCACTCAAGAATTTATTGGTCCTGCGTGGCATGAAGGACCTTCTCTCGCTACGGCTGCGGGCGGAATCATCCCCACTGACCTCCGGGCGGATGGCCCACCTACCGCCTCTGCCATCACTTCAGACGGTGGAACTGACGACTCAAATGGGAGCCACAAGCCTTCGCATCCTTTGTGAGCGGTGTCCGAAGCTGAAAAGTGTTACCCTTTCCAATCCACGACTGAATGAGGGCGGACTGCTATCCCTGACGCTCTTGCCTGACTTGGCCGAATACACTCAAGATGGCGGCACCTTTCCGTGTAAAGACCTTTCTGCCTTATCCAAACTTCAGTCCCTAACGTTGCGTAACCTGAATGCTGCCGGGTCGAACTTCTCGGCGCTTCAGAATCTAAATAGCTTTGAGGTGGAGGCAGCGGAACTGAGCGACACAGAAATCAGAAGCCTGGCCGCATGCGCGAAACTAACAAAAGTGCGCTTGTCCGGCAAAAACATCACGGACACCTCATTCACCGCTTTGGGGACGTTGCCAAAAATCGAGCTTCTGGAGATGAGCGGCACTGCTATTACAGGTTCTAACCTCGCCGCCTTGGGAAGCATGAAGAACATCAAGCAACTTATCCTGAATCGTACGGCAGTGGATGATGCGAGTATTTCTCAATTGCCATCGCTCCCGGCTTTAGAAGAACTGCATCTTTTCGATTGTCCTTCTGTGGGGGACGCGGCAGCAGCGGCAGCAGCCAAGCAACCCAAGTTGAAGTTTCTCGCCATCACCCAAGGCTCGGTCACTGATGTGGGTCTCCAGGCCATTTGCAATGGCCTACCCTACCTCATCACTCTTCAATTGATCGGCACGCAAATCACTGACAGCGGTATGGCTGCGCTAAAGCGGCTCAAGAATATTGAGACTTTGGAAATTGGCGACACCGTCCTTACCGACGCGACTTTGGACCTTTTACAAAAGATCCCGACCGTGCGTCGGATTCAGGTGCGCAATACTCAAATGACTCCAGCGGGACTAGCCAGTTTCCAGAAGGCGAGGCCGGACTGCCAAGTCGATGCGCGGAGGTGAGATAGCGATTGGGCAGTGCTCCGAATCTAGTTTTTCGTATTTGCACATTGCCGAGCGGGTGAGGCTTTCTAAGCTTCAGGCTCTTATGGCATCGCTTCCTTCTCTCACGGTTAGATCATTTTTAACTGGCGCGGCTGCGTTGGCATTGGGGCTGACGTTTCCCCTTTCAACTCAGGCGGAACCGCCGAAACCGGCCAAAGTTGAGGTGGGCCGTCATGATCCGGGCAAGTTCAAAAAGGAGATCGATGCCTTTGCGGCAGCGGATCAAAAGAAAGAGCCGGTCAAGGGAGGCATTGTCTTCACAGGGAGTTCCAGCATTCGTCTATGGAAATCCCTGCCACAGGACTTTCCAGATCTGCCTGTGCTAAACCGGGGATTCGGCGGGTCCATTGCCAATGACTTGGTGGTCTACTCGGATCAAATCTGCCTCAAGTATGAGCCGAAGCTGGTGGTGGTATACACCGGCAGCAATGACATCCACAAGAAGCTAACAGTGGAAGAGGCTTTGAGCGACTACACGAAGTTTGTGAACACTGTGCATGAGAAGCTGCCCAAGACGCGCTTCATCATCAACTCTGTGAAGTTTTCCACGAGCCGCATCCAGCAGATGGATACCGTGAAAGTGCTGAACACCAAACTGCAAGCCTGGTGCGCGGAGCGAGACTGGACACGGTATGTGGATGGAACCAGCTATCTACTGGACTCCACGGGGAAGCCGGATGATTCACTGTTCCGCACGGACAAGCTGCACCTCAATGAGAAAGGCTATGCGCAATGGAAGACGATCCTGGAGCCGGTGGTGCGTGAGGAGTGGGCGAAGGTGAGTGGGAAGTAGTAGTGCCAAAGGAAACTCCCTTTATTTTCACCGCGAAGAAGCGAAGGAGCGAAGTTTTTTCAAGGATATGACGCTGTGATCTTTGGCATTGCCCGCTTTAATTGGGACGTAGGCACTTATCGCTCGCAACTACAAGCAAAGCAAAGGGCGGGAGAAGATCCACCTCCTCCCGCCCCTTATCCCTTTGACTTCACTGAAAGGATTTGTTCCGCAGTGCAGATGCGGCCCGCACCGCGGAACTTACCGGTCCCTGACCAGGTCAGGAACCGACAGGTGTAGAAATAGAAATTCGGGCTGAAGAACCTGCGGGCACGCATCTGGTGAGTGCTTCCAGGTCCATACCGAGCGCCCGCGCCACGCCCAAGCCGTAGGCAGGATCCGCACAGAAAAAGCTGCAGATCTGGCGGATCTGAATGTCCCACGGAACACCTAATAAGCGCCGTGCCGCCTTCCCGAAGAGGCGCTCCTTCTGCTCAGGAGTCTTGGCACGCGACAGCGCGCGAACTTCCGAAGACGAGACTGGCTTGGCAGCATCCGACACAGATGCGCCGGCAGCCGCAGGGAGATCAGATTGGTGAGTCATTGCTGGGTGAGTGGGGGCTTCTTGCAGTCCGTTGGGAAAGGCTTGTATTAAAGTTATAGCGGTCTGCGGTTCATAGTTGAAATATTTGGTACCTAATCCGAATATAGTTCTAGCCTATGGAACTTCATCAGCTGCGTTACGTCCTGGCCGTTGCCCGGAATGGAAATTTTTCCCGCGCGGCGGAGCAATGCCATGTCGCGCAACCATCGCTCAGCCAGCAGATACAGAAGTTGGAAGAGGAACTGGGCGAACGCATTTTCGAGCGGCTGAAGTCAGGCGCTCTGCTTACACCTGCGGGGGAAGCCTTTTTGCCGCGCGCCATGCGCATCCTGGAAGAAGTCGATGCCGCTCACAGGGATGTGCAGGATGCCCACGAACTCTTGCGTGGCACTGTCACTATCGGTGTGCTGCCGACCATCGCTCCGTATTATCTGCCGGGTGTCTTAACGAAGTTCCGGAAAGCGCGACCGGGAATCCAGGTCATCGTGCAGGAAGACATTACCACGCGGCTATTAAAGATGGTGACAGGATTTGAGGTGGATGTGGCTATCGTAAGTCCACCCTTCAATGAGACAGGACTGGAGAAGAAAATCCTTTTTGAAGAGGAACTGTGGCTGTCGATTCCGGATGATCATCCCATGGCAAAACAACGGGTCATTCAGGCTAGCGATCTCGATGGCGAAGCTTTCATCCTCATGAAGGAAGGTCACTGTCTGGGAGACCAGGTACTGAGCTTCTGCACCAATCGGGAGTTTCATCCGAATGTGAGCTGCCGTAGTGCTCAGATTGAAACGATCCAGGCCATGGTGAAGGCCGGGCTCGGCGTATCGCTGATCCCAAACATGGCTAAGCCTTCTGGAAAAGATCCCGGTCGCGTTTATCGCTCCCTTGCCGGCCCGAAACCGAAGCGGACGATTGTTGCGGTTTGGCCCTCAAACCGGATTCCGAGCCGCGCCGTGGGCGAGTTTCTGCGAGTGTTGGACGGTAAAGTTAAATAACTGCTGCGACAAAACCTCCGCGTTAAAACCGGGCTTTATTCTATCTATTTAGCCGCTGGGCGCTTCAGGTTGAAGCTGCCATGATCTACCTTGCTGCGGTAGGTTGCCTGGAAGTCAGTCGGAGAGGCTTGGCCACCGTATTGATAGATACCACCGAAAACTGCGCCCATGTCATGCTGGCCGCTGAGCGTGTGGTAGCCCAACCTTGTTGGAGTCGCGATGTGTTCGGTCTTGTATTGACCGCTCAGGACGGAGGCCCAGGTGGCATGATATCGAAAGGTGTAATGATCCACTTTCCCATCTGCCCTGGTTTTGGTGGCGATGGCCCGCAGCTTTCCTTGGTGACTCGTGCCTTCGCTGTTCCAGGCACCTGTCCAAGCCCCAGAAAGATCCTGCGGATTTTGCGTGGCCGGAGTGTTCGCGGCGAGATTCCAATCGCGATTGAAGCCGATGGAACAACTGCTCACCGTGAGCAGAGAGGCCATCGCAACCAGATGAAGAATGGAGGTCTGATGCATCTGAAACATACCTTGCAGCGTTTTAGGCGGGTTTTCTAGCAGCCGCCATCAGCTTCTCCCACAGAGCCTTTTGCTCACCCAGCGCGGCGACTTTGTCCTCCACTTTGCGGTTGGCTTCACAGAGCACCCAGCCATCGTAATCCACGCGCACCAGTTCCCTGGCGAGAACATCATAGGGATATTTGCCAGAGTCGATCTCTTTGATGTGCACCGTCTTGCCGAGGTAGTTTTCGACCAAGGCGAAACTCTTTTCGATTCCGCCATCCACTATGTCCTGAACATTCGAGTTCCAACAAACGCGGACATTGTCGGCTGCGGCGGCTTCCATGATGGTGCGGATGTCCTGAAGATTGGTTACGGCGCCGTGAACTTCCAGACGGATTTCCTGACCAAAACCGATGGCGAAATCACCCAGCTCGGCGAGACACTTGGCGATCTGCGCGAGCGTCTTTTCCTTGGGAACCCCTTCTTTCTCATGAAGATCATTGGGCTTCACTTTCACGCCACTGCCGCCGATGTCATGGCTGAGTTTGATGTACTGTTTGGCGAGATCCATGTTCGTGAGAAGCTTGGCTTCATCCGGTGAATCGAACTGGGCATTTGTCCCCATGCCAATAACTTCGATACCGCCGTCCGTGAACTGAGCGGCAATGGTGGCGCGCTGTTCGGGACTAAGGGCCGGAGATACCTTGTGGGCGTGATCCACGCGCAGTTCCACTCCGGCGATGTCCAGCTTCTTCAGATTCGCAATGAGCGTGGGGACATCCCACTCGGCGCCCCACATGTAAGTGCAGAGACCGAAGACAATATTTTCCCCTTCCGGGCGAGGCACCTGGGCCAGGGCCTGAGTTCCCACCAACCCCATGGCGGCAGTGACAGATTGCTGGAGAAAGTGGCGGCGGCTACTCATGCCGCATGCTGGCAGAGAGGCAGGAAAGTGTCAATCCACCTAAAAGCGGGCCAAGGGGGTATCGCTCCGGATTTGGCTCTGACTCTGACTCTGGTTTTGAATGCTATCCGCACCGGAGGGCGGTGCCGTCGTCGCCGAAGCCGGATCCAGAGGCTCCGAGCTTCGCGGCTTTAGAGGTGTGACATCCACCGCCACCTCCAATTCATGATCTCCCTGGCCATAAACCACGCCTTGCAGAGGGCTGACGTCAAAGAAGTCGCGGCCATGCGCGATCGTGATGTGGCGCGGGCCGGGGATACAATCGTTCGTAGGATCCAGGTCAACCCATCCATCCTTCAGGCCGCACCAGATACTAAGCCAGGCATGAGAGGCATCTGCCCCGACCAGCTTCGCTTTGCCGGGAGGTGGAAGGGTTTCCAGGTAGCCGCTGACATACCGTGCTGGCAGGCCGATGGATCGGAGGCAGGCAATGAGGATGTGGGCAAAGTCCTGACACACGCCACGGCGCTTTTCGAAAGCTTCTTCCACAGGCGTGGCGACATCAGTAGCAGCGGAGTCAAACTTCCATTCGCGATTGATGCGGTGATTCAGATCCAATGCCGCTTCGAGGATGGGACGGCCTGGCCGGAAGGCGAGCAAGGCGTAGGTGGCAAAGATGGCACCGGGATGGATGTGATAGGAGGGAAAACTAAACTCGCCCGCAAGCGAGTCCTCCGTGAGGGCATCGGTGCGGGATGCATCGCGTATCGTTTCCCAAGGCGGGGTGCCGCTGGCGACTGGTGGCGGCACTGTGCGCATCTCGACTTTGCTCCTCGCGATGACAGAGAGCCCCTTATGGGCACCTCGCATGGCAAAAAAAATGGCTGAATTACCAAAGTAATCCTCGTGTACGCTGCGGGAGGAAGGAGCAGGATCAATGGTCACTTCATGCTCCAGACACACCTGCGTCCGCGACTGACGCGGTGAGAGATGCCCCAAATGATGGGAAATCGAAACCGGTTTGTCGTAGGAGTAGATGGTGCGGTGGCTGACTTCGTAGACCATGGGTGCTGCCTTGAGGCGATCCAATAGACAGGAGCACAATCCGGGCTACACCGCTATGGGCAAATGCAGATGTCTTATTCCTGAGCTGGCACATTATGGATTAATGCTCTGTCCCGATTGCAGCGGCACCTTCTTTGTCGTTGATAGCCTGTAGCTTGCCGCTGTTTCGCTTGGCACGGCGTTCTGCCGCAGCGGCAGCGTATTTTTTCGCCTGCTGACGGGCGGCGTCGGGAGATGGCTGATTCGCGGTCGTGGCTTTGACGTCAGGCTCTGGGCCAGCTTCAGGCCCTGCGGGGACGATCTCCGTGTCCAGGGATAGTTGCGGCTCCGCGGCTTTGGATTTTTGTGCATTCAGAGCGGCACGAGCAGCATCACGTTCACGCTGAGCCTGGCCGAAGGCTGAAGTGGCAGCCGCAAGCGATCGACGCAACTGAGCTACCTCTGCTTGTAGGTCGGTTAGCGTCGGATCATCGGAACTCGATTCCTGACGCATGCGGGCCAGCTCTTCACGTGCCTTGGACAATTGGGATTCAAGCTCAAAGCGCTTCAACTGAGCGCTCTTGCCGCCGTCACGAGCCTGCTCCAATGCCAGGGTCAGGGAGTCGTCCAGTCTGGCATTTCTGGACTGGAGCACACGAACTTCCGCCTGTGCATCCCGCAACGCCGTTCGCAGCACTTCGGTATCGTCTACCGGAGGCGGAGCAGCAGGCACTTCATTGAGTGAAGCGCGCAAGGTCTCGGCTTCAGCCTCAAGAGTGCTTTCTCTATCTTTGGCAGCGGCAAGTCTTTTCTCCAGTTCGGTCAGTCGGACCTTCAATCCTGCTTCTTCGAATGATCTCCGCTGGCTTTTGCGCGAACACATTTTCCACCCAAGAATCGTGAAGAAAATAGCCGTGATGCCGATAACGGGCAATGCGTTCAGAAGATACCAGACATTGCCTTCAACCATACACAGCAGAATAGTTAACAGAGTGGACCGGCGCAACTAAGGCAACGCGAGAGTGCCATGCTTCAGCGGCTTATCCAATAGCACATCGACACGTCGATTCAATGCCTTCCCAGCCTCGGTGCTGTTGTCCGCGATGGGTTCGCCCGGACCTGCTCCTCGCACCGTGTAATACATGGGCGGAATGCCATAGGCCTCAAGGTAGGCGGCGAAAGTGGCAGCTCGATCCCGGCTCAGCTTTTGATTGGACTCCACGCTGCCTTTATCGTCGGTATGTCCGACGATGGAGAAGCGGGCACTGGGATTTGTCTTTAGAATCTCACGAATCTGGCGCAGGGCCCGCGGCCGGTCTTTGGACTCTTCCGATCCGCTTTGATAATAAATGTCGTGAATGACGGCATTGCGACACTTCCTTCCCAGCCGGGCCACCACTACTGTTTGACCAAACGGCTCCAATTGGGGCAATGACTCCATCGTGGGTTTGATATCCGAAACGCCGCGCGCCATGGATGTCACGACGGTCTTATCCAAGATTTGTAACTTCGGATATGCTGCAGCAACTCCCGCCATCACAGACGTTTTTGTAGTGTCGTTCGGCAACTCCCCGGCCACGACAATCCTCTCACCATCTGCCAGAATGCTAATAAAGGCATCTTCTTGTTTGAGTCGGCCATCCGCATAATCGTCCATGCGGAATCCGGCGATGGAACGGCTGAGGCGGTCGTCGCCATAAGCAAGCTGTGGGAAGTCATGAATCGCTTCGGGATTGTAGCTCGTCTTGCGGTAAAATTTGGGATCGCTGCCCAAGCATTCGAGACCCATGCCCTCCTTCTGCGTGACCGGTGTGAGACTGAGCTTTGGCTTTGAATCGAAAGGGGCCTCGAAGGTCGCATCTACCGCCAGGCGAGTGGCGTCCACCTTCAAGTCAGGAAATAAGGCCTTCGCCTTATCGACCGCACTTATGTAAACCTGAAGGGAGGGCACCATGCCGAATAACTGCACGCTGCTTCCGCCAGTCAGCATCCAGCCAAGCCAGGCTTTTTTCTGCGGGAGTGCAGGAAGCAGCACTGATTCAGTGATTGGCAAACCTGTGGAAGGCGCCAGTCCTTCATACGTTTGGGGCCGGCTGCGTTTCCAATCGTCATAGCTCGCCCAGAGGCGGTTGGCGTATACTGGCCGCGGGAACACAGAGCCCAGCATAGTCTGCAAGTCCGGCAAGTCCCCTTCCCCGTTCCATACTGCGGGCACCCCGTGGGATCGAGCTGCGACGATAAGGATGTTTGCGGTCTGTTTTGGCAGCAAACGCAATGAAGCCTTCCAATCCTGCCCGGGCAGCACCGAAGTTGACGTTTCGATATGATCGATCGACTCCACATCCGGATAAGCTTCCCCCACCAAACGGAGGACTAGGGCTTTCTCTGCAGCATCTGCGACCACCCCATGCACATGGCAGATGTCTGGCAAGAGGGTCACCCCGATGGCGGGCTCCATACTTGCCAAAGATATTTCAGGGGCAGGACGCGCCAGTGACCGATCCAAGGTGAGACGGTCATGTACTGCCGTAACGGGATTCAGCTCCTTCC
Source organism: Phragmitibacter sp. (assembly GCA_965284365.1). Classification (GTDB taxonomy): domain Bacteria; phylum Verrucomicrobiota; class Verrucomicrobiia; order Verrucomicrobiales; family Verrucomicrobiaceae; genus Phragmitibacter. Next base: position 5,266,574 of record OZ260079.1, read on the forward strand.
CAAAAAAGGCGGGTAAACGTACCTGCTTTCTGATAAGGGCAATGACCTGCTGCCGATCCTCATCTGTGGCCACGCGGCCTTCAAGGGTAGCTTCCTGGCCAGAGTAGCGCACCTTCACGTGTGCATAAACACCCTGGGCATTTGCTTTTGCCAGCACGCCCTGTGTCGCCCGAGACAAGGCCACCTCCGTCTGCCGCAATGACGGCAGAACTGCTGCCAGCCAAATGGCCAGCACTCCGCATAATCCAATGAAAGACAGGGAATTCATGGATATGGACGTAAAACCCCCGCGAGTTCCATGCCAGGAGCCAGCTCCAGCGCAGGAAACATCGCGTGACGAAACCAAAGGGAGCTTAAATTCTTGCTCCGGCAAGGCTTAAATTTAGCCCGCGGCATAAGCGCGATGAGGTGACAGCTCCACATGAGAGATTCATGTCAGACGGTAGAGCAGCGTGACCCTGTGCGATAAGAACTAACGTCTCATAAAAAAGCGGAGATGGCTCTGTGGCCATCTCCGCTTAAAATGATTGAATGGGAAAACGACCTTAGAGGGACCGTGAAGCCACTTCCTCGACAAGGCCCGTGACGAATTCATCGATCGGTTTCACTCCCAGATCACCCTTCTTCGCGTGACGAACGGAGACGCTTTGAGCGGCAGCTTCCTTTTCACCGAGCACCAACATGTAGGGAATTTTGTCGAGTTGGGCATTGCGGATCTTGGCGCCAATCTTGTCGGAGCTTTGATCGAGCTCGGCACGCATGCCTGCATTGAGGAGCTTGTTCAGCACCTCTTGCGCGAATGCATCCGCCTTTTCCGAGACGGTTAGGACACGCACCTGTTCAGGCGCGAGCCACGCAGGGAAGTGCCCGGCAAAGTGCTCGATGAGCACGCCGGTGAAGCGTTCCATGCTGCCGAAGGGCGCGCGATGGATCATGACGGGACGGTGGCTCTTGTTGTCCGCTCCGGTATAGCTGAGGTCAAAACGCACAGGGAGCACGTAGTCGACCTGGACGGTGCCGAGCTGCCATTCTCGGCCAATGACATCCTTCACTACGAAGTCGATCTTCGGTCCATAGAAGGCTGCCTCACCGGGCTCCTCCGTGAAGGGCACACCCAGACTCGCAGCGGCTTCACGGCAGGCCGCTTCGGCTTTGTCCCACTGTTCGGGATTGCCAGTGAACTTGCTGCCGTCAGGATCACGCAGCCCCACGCGCACGCGGTAGTCCTGCATGCCAAGAGTGTTTAGCACAATCTTCACCAGGCTGAGACAACCGAGGACCTCAGTGGCCACTTGGTCTTCCGTGCAAAAGAGGTGGGCATCATCCTGGGTGAAACCGCGCACGCGAGTGAGGCCGTTAAGTTCACCACTTTGTTCCCATCGGTAAACTGTGCCGAACTCGGCCAGGCGCACGGGAAGATCGCGATAACTGCGTGGCTGGCTGTCGAAAATCTTGATGTGATGCGGGCAGTTCATCGGCTTCAGGAGGAAGCCATTCAATAGCTGCTCCTCAGGAAGCACACGATCTTCAGTGATGACTTCCTTGCCCGTACGCTCGTTGATTTGGTGACGAAGCTTTGAAGACACGCCGCCAAGTCGCGCCATCATCTCACCGCAACCGCAGCCTTCCTTCACGATCTTCGCGAGATCGTCGTTCTCAATTACCGGCGCGAACTGGCTTTCCTTGTAGTAAGGGAAGTGACCGCTGGTTTTATAAAGCGTGGTCTTGCCAATGTGGGGCGTAAAGACTTGCTTGTAGCCCTGCTTGCGAAGTTCTTCGCTGATGAAGTTTTGCAACTCCTGACGCAGGATGGCGCCATTGGGTGTCCAAAGGATGAGACCCTGACCCACATCTTCATCGATGTGGAAAAGCTTTAGCTCCTTGCCTAGCTTGCGGTGGTCACGTTTCTTGGCTTCTTCGAGTTGCTCCAGGTGTTTCGCCAGTTCCTCCGATGAGGCAAAGGCGGTGCCATAAAGACGCTGGAGCTGCGGCTTCGTCTCATCGCCCATGTAGTAGGCGCTTGCGATGGACATGAGTTTGGCGTTCTTGCACTTCGACGTGTAGTTCACGTGCGGACCGGCGCAGAGGTCGATGAAATCGCCGTTCTGGTAGCAGGAAATTTCTTCGCCCTCAGGAATCTTGGCGATGAGATCCAACTTGAACTGGCTGGGATTGCCCGGGCGCTCGGAGAGACCACCGAGACGGCCACTCTCCGCCATGGCCTGAGCTTCTTCACGGCTGATGACCTTCCTCTCGAACTTCTGGTTGTCCTTGGCGATCTTTTTCATCTCCGCTTCGATCTTTTCGAAGTCATCCGGCGTGATGCGGTGCTTCATGTCGAAGTCGTAATAGAATCCATTGTCCACGGGCGGACCATAGGCGAACTGTGCGTCCGGCCAGATGCGCAGAATAGCGGTAGCCATGATGTGAGCGCAGGAGTGGCGCAGGCGCTCGATGTCGGACATCTGGGCGCGTTCTTCGAGAGTCTTACGTTCGCTGGACATGTGAGGAAAAATATGTGCTCCCCCTCCCGTCCACGGCTGAGCCAAAGGAAAAGGGGGAGCACAAGATGCTCACAAAACCGCGCCTGTCAGGCCAAAATGCGGGGCAGCGGCTAAAAGATGGCGGTCGCTGGAGTAGACGGTGGTACAGCCATGCCTGGCAGCACAGGTGAGATGAAGAGAGTCAGCCGCGCGGAGAAACACCGTTGGAGGCAGGCTCACATACCTGGAAGCAGCCAGACTAATGAGGTACGAATCAAGTGGCAGCCAATGCCACAGCCCCAGTTGAAACGTCGTCTAGAAATTGGGCGCTAAGTTCTAGAAAATCCGCGTGAGGCGTACTTCCCTCGCGCAGCTTCCTGTGAAATACGGACAGCACTTCCACCTGACCGTGCTGACAGCAATAGCCAGAACCGAACTTCGAGATCAAGTCTCTGGCTCGGGGAGAGTCAGGTTCCGAAACGTAGAACTTCGCCAGATAACTGGCATCCAAGTAAATCATCGGCCGTCCCGATCCTCTGACAGATGCTCGTCTACGCTTTTACCGCCGTAGGTCTTGTGCATGATCGCTGCATACCCAGGACGCAGTTTGCGTCTAAGAAACGGATTGTCTACGGCTGGGTCGGTTTTGGAAGTCGACTTCGGTGAGATTTCCGGCACCAACCTTGCAATCACCTGACCGTTTTCCACGATGTGCACTGGCCCGATGTGGTGCACCCACTCGGACGTGTGGGCCTGCAACTCCTCGACGGAGATGGTGGTGACGGCCGGAAGGCTCATGTCATCACCATGCCACAGGACAAAAGACCCGTCAATGAGCCGCAAAGCCGTCTACCTCACGGCGTCACATCCACCGTCGCGGTCAGCAAACCAAAGTTTTCATCCAGCGTTTCGTTGTCGTCGTTCGGACTGAAGCCAATGGTGCAGGGCCCTGAGAACTCAAAGGTGTCGGTGTCTTGAAGGAAAGGCAGGCGCTCTTCGCCTTGGCCGCGGTCAAGAGTGATCACGAGGCAACCGCGATTGGCGCCAGCCACCGGGTAACGAGGATCATCTTCGCTTTTCTCCCCGGGATTGCCGGAGGGACCTGTGGGCATGCTATTGCAGATCCACTCCCCTTCCGCGCGGACAACGGCGGTTTCGCCTTCGGCGATCTGGATTTGGCCTTGGGGAATCGGGGTGTTAGCGCGAACTTCTTCCTGGATGGTTCTGGGCATGGTGTGTCAGATAGATGGTGAAAAAATCGATGGGCATTCTGACCCACCACTTTCATCGCTGCCAGCGAAAAAATGGTGGCATCTACCTTCGCGTCACAAGTTTTTCACGACACGGCCTTCACACGCGTGGCGATGACGATGCTGATGATGCTGGCGGTTATAGCCATCCACCCCAAGGTGGAAAAGTGTAGCAGCTTTCCGGTGGCCACGTCCTGAGTGACGATGTGGCCACCGATCACTGAGGCAATACCGGCGGCGAAGTCTCGCACGCTGCTGTTCAAGCTCATGAAACTGCCGCGCAATCGCGCCGGCACGGCGGAGGTCACTATTGCCTGCCCCGGCACAAAGCGCCCGCCGGCAAAAACGAAGAAGAAGACTGCGGTGGTAAGGACAAAGAAAAGTGGCTGCAGCCCTTGGTGGGTAATGATGTAAACCGGGACCAACGCCCCAAAGATGGTAATGGCGAAAATGAGATGGCGCCCATAACGATCCGCCAATCGTCCCCACAGCGGCCCGCTAAAAAGACTGGCGGCTCCACCCACGAAATACACCCAGGAAAGCTCATGCTCAGCCAGTCCGGCATTGGAAACAAGGCTCGGGCTCAGGAAGGGAATGATGATGAAATGCCCTAGTACCATGAGCACCATGAAGCCGAGAGCGAGCAGCGTATTCCTCGTGGATAGCAGTTCACCCAAGCCCGCAAGGAAGTGCCTTTCCTGTTCATCGCACTTCGCCATGTGACCACGCATGCTCGGCAGACGAACGACGCACAAGAACCAAATGGCCAGGCCCAGAAACAGGATGATGTAAAAGGGCGCGTGCCAGCTCCAATGCGCGGCCAGCCATAGACCTACCGGAACTCCCGCGACGGAGGCAAAAGAAAAAGACGCCATGATGATGCCCATGGCGCGCGCACGACGTTCCAACGGCACCACATCGCCTGCGATGGTAAGCACCATGGAGCCAGAAACGCCCCCAAAGGCCCCGCTGATCACACGCGCCAGCATCAGCGCCTGGTAATTGGGGGCGAGCGCGCAAGCGAGCGTCCCGAGGAGAAAGCCCGCGTAGCAAAAGAGCAGCGCCTTCTTCCGGTCAAAACGATCGACCACCAACGATCCAGCCAGTCCGGCGACACCGGCGCTGAAAGTGTAAGCCGCCACCAAGAGACTAAACTGACTGGGGTCGATCTGAAAGATGCGCATGAGCTGGGGCCCAAGCGGCATCATCACCATGAAGTCCATGATGTGGGTAAACTGCACGGCAGCCAGAAGAAGGAGGAGGGCTCTTTCCGAGGGAGGTGGGGGCAGAGAAGACAATGGAGAGCCGGAGGCAGTGGATGCCATGCAGGAAAAACAGTAGGAGTGGATGGATACGAGTGCCAACGATAACTCGCGCGCAAGTGATTGATGGCGAAGGTGCCATCGCGGCTTAGAGGAGGGATTGGGGCGTTTTAGCCTGAGATTTCGCGTTGCGCAGGCGCGAGAGCCCGTTACTATCGGAGGCAACCCCAGCACTCAGTATTTCAGCCCGTTTCATGAAGACCAAGACTGCCGCCGTTCTGCTTGCCCTAGCAGCTTTCGTTTCCGTTTCCTGCGAGCAACACAAGTGGAGCGAAACGTCCCAGCTTTTCAAGAAACATGATTCCCATGGCGCTGAACACCAAGGTGGTGCAGCTTCCCACGGCGATGCCGAGAAGAGTCATGGCAAAGATTCAAAGCACGGCGAAGCGGTTCCGGGAGCTTCTGCAGGCCACGGTGGCGACAAGCATTAAGGGACGGCCATTTTCCCGCCGCGCTGACTAGTGCGGTGCGCAAGTGATTTCATCCTGTTTTGGTTCCAACTGCCGCGCAGGCATGTTGTTAGAGGCGTTTAGTATGACTATGTAGTCATACTTCGCGAAAAATTTTCAAGATCTCTGAGGCAGATCGAAACGAAATGACGCCAGGCCGGGAAGATGCAGGTGCACCTTTCGCTGACAAGAATCGAATGGGACAGTTGGTGCGAAGGCCCTGATGCCGCCGGGGCAGCAAGGTGAAGAACCGTTAATTTGCCTACCAAAGCGGGATATTCTCTCCGGGGTTTGGAGAGATCACGTCAATGTGCGGTGACTCCACCCGGAGCGTTTCCGCGAACCAATCCTGGGCGGGCAGGTCGCCATGCACCAGGAGGACCTTTTTCGGATTCACCTTCTGGATGTAGCCGAGAATGGTTTCGCGGGTAGCGTGCGCGCTGAAATCGAAGCTGGCGACCTGGCAACGCAGTGGCACTTCCGGCAGATGGGGATCGAGCTTGATCTTGTCCCCCGGCTTCGCAGTGCGGATCCGATAACCTGGCGTTTCGGGATCGGTATACCCCACGAAGGCGATGGTATTCTTGGGATTGTCCATAAATCTCCAAGCGAACTGATTTGACGTGGTGCCCTCGGTCATCATGCCGCTGGAGAGCGCATAGACGGTGCGCGCGGTGAGCTGTAGTTCCTTTTTACGGCGGCGGGGCGCCACCAGCATGTCCATGTCTTCCATGATGCGGAAGTTCTCATAGGACCGCCGCGTTTTGCCGGCATACTGGTCATAGAGCAGGGTGATTTTCGTGCCCAAGCCGCCAATAAGCACGGGGCATTTCGGAATAAGTCCGAGATGGTAAAGCTCGTGCAGAGTGATCAGGAGTTCCTGGCTTTTCCCTAACGCGAAAACAGGAATGAGCACTGAGCCACCCCTTTCGAAAGTCTCACAGATGGTCTGCGCCAGGCGTTCCTTTTCCGCGCGGCGTGAGAAGCCTTCTGGCCGCACGTAGTCGCCTCGAGTTGTCTCTACGATCAGCGCGTCGATACCTTCCGTGGGAAAGTCCGCCTCCCGCATGATGGTCTGCGCCTCAAAGTTCACGTCTCCCGTGTAAAACACGGACTTGCCTTGATGCTTCAGCAAAGCGCCTACCGAGCCAATGATGTGACCTGCGTCATAAAAGGTGCATTCCACCTCGGTGCCTGGGAGTGTGAAGGGCTTACGGAGGTCCCGATACATCCAACGCGATTTGGCGTCATCGATTTCGCCATGGGTAAATAGTGGGTATTCGTGAATGCCCAACTCTTCCCGCTGACGTCCCATGACGTTCACGGAATTGTGCAACATGGCTGAACCAACCTCTCCGGTGGGTTCCGTCATCGCGACAGGCGCCCGTGGCTGACGGCGCTGCAGAACGGGCAATCCACCAATGTGGTCGTGATGCGCGTGGGTAATGACGATGGCGTCCGCGGTATCGTGAGGGACAGCGTTCCAATCGGGAAGGGAATCAAACCCCTTTTGTTTGGGGTGTGCGCCAGCGTCGAGAATGATGCGAGTATCGCCAGCGGAAAGAAGATAACTGTTGGCGCCGATTTCCCGGCGGCGCGTCATACTACGAAAGATCATGAGGTGAAGAATAGACTAAACGCCGGAAGCCGAAGGGCGCGACGATAATAACTGATGCAGGGTGTGTTGAGAGGATCGTCCCTTTACGCAGATACGATCTTCGTTTCAGAACTTTTGGCAGATACGCGGTGTGGCCACAGAAAACAAAAGACCGTGCTTGTCAATATCACAGTCAGAGCCGCCAAAGGCGACCACCATCGCAATGCTGACTGAAAGGCCAGCAAATCCGCAGCCATGATCCCTGCGATCACAACTGCTCCAAACAACATTGCCCCAAAACGGCCAAAACGCAACTGCCAAAGCGATAAGAGGACCGTCAACCCCGCCACTCCCCACTCAACCGCCAGTCCCTCACGGTGCAATGTAGGCATCGACAAAGCCCGGGTAATGGCGAGTGCATGCAGCGCTCCGGGGCTGCGGCCTTCTGCATCGCGCACGGTGAGGACGACGGCCTTCCCCTGCCCCAATGTTTCCTTCAAAGCCTGCGACGATGCATCCCCCAGATCGGGCGTGAGCAGGTCGAGTGCATTGACTTGTTGGGGAGGCGGGACGTCTTTGAGAATGATGTCGCCACGGCTGTCCAAAGGAACCACCATGGTATCGCCGAGGCTTAACCGGGCGCCTGCGCCAAAGCGGAGCCGCTGGTGCGCATATGGGGCACGTCTATAAAGCGTGATGGCCTGTGCCGCCAAAGAAGGCGCGAGCTTTTGGCCGCACTGCACAGCCATGGGAAGCGAATCTTTTTGATCACGGCCTTCCAGATTCACAAAACCCATCTGGCCTCGGATGCGGATGGATCTCTCCGGCAGCCGGGTGACACTGGGGTACTTCCCCGCCGCCATGGCGTCTTCTTTCGCGGGAAGAGAAGGCATTTCTTCCGCAATGAATTTGGCGCTTTCTTCTCCGCCGGCACCTTCCCTGGGACTCAAATCAAATCCTAACACCAAGCCGGGAAACGCCAGCAGTGTGTCCCGGAGCTTTGATACGATCTGAGGCTGTGCCTGATCCCACCGCAACACATCCGCAATTGCCACCACTTCCGGACGGTGCAATGCAATGCGCTGAAGAGCCATTTCATAGTCCAATGGGGCGGGTGGCCAGGCACTATATTCTGCTTTCTCAGCAGCATTGAACTCCACCACCACCACGACTTTGGATGGCAAGGATGGAGCGCTATCGAACCCCGTGCGGGCGTTCGCAAACAGGAAGTCGAACACCACTTGCTCGGGTTCGAAGAGATGGCCGCGCTGTTGCGCCCAAAAGGCAGCCCCTCCAGCGGCACCAAGGAGTACCAACAAGAGGATGGCGCGTACTTTCATCATGCAAGATTGGCGACCAGAGCGAACAAGGGACTAGGTTTCAATGCGGAACAGATGCATGAAGGCACCGTTAGGATCCAGACTAACAAAGTTTTCGCCTGCCTGCCATTGAAACTGACCGCCGTGAACCAAATCCCGGACGCGGAAGCCCGAGCCAGGCAGCAGGCCCAGAGCATTGGTATCGACATTCACCATCCCCGCACTGGTATAGTGCGGATTGAGGTTGATCACCACAAGGATGCGGTTGGAGCCGTCCGGGGTGATTTTGCTATACGCAATGATGTCGTTGTGCGTGGTGTGATGGAACCGGAGATTGTCGTATAACTGAAGGGCCGGATTGTCGCGGCGGGCCTGATTGAGTTCCCGGATGAAGCCTTTGATGTTGCCGGGCGCATTGTAGTCGCGCACCCGGATTTCAAACTTCTCGGAGTCCAGATACTCCTCACGGCCCGGCAGTGGCGCTCCTTCGCAGATTTCGTAACCGCTGTACATACCCCAACTCGGCATGAGCGTGGCTGCCAGTGCCGCGCGGATTTTGAAAATCGCTGGACCCTGGTTCTGCAAATGGTGGGGAAGAATGTCCGGCGTGTTTGGCCAGAAGTTCCCGCGGTAATACCAGTGCATTTCGCTTTGGGAGAGTTCCTCGGCGTATTGCGTCAGCTCGTATTTGGATTCCCGCCATGTGAAGTACGTGTAGCTCTGGCTGAAGCCAACTTTGCCCAGCACCTGCATCATCCGGGGCTTGGTGAACGCTTCCGCGAGGAAGAGCACCTCCGGGTCGCGATTTTGAATTTCGGCGATGAGTGTTTCCCAGAAGGAAACAGGTTTTGTGTGAGGATTGTCCACGCGGAAGATCTTCACCCCAGCCGTGACCCAGAACTGCACAACATCGATGAGTTCTCGCCAAAGGTTCTTCCAATCCGCGCAGTGGAAGTTCAGCGGGTAAATGTCCTGATATTTCTTCGGCGGATTCTCTGCGTAGCGAATGGAGCCATCCTCCCGCTGATGGAACCAGTCTGGATGCTCTTTCACATAAGGATGATCTGGCGAGCAGTTGATCGCAAAATCCAAAGCGATCTCCATGCCGCGCTTTTTCGTCTCGTCCAGAAGCCAGACAAAGTCCTCCATTGTGCCAAGGGCTGGCTCGATGGAACGATGTCCACCCGTGGCGGCACCAATGGCCCATGGTGAACCAACGTCACTTGGCTGAGCATTGAGCGTATTGTTCCGGCCTTTGCGATAGGAGAGGCCAATGGGATGAATGGGCGGAAAATAAATGACATCAAAGCCCATGGACTTGGCGTGATCCAGCCGGGGCAGGCAATCTCGGAAAGTTCCATGACGCGCCGGGTCATGGGTGGCGCTGCGTGGGAAGAATTCATACCACGCGGAGAAACGGGCGCGCTCGCGCTCCACCGCAACCTGAAACTTGGGCGACGTTGTACTGAGAGAGCGATCGGGAAAACGGTCGAGCAATTTCTGGAGATCCTCAGACATGACCACCTCCAAAGTTTCGGCTACCGGCAGGCGGCGCATCATGAGTGCCAGATCATCCAACTCGCAAGCCGAGTCTCCTGAGCCTGCCGCACGGGCGCGAACGCCAGCCTGATTCAGAAGCCGGGCACCTTCCGCCGCTTCAATGCTGATTTCCGGATCGTTGTTCTCATACTTGGCGCGGAATGCTTTCTTCCAGGCGCGCCAACTATCGGCCCAGGCTTCAATGGCGTACTCCCATCGGCCAATGGTTGGGAAGCTGCATGTCCCCTTCCAGCGATCGTTTTCTGTAGGTTCCAAGAGCGACTCTGACCAGCGGGTGCCGGTGCGGGCTTTCCACTTCAAGACCGCACGGATGACATCGTGACCGTCCTTATAAATGTCGGCAAAAACTTCCAGAGGCTCGCCGGCGACACGTTTAAGCAAATAGTTCGGCTGTCCCAAATCCGGGAAAAAATTCTCGATAACAACGGTGGGAGCGTGTGCGGATTTGTCCATGCGTGAAGAGGCGGGCGTACGTTGGAAGCATCAAGGCATATGGGGCCGGAAAAACAAAGCCTTTTGCGCGATGACTATGGAATCAATTTCGTCAGTGGCGCGAGGGATGGATGTCCTTCGAAGACGGCACGAAGCCGCTCAATGGCGATGGGGATATAATCTTCGAAGTGCGGTTTTCCGAGATTGCGGCTGAGATTTGCGTAGGCCCCAACGGCCTGCATGAGGCGCTGGGCTGCTGCCAGCAGATACTTTTCACGAAGGCCCATCAACTCGCGCATGGTGTGATCGGCATACCATTTGAGAAGGGCGTCCCGCTCCGGATCGGTGAGGTCGACGTAGGGATCGAGGAGGAGAGAAGCGAGATCATACTCTGCCAAACCGGGCCGAACACCCTGGTAATCAATGAGCCAAGCCCGCCCATCCTGCAGGAGGATGTTTTGGCTTTGAAAATCGCGATGCACCAAACAACGCGGCATATCAGCCAAGACGCGGCGCAGGGAGGCGAGAGTCTCATGCGCTTCATTGAACTCCGGTGTATCCGTCGTCACACCGCGGAGGCCATTGACGTAATGGGTCAGAAAGTAGTTTTGCTCCCACTCATAGAGTTTTTCGTCAAAGCAAAGCTCCATTTCCGAGAGGTCAGCGGCTGAGAGCAATCCCGCGTCCACCGCGTGCAGCTTCGCTGCCTCCGCGAGAGCCGCCTGATAAAGTGGTTCGCGGACTTCCCAAGGCTCGGTGCGAAAGGCGTGCAAGTCTGTCCGGCCGAGATCTTCCAGCCAGACACAGAGGGTGTCCGTATCGTGAGCGAAGATGTGCGGGACTCGAACGCCCAATGCCTCCAGCCGCCGGGTGGCAGGCACGAAGCGTGGGTTGTCCGGCCGCGCCAGGGTGTAGTTCATGAGGATGACCGGCGGGTGGGCGTCATCCTGAAAATCTACGCGGAAATAATTGCGGTCTGAACCGCCTTTGAGGATGGCGTGGAGGCGCGAGGGCTCCGGCCAATCCGGCATGGTCTGCCGCGTCAGTGTCAACAAGCTCGATTCCGATAACATTTTGGGGCGGCGATTGTCCGGTGTATTGGAGGCGATTGCAAGCACTGGCAAGGAATCTTGCTCCCCACGGTGCCACGAGGTCGATTACACATCGATATCAAGGCATTCGCCGCTCGCAGTGCATCCGGACCGCACAATGCAGCGCGTGAGCCGAGCGCCGGGCGCGACTGCCGCGTCTTTCCAGAGGATGCAGTCTTCCAATAATGCGCCGGCGCCAACGGTGGCTCCTGCTGAAATGACGTTCAGTCCTTTGCAGATCGCACTCGCGTCGATCCGGGCCTCAGGCGAAATGGCCTGCCGGGCCGTGAGTTCATCGGGCAACCAATCCCGCTGGGCGCGGAGGTAGCTAGCTCGATCGCCGAGATCCCACCATCGGCCTTCGTCCACGACTACGCCGCCGATCCGCGCGCCCTCTTTGATGAGATTGAGCCAGACGGGAATGACGGACTCTACTTTCTCTGGCGTCAGGTGTTTGAGAAACTCCGGGCTCACCGCATAGATGCCCGTGAACTGGTGGGTGCCCGAGTTTCCGGTCTTCAGCCGATCCCGGATATCCGTGACAACACCGCTGGCAGGGTCAAAGGCGATGTGTTGGGCCGGGCCTTCTGACCGCAGGATCAGGGTAACGAGATTTTCAGAAGCCCGGTGTGTCTCGATCAGGGGCGCCAAAGGCAGATCGGTGAGAATATCGCCATTGTAGACCAGGAAGGGCGCGTCGCTGGCGAGGTCGCCGATGTTCCAGATGCCGCCTGCTGTTTCCAGGAGGACAGGCTCATGGCGAAAGGTGATGGGGGCATTTCGGTACGTGCCATCTGGAAAGGCTTTCCCATATTCCTCGGGTAGATGGTGGGTGTTCACGATGAACTCCCCCACCCCGGCGGCCATTAAGTGATCGAAGGCATAGGTGATGAGCGGACGGTGAAATACCGGAATGAGGGGTTTGGGAAGCTGGTTCGTGAGGGGCCGGAGACGGGTCCCCAGACCTGCTCCCAGCACAAAGGCTTTTTGCATGGCCGCGATTTACTTTGGCTAGAGAAGCCTTGCAAACAGAAGCGCCACACGCATGATGACAAGCCCACTCGAAAAAAGACGATGAATGAACATGAACGGAGCATCCTAGCGGCGCTAGGGTATTTGGAACTGGGCATGTACAAGAATGTGTGGCAGGAGCTGCAATCGCTGCCGGGAGACTTGCTGGGACGGGCCGATGTGCTGGAGATCCTCACGCTGAGTCTCATGGGCGAAAACCGCTGGGAGGATGCGCTAAAAGTGGCGGAACGGCTCCGCGTGCTAACGCCTGATGAGCCGAGCGGCTACATCCATCAGGCCTATTGCCTGCATGAACTGGGCAATACCAAAGACGCCCTGAAGCTGCTCATGAGCGGTCCGAAATCGCTCATGAAAAAGTCTGTCTTCTACTACAACGCGGGCTGCTACCATGCAAAGTTGGGTGACTTCGAAAGTGCCCTGGCCATGCTGGAAAAGTCTTTTGAACTGGATGCCAATCTGAGGAAAACCGCGCGGAAAGATCCCGATCTGGCGGGGCTGAAGGAGATTTTCTAAATCCCTGTTCCTGATTTGGGGATGACAAATTTATCGATTACCTCCCTGAAGGAGCGGCTGGAACAGGCGGTGCGGCCGCACTTTGAAGCGAACTTTGCAGAGCGAGGTGAACTTGGGGCTTCTGTGGCGGTGTTCGCGAAAGGCGAATGCGTGCTGAGTCTGGCTCAGGGTTTTTGCGACCGGGAACAAAGTCGTGTTTGGGATGAAAACACGCTGGTCCCTGTTTGGAGCGCGACAAAAGGACCCGCTGCTGTGGCTTGTCTTATCGCCATGGATGAAGCTGGAATCGAGTTGGAAGATCTCGTCTCTCGTGTGTGGACCGAGTTTGGGCAGGCTGGGAAACACGAGATGACTTTTGCCCAAATGCTCAGCCATCGTGGTGGCCTGAGCTCACTGGATGAAGCGGTGCCGATGCAGGACTTCGATGCGGTGATCGCTGCGCTGGAGAAGCAGACGCCGATATTTCCGATTGGCACGCGTCAGGGGTATCATGCAAGAACCTTTGGATTTCTGCTGGATAAGATCGTCCGTCTGCTGACCGGTGCTGCGAGCTTGGGGGAGTATTTCCGGGCGAAGATTGGCGGGCCGATGGGTCTCGATTTCTGGATAGGACTGCCTGAGTCTGAGATGCCGAGAGTAGCAACTCTGTATCCGGGAAAGATGAAAGCGGGTGCGCCAGTGACGAATTTCACGAAGGCTTTCATGACCAAAGGCAGTGTGACCCAGCGGACCTTTGCTTCACCCATTGGGCTAAATGCCGTGCAAGAGTTCAACAAGCCCGAGACGCTGGCGATGGGGTTTGCGAGCTTCGGGGGTGTCGGCAGCGCTTTGGGATTGGCGAAGTTTTATGGGATATTGGCGAATGGCGGCAAGTGTCAGGACGAGCAACTGGTGAGCGACAAGGTGTTGCAGTGGTTGGATCAGACGCTGAGCCAGGATGAAGATGCGGTGTTGTGCACGCCGATTGCCTTTGGACCGGGAGTGATGCGTGATCCTGTAGATCCGAATGGTCGCAAAACTTTGGGCAAGATGCTGTATGGTGACGGGGTCAGAGCGTTTGGACATCCTGGAGCCGGTGGGAGCTTGGCGTTTGGAGATCCTGAGGCAGGGTACTCGTTTGCCTATGTCATGAATCAGATGGAACTGGGGGCACTGCCGACTGAGAAGGCGCTGAGTATGGCGCGGGCGGTGAGTCGGATAATGTATGAATAAAACCGCTCACGGCCTCACCTCTGTATAGCGAACAATATTCGCTCAATAGACGGGCTTTCATATCAATAGCCAAACCAGTGGACGCCGCAAGAAACAGGCGCTCAATATCCTCATGGCCGACTCTATCCTTTGCCCTCAATGCGAAACCGAAATCGCGCTCAATGACGCGGTGACGCGGAGTTTGCGGGATCAGTTCAACAAGGAGTTCGCCAGCAAGGCTCAGGCCTTGGAAGAAAAGGTGGCGACGCGGGAGCGGCAGTTGCTGACGCAACGGGAAGAGATGGAGAAACGCCAGCAGACGCTGGAAGCCGAAGTGGCGCAGAAAATCGAAGTCGGGCGAAGGAAACTGGCAGAGGAAGCGCAGCAGCAGGCCCGGGCCAGCGTGGGTCTGGAAGTGCAAGCCATGACGGCCAAGCTGGCCGAGCGTGAGAAGAAGCTGGAAGAGGCGCAGCGGAATGAGTTGGCCCTGCGACAAAAGGCGGAGGCAGTGGAGGAGCGGGCGCGAAACCTGGATCTAGAGCTGGCGAGGAAACTGGATATCGAACGCGCCAAGGTGCAGGAGGAAGCGCGACGTCAGGCCGCGGAAGATCAACAGCTTCGACTTGCCGATAAAGAGAAGCTCATCAACGATTTGAAGAATCAGATCGAATCGCTCAAGCAGAAAGCGGAGCAGGGATCGCAGCAGTCCCAAGGTGAGGTCCTGGAGTTGCAACTTGAAGAAACCATCCGGCAGGCGTTCCCTTTGGATGTGCTCCGGCCGGTGCCCCAAGGCACAAGGGGCGCAGACTTGGTGCAGGAAGTGCATGGGCCTCTTGGTCAGACCTGCGGCACCATCATTTGGGAAAGCAAGCGCACCAAGAACTGGTCGCCCGGCTGGCTGGCCAAACTGAAAGATGATCAGCGGGCCCTCGGAGCGGATATCGCGATTCTGGTGACTCAGGCGCTGCCGGATGGCTTTACTTACAGTGGGTTTCTGGAAGGCGTTTGGATTTGCGACTTCCGCTATGCGTTGGCACTGGCCACTGCCTTGCGGAGCGGTCTGCTGCGAGCGGCAGCCGTGCAACGTGCTGAATCCGGTAAAGGCGAAAAGATGGAGGTGTTATATCAATTCCTCACCAGCCAGCAATTCCGGCATCAGATCGAGGCGGTCGTGGAAGCCTTCGTCGAAATGAAGAAGGACCTGGATTCCGAGCGTCGAGCTATGGAGAAGCTTTGGAAAAAGCGGGATCAGCAACTGGTGCGGGTGCTGAACGGCACCAGTGGGCTATATGGAAGTCTGCAAGGGATCGTGGGGAGTGCGGCGCTGCCGGAGATTCGGGTGCTGGAGTTGGGAGGTGAGGACACTGTAGGTTGAACCGCGAAGGCGCGAAGGACTGAAAGGATGAGATAGTGAATAATCGGTGGTTTTTATCTTTCGCATTGCAAGAAGCCTTCATTTGAAGCCGTGCCTTTTAGATGCACCGCAGGCATTTCCTTTCTACCACAGCTCTCGCCACTGGAGCCATCCTGAGCAGTTCCGCCAAGGCGGCTTCATCTGACAAGCTTAAGGTGGCCGTTATTGGCCACACCGGGCGCGGAGCTTATGGTCATGGTCTGGATACGATGTGGCTCAAGATCCCTGAAACACGGATCGTGGCAGTGGCGGATGCTGATGCCAAGGGCTTGGAGGGTGCACAGAAAAAGCTGAATCTGGACAAGGGCTATGCGGATTACAAGGTGATGCTGAAGGAGTCGAAGCCGGACATCGTGTCCATTGGTCCGCGCTTCATTGATGAGCATTTTGACATGACCATGGCTGCCATCGAAAGCGGTGCCAAAGGCATCTACATGGAGAAGCCTTTTTGCCGCACGTTGGAAGAAGCGGATGCCATTGTGGAAGCCTGTCAGAAGAAGGGCGTGAAGCTCGCACTGGCGCATCGAAATCGGTATCACCCTGTGCTGCCCGTGCTGACGAAACTCATCAAGGAAGGCGCAATCGGACGCTTGTTGGAATGGCGCATGCGTGGCAAAGAAGATCAGCGCGGCGGCTCACTCGACATGTGGGTGCTTGGGTCGCATCTCTTCAATCTAACGTGCTACCTGGGTGGCAAACCCGTCTCTTGTTCCGCCACCGTGATGCAGGCAGGACATCCGGCCACAAAAGCAGACATCGCGGAAGGGGGCGAGGCCACCGGGCCCCTGACGGGTGATGAAGTCCATGCCCGTTTTATGCTGGAGAGTGGCATCCCCGCTTACTTCGACTCAGTGAAAGGCGCGGGTGACAAAAACGCTGGCTTCGGTGTGCAGGCTATTGGCACGGGCGGCATCATTGATCTGCGCATCGACACAGAACCGCTTGCCCACATGCTGCCAGGCAATCCTTTTCAGCCGAAGAAAGATCCGCGCTCCTGGACGATCATCAGCACGGCAGGTATCGGCCAGCCGGAACCTCTTCCCAATCTCAAGGATGAAGTCGGCGGCCACTTGACTGCTGGTAAGGATCTCATCGCCGCGATGAAGGAGAATCGGGAACCCCTCTGCAGTGCCGAAGAAGGACGGCAGACCTTGGAAATGATCATGGGGGTCTTTGAGTCCCATCGTCTGAATGGTCAAAGCGTGGCGTTGCCACTCAAGTCGCGGAAGCATCCTCTGACGCTGCTTTAACCCTCCTCATCCTTTCTCTCAAAAAACTTGTGGTCAGACCTTGGCTGAACTGTCTTCTTCCTATGAGCTTTCCTCATCCATCTTCGTCTCTCGTTTCCGCATCCCGCCGCCGCGTTTTGCAACAGGGACTCGCCGCCTTAGCGGCCACTGGCATATTGCGTCGCACAGCCTTTGCGAAAGCATCTTCTGCCGCAGAGATGAAGGTGCAGTCGGCTCATGCCGAGATCTGGCGCCGCTTCATGGATGAGTATGATGTGATGATCGATTTCACCGCATTGGACGGCTCAGTAATTATCCCAACACCCGAGGAGTGCCAACAAGGCAAGCCCAATGCGCTGGGCTGGTGGAGTCCGATTGAAAACGGCTCCATGTTCAACGGCATGTACGTGGAGGCCATGCTGAATCGCTGGCAGGTCACCCAGCAACCCGAAGACGCCGAGAAAGCGCGAAAGCTCGCCAAGGGCTTGATGAATTTGGCATCAGTCAGTTCCGTAAAAGGCTTTTTGGCGCGCGGCATTTCCACGGACGGAAAGTCGCATTATCCCATGGGCTCCAATGATCAATCCTTCCCATGGATTTATGGCATGTGGCGTTATCTTTCGTCCAGCATACCAACCAAAGAAGAGCGGGAAACCATGAAGGCGAAGCTCTTTGAAGCGGTGGAAGTCATTGTCGCGCTGGGCTGGAAAAATCCGGCAGAGCCGCCCTTCAACATCCGGGGAGAGTTTGGCCTTATTTCTTTTGAGAGTGCCTCGCGTCTTCTCTTCATCTGCAAGATGATGCACCAACTCACCAACGATGATGTCTGGAAGCAGCGCTATCTTACCTCGCTGGACGAGCGCGGCGGCAAGGAGAATCTCAGCCGTCGGGAAATCTGTGCGCGTGGCATGGTCTTTGAGCATGGCGGCAAACACTCTTGGACGTCGGTCAGTCCCGTTTTAGGGATTCGCGGCATGTGGGAGATGGAAGACGATCCAGCGTTGAAGGCGGATTTCGCCAAAGGCCTGGAGGCCAGTGCGGATCTGGCCATTCAGAGTTTCCCGCTGATCGAGAAATTCCCTCCACAACATCAGGAACGATTTGAGCCGAACTGGCGGCTCATGAATGCGACCTGGAAGCCGCAGACGAACGAGCATGAGTCCGTGAAGCTCGCGCAGGATCAGCTGAAGGAATTCATCAAACACTCCCCTGCCCGCGCCTTGGAAACGGCCTATGTAAGGGAACCGGTCTTTGCGGCGTGGATTGTGGCACTTGCTCCTGACGCAGCCCGACTGAAAGAACGCGCGCCACAGATCGAAAAGGTCATCGCGCACTACGACTACACGCGGCTCTATTACTCCCAGTTTTTCCCCGTGGAATGTGCCTGGTGGAAACTGCGTCTCGCCCTGGCGAGCAACTGAGCCTTGCCCACTGCCTTTTCCGGGGCAAGGTGCCATGTCCTGCCGGAATGCCATACTTGGCGCTCCGGCATGAGTCTTGCGCTCTGGACGACCACCATTCTACAACGTGATCCTCCGCACCGCTCTCCCTGCCCTTTCTGGCTTCGCCCTGATCATCTGTCTTTCATCCTGCGGTTCCATGGGCGGCGGCTCCCGGAGTGAATACGGGGACCGACCCGGCCCTAAGGGCTTCCGGACTGTTGTGGTCGACGCCGGCCATGGTGGCCATGATTCGGGGGCTCGCTCGCATGGCCATACCGAGAAGGAATTTGCACTGGATATCGCCAACAAACTCCGGTCTGAATTACCGCTTGGCTACAAGACCGTGATGGTGCGGGATGGTGACAATTTTGTGGACTTGGATGATCGCGTCGCCTTCGCCAATCGATACCCCGGAGCCATTCTCATCAGCGTCCACCTGAACTACGCCCCCAGTCGCGTCTCCGGGCCTGAAGTATACTATTGGCGCTCGGACAGCTATTCCCTGGCGAAACGGCTGCAGAGGAATCTCAGTGGCGCAGCCCCCCATGAACGTGGCAATCGTGGACTGGTGCGCCGGAGGCTTCGGCTCACTCGAAATCCTCAAATTCCGTCTGTTCTGGTGGAGTGCGGCTACCTGACGAGCTCCAAGGAAGGGCCGCTCCTGGCCGACCCGCAATACCGTTCCTACCTGGCCAAGGCGATGGCGGACGCGATCAAGGAACAGTCAAGAAATGGCGATGCCGGCATGGGGCCCATACCCCCTCCGATCATTATGCCTCCTAGCAAGGCGTCTGATCCGAAAGACCGCCCCTGATCACGATCAGGGATTGCGGAGGAACCAGGGTTTTGTCGTTGGGTCGTTCCTGAAGAACGCGCTCAACTGGTCCGCCACCTTGACCCGGCCGATATCAGATGGGTGCGTTCCATCCCGGTCCAGATCCGCACGGGTGTAAGTCACTCCGTCGGCTTCGCGGGGCGTCTTGCCATCCGCCCAGAGATAGGGTCCCCACAGCAGCACAGGCGTTTTCGGGTCGAGCCCATTGCTGCTGAGCTGATCCAGAATAAGCCAGCGAACCGAAAAGGCGGATTCATAGGCGTAAGGTTCCGGGTTCAGCGGGGTGTTCGCATACCCGGCATAGATGCGGCTGCTGAGGTAGACGAGCCGGAGATTCGGGAAACGGGCGCTGAGGTTCTTAATCGTCTTGCCGATGTTCTCCTGAAGCATTTTGGCGTGTTTCGGAAATTCACCCCTAGCGGCCGGTGTTCCCTCCGCGAGTTTGACCCAGGCTACCTGCACCTGGGCATGAGAGACGCCGGCCGCCTGGAGGCGCTGATCCACCACAGGCCAAACGTCGGCGTCAGGATTTGCCCAGATAATACTGGTGCGGGCTCCCTGAGCGCCATCCACGAGTGTTAGATCGGGCGACAGGCTTTTGTCATTTCGGCATTGGCGGACCCAAGCGCTGAACTCCTGGGTGGTGTTCGACATACCCACGGACATGAAGCCGATTTTCCCGCTGGGACTCGGTTTGCCGTCCGTATCGAGGGGTTTTACGAGGGCTGCCGCCCGGGAAGCCGCAGTCAAAAGCACGGGAGGAGGTGTATTCTGTCCCTCGCCGTAGAGACCGCCTGTTTCGCCCTTGTAGGTCTCCTTCCCGAGTTCCGTGAGCGGTGTCAGATGCTGGGTCCAAGGCTCAGGAGGCGTCGTCCAGACGTCCCTGCCTTGACCGGGCCGGCTCCCTCCTTGGGCCTGACCGCCTTGGTTCTGGCCCGGAGTCTGCCGCATCTGGCGCTGGGCGCGGTCCACGTAGGCCCTTTCCTCCGGAGTGACACTTTCCCCTCGCTGGGCACGCTGAAATATTTCCCGGGCTTTCTGCATGTCCACTGCCTCCTCCTGGGAGTAGGTGGCATGGCTGAGCACGAGGGCGGCCAAAAGCAAGGTCACAAGGCGGGCGAGCAGACGTGGAGGCATGCCAGAAGTCATAACAAGTTCGTGCAGCCAAATCCAGGGGAAAAAGCGGAAGAGCGGGCTCGGCGGCTCACCCAGGCCGAACAACCCTCAGGCGGATTCATCTCGACTGTCTCAATAAAAGGTTTGACCCAGGGCCGTTTCCCGTGAATCTGCGGGGTCGGGAGCAAGTCCGCGCAAGTCGTTTTCGCGGAGAATCCTGCCACAAAAAAAACCGATTTTCTTGGTTGCCAAACGGGGTCAGTCCGCTAAAGCTCCCGCGCAATCAAAGCAACCTTCATCATCAATTATGGCAGACTCAAATATTGCAGATAAAGTCCGGGACATCATCGTCGAGCAGCTCGGCGTGAACCCCGAACAAGTGACCCCAGAAGCCAAGTTCATTGAGGATTTGGGTGCTGATTCCCTCGACACCGTTGAACTCGTGATGGCGTTCGAAGAAGAATTCGGTATCGACGTGCCAGACGAAGAAGCTGAGAAGCTCCTCTCCGTGGGCGACGTCATCCGCTACGTTGAAGAAAACGCCGAGTAAGCTGGTTCCAGCTTGCGGCGGGTTTATTCCCTTCATCCAGCATTAACTTTGAGAAGGCACGGACCACCGTGCCTTCTTTGTTGTGAATATCTCGATCTCCAGCGTGGAGATTGATCCAGCAGCACCTTAGCTATTCTTCTCCCGCTGCAGAAGCGCTTCAAAGTGTTTATGGCGATTGGCGTAGCTGGGATAGGTCTGAGGATCTGCATTGGCTGGTAGATAACGCCAGTGCTTGTACATCCAAAGCCACGCTTCCGGTGTCTCGCGAATACGCTTTTCGTAGATGTCCCACACAGCCTGGGCCATCACTGCGGGTGAGGCGTAGTCCTTGGCCTCCATCGCTGCATGCAGAAAAAGCTGATATGTCCCGTCTGACATCGGGCGGGAAAGACCGGGAATGATGGGCAACGACAACCGTTTCGCGAGACTGGTGTGCAGTGTGGTCACGCAGGTCTTCAGCCCAAAGCATTCAATGACGGTGGCAATGCCTTCAGGCTTGATATTGAGGTCGGTCAGCAGCGCGGCATGGCCTTTGCGTTTGAGCTCCTTCATCACGCGCAGCATAGCCCCCTGCTGACTGATAATGTTGTGACCACTGCCCTGACGCAATCGAGTGAAGATGTGCGTGAGTGCTTCGTTTTTGAAATCCTGCGCGATAACCGTGAAGGCAAATCCTCGAAATCCCATGGCGAGACCGACCAGTTCGAAGTTGCCAAAATGAGGTGTAACCCAGAGGGCTCCCCTTTCCCGGGCCATTGCTTCCACGGTAGGATCTTCGAAAATGATGTGGATCAATTTCTGATAATCGTCCGCCTTCAAATTGAGGGAGCAAAAAAGATCTACAAATGTGAGGGCGAAAGTTTGATACGACGCCAAGGCAATCCGGCGCACCTGTGGGGCACTAATTCCGTCCGACGCGAATGCTGCCGCGAGGTTCTCGTGGGCGGTGGCACGCCCCTTGTAATCAAAGACATAGGCCACAAAGCCCAGAACATGGGCGATGCCCAGGATCGTGGGCCGCGACAGGCTGGGCAGGATGCGGGCTCCCACTTCGACGGCAGTGGTTTCAAGGAGATAGCGTAGTTTCTTCACGTTGACGATTGCGCACAGCACATTAGCGTAACGGTATCGCTATGTCTGACTCGCTGACCACTATCCTCAAGAGATTGCTGAATCAACCAACTGCTCCGTTTTATGAGTATCACGTGCGGGCGGAGATCGAGCAATTGCTTTTGGACGTCCCAAATGTGGAGCTCTCCGTGGATGATTTTGGCAATCTGCTAGCCACTTACCGCAAAGGCCGCCATCGCTCCACACCCGTCTGGGTGGTGGGAGCCCACATGGACCATCCGTCCTGGGTGCGCGTCCCCAACAAGCCCGGCGAATGGGAATTCCTTGGCGGCATCCCCAAATCCGTCGTCGAGCAGGAAGAAAGCATCAAGCTGCGTGCCGAAACGGATGAAGACATGGCGCCGTGGGCCTTTCCCGTGCACATTGAAGATGGCCGCATCGAAGCCAACGCCTGCGATGACCTCGTGGGTTGCGCGGCGATTGTGTCCCTTTTCCGGGAACTGGCCCGCTTGGATCTGGATGCGACCGTGCATGCCGCCTTCACCCGTGCCGAAGAAGTCGGCTTCCTGGGTGCGTGGCATCTGGCCAAACATTGGCCCTTTGGCAAAGACAGCGTGTTCCTTTCCATCGAAACCAGCCGCCCCGTTAATGGCGCGGAAATGGGTGATGGCCCGATTGTGCGTGTGGGCGACAAGCTTTCGACCTTTGATCATGAACTCATCAGTGTGCTCATGCGCACCGCCGCTGAACAGGGCATCCGCGTGCAACGCTGTCTCCTTGATGCCGGCGCCTGTGAAGCCACCGCCATGCAGGCCTGCGGCATCCGTAGCGCAGGCTTGAGTGTTCCCCTTGGGAACTATCACAACATGGATGACGACCAAACGCTCTCTCCTGAGTACGTGCTCATGGAAGACGTGAAGGCTCTGGTGAACTTCATGGTGGCGCTGGTCGCGACCGAACACAAAGGCCTCGGCGAACGCACTCTGGAAGAGCGCGTGACGCTCCGCATGAAGGAATACAAAAAGCACCTGGAGAATTCGAATTCGAAGTTCGAAGCCATCACGGTGTAGTTCGATTCCCGATCTGAGCTCAAATAAGTTTCAAAGCGTTTCGGCATCTGCCGGAACGCTTTTTCATTATGGAATATATGTCTAGCGCAGAAAGGGCCATCCAGAGCAAAGATCGGCGGTTCTGCCCTCTTGCTCGAAGTTACCTTTCCGTCCAGCCAACTGCATTTGCACCAAGTCTGGGCGGCAATCCGTAAGCAAGCTGCTTTGCAACAGCGAAGGCAATAATCTGAGATCATGCTCGCTTAACTTCCGCGACTGAGGATCATCCCGCCAGTCCATGTGAAACGCCTGAACGGGTCGACGACTGCGTTGACGCAGGCTTTGCAGAATCGCATAGCCGGAGGCATCTGTGTCACCGAAGTGATAGTGCGGCAGATCTGCCGGCAGCAATTCCAAAAGACGAAGTGTTGCCGAGTTAGGATGAGAGGTCGCCAAGAGCAGGGTGCCACCGTCAAGGTTCGCGGCGCAGAAGTTCACAAAAGTGCTCTTGGAGTTTTCAATACTCAACAAGCGAGAAGCCGATGTGACGGCTACCGTTGCGTTCAATAAATCGGTGTAGGACAAGGTAGTCGCGCCCCGCAAAGAGTCGGAGTGATACGAAGCTTTATCGGCAAAGTGCAATGTGAGCGGACCCTGGATGTGCACCTGGCTATTGCTGCAAATGATGCCCAGAGATTCAAGGGTGGCAGGCTCGCTGAAGAGCTTGGTCAGTGCAGCATTCAATGAGCGGTGATGCTTTTCCAAGTCCTTGGCTTCGGAGCCAATCCTTTTGCTCACGTCGCGGAGCAAGACGCCATCGCTCCAGTCACTGGCGGTGAGACCGTGGAGAAGGCTCAAAAGCAGGCGTAAAGCATCCGGGGACTTCCGCGAAAAAGGACGCAAGCCTCTGTCTGCTTCCAACGCTTCTTCTAAGGAACCGCACAATCGATCCCACGATTCTGGTAAACGCGGGTGCCCCGAACTTTTCCATTCTAAGATGACATTCATCATCTGGGCGCGGAACTCCTCACGTGTTGGCTGCTCAAAGAGACTCGTCAACCAAGTCTCCGATTCCAGAGGAAGGATGACTTTCTTGATCTGTGCATGCTTGCTCTTGTGCTTGCGCTGCAGTTTGATTCTCCCCTGCTGTTCCAACATCCCCGCCTCTTTCTCCGCAGCGAGATACTGGTCCGCTCCTTTCAGTCCGGATGATTCGAGGAGGTCTTCCCAGTTGCGATCAAAGGCACGCGCATAGACCTGCCAGCGCGCGCCTCTGTTCTTCCGCCACTGGCGGTGAAACTCTGTCAGCCAGACAGGCGTTTTCATGGCTACGGTGCAGGCTCACGTAATCGATCGCGGTTCAACCGGACAACCCAGTTCTGAATATCGCTGACAGCGCCAGTGTTGTCATCATAAGCCCGTTCCGCGCGGCATTGCACCACTGTCTCGGCATGCTCGATCATTGTCGGCAGCCGGTCCTCCGGGAATGCCATGACGAGTTGCAGGCCAAAATTCCGCGCCAGCGCCAGGCAGTCGTCGATGCGGTCACCGGAGAGTTTGCTGAAGGCTTCATCCATTACCACCAATCCAAGGGTCGGCGGCCCATTGGGTGTGCTCACATCATAAACACGATGGAACGCTGCCAGAGTGGCGACAAAAAACGGCGCCTGATTCTCTCCGCCGCTCTGTTTTTTAGCGCTCTTGTTTAGCGAGATCGCAGCCTCATCCCCTTTTCCGGCCGGGCGCGCTTCGATGTCCCAGTGATGATAAAAGCGGTAGTCCAGTGCGCGCAGGATGCGTTTGTCTTCAGATTGATCAGACGCTTCAATCGCGGCCATCAATTCCGTCTTGGCTTTCTCCATCTCCTCGCGCTGCGTGTGATTGAAGAGCGCCATCTCATTGCCGGAAGGCAAGCCGTGTTCGATCAAAGCCCAGATCGCGGAGTGCGTGCGATCTTTGCGGCTGGTGATTTGATATCGCATGCCGCCGATGTCATGAGCCATGGCGCGATTGAGATCACGTTTTGTGCGATCCGCTTCGTTAAGTTTATCGCGCAGCAGATCCAGCACCTGATGCTGCAGGCGCTCTTCCCACTCCTGCCGGGCTCGATCCGCTTCGGCGGTGTAACGCTCCAACTCCTGCTCGGTAAGTTCACGCAAGCGAGCCGCGTAGCGGTCGTTCGAATCGTCATCCGGGTCAAAAGCATCCGCGATGTCTGTGTGTGCCTCGGCAAACGCTCGTCGCTCCTGATCGCGCTTGATCCTGGCCGCACGGGCCTTCTCCTCCTCCTGCCGCACCATTTCTTTGGCAGCTTCACGACGGTGATTCCAGGAAGGGAATTCCTTTCGTGCAGAGTTGATCCGGTCATCCAGTTCACTTTCCAGGACACCGACCAGCTTTGCACGGCTGGTTTGGCGTTGCAGCATGAGTCCATTCTCGGCCTCCTCCTGGATTCCGATCTTGTCCTGCAGCACTCGCTGTTCTTGATCAAGATGACTGATCTTCTGATCCAATCGCGCGGCCCGCTCTACGGCGCCATCATAAGAGGCCTGGAGCTTGCGCAGATTCTGCACGGCAGCTTCACGTTCCGGCGTGGCTAACAAACGAATGGTTTCTTCAAGCGTGTGAAGGTCTTTCTCGACTTCCACCAGACGCCTCAGGTCTGGGGCGACATGTGGGATATCAGGATTTACCAGGTTTTCCTGATGAGCGTGGGTCACCCAGCCTTTCCAATCCGACTGCTCAGCGCGCGCATCAGAAAGCTCTTCACGGATCTGCCGCAGTTCGATCTCCCTCACTTCCCGGAGTCGGCGCAGGCCTTCCTCACCCAGCGTCAATTCCTTTGCAGGGGCGAGTCGCTCACGGCGAGGCGGATCCTTAAGCCAGCCGTCCTTGCTCAGAGTCCGTTCATACTTGTCCAGATGCTGGACACGGTCCACAGGCATAAGATCACCTAACAAACCGTCGAGATAAACTCCCGCCGCAGCATGATTCGTCTCAAAGAAATGCCGTACGCTGCCCTTATGCAGATTCAGCACTTTCGCTTGCGCCTCTTTCGGATGGATGAGCGGCTCGCTGGTACTCACCGTGCGTTGCGCCTCTTCCCAAGCAGCGGCAAAGTCCTCTGGCAGGATAGCCTGTCGGTCCCTCCCGAGCAGGCTTTCCAGCAAAGGCCACCACTCCTCGGCTTCGGGCTTCACCTCGGTGACGCGACCCAGCGCAACAGCCTTTTGACCGCGTGACCGTAAAGCATCCAACAGTGGGGAGGCAGCAGAACGTCCGGCGCTGAAATGCTCGAGGTCTTTTACCAACTCCCTTTCACGCGATTCGCGGCTCTCGATCCTCAACCGCAGTTCCCGCAGCTTCTCATCAGCTTTGTGCAAAAGACCGTCCCCCTCACGGGAAAGGCGCGGCACGGCATCGAGACCTCTGGCTTCATCATTGCCGCGGACAATCGCCAATTGCGTCTGCGCTTCCTGTGGGATCGTGACTCCAAGAGATTCGCCATGCTTCAGCCAGTTGCGCCAATGCATGGCATGAGTTTGCAGGAACTTCGAGGCACCTTGGCGGGATTCGCGCAAGCGCGTGACTTCCTTCTTCAGCTTCTCATAAGCCTCGCGCTGCTCTGCCAGCTTAGCGGCCTGAGAGTCCTGGCCCACGCTGAGCATCACTTTGTTGAGTTGCTCTCCAAGCTCATTGCGCTCGGTGATGGCAGCCTCACGAGCTTCAAACTGTTCGGCATGAGTTTCCTCTCTGGACCGGAGTTCTCCGCGAAGCCCTTCCAGGTTTTCCTTGGCCTGCTCGTGGGCCAGCGCATCCACGAGATGTATCCACAAGCCCGCCTCACGGTGATGCTGGAGCGCATCGTCATGGCATTGACAGATGAGCGTCAAACGCCTCTCCTGATCAAACATCTTTTCAAGTCGCTGCTGCGCGCGGCGATGAGCATCCACGCTGGCTTTCACTGCTTTCACATCAGGCAAGGCCGCTTCCAATAGATAATCGCGGATAAACGCCTCGAAGTGGCTCTCTGGCTGGAAGGCCATGGCTTTCGGCAATGTCTTGTCCATCTGCTCCCGGTCGAAATACAGGCCGGAACGCAGCCGCATTTCTTCGAGATAAGTGCGCTGGTGTTCCCACCAGTCCCCATCCAGATCTCGCTTCAGATGCACGCGGAATTCCTCACTGGAAAGGAAGCGCTCACCACCAATCAGCACATCTTCACTGAGGAAATCTTCACGCGCCAATCGTCCCGGAACTCGGAACCAACTCACGGTTCCTTTGGCAGTGGGACTATCGTATTCGATACGCGCTCCCCAAGTCTGCCGTTTTGGCTCTCCCCCTTCGATAGCTCCAGGAAAGGTAAACTCCAAAGCCGCGAGCGTCACGCCGCTGGGCCGCAGGAACCTCTCCTGTCCGTCGCGGTTTGTGGTGTTCGTATCGCAGAGGCAATAGCCGCGCAGGGTCCGTCCGCTACCCGCGCCCGCCGCTGCCTTGTTGAACCGGCTATGCTGTTCACCCAACATGACAAACTGGATCAAATCCAGCAGGGCGCTCTTGCCGGAACCATTTGCTCCGGTGATGAGCGTGAGTCCACTCACGTCGATGAACTGCCGATAGCCATACCAGTTCACCGCGAGGATGCGGCTCAACGTAATGCGTGAGGGCGAATTCATACGGGTTCGTCCTCCTTAAATACTTTGTCCTTTGCTGATGGCGCCGCGAGGTCCGCACGCTCACTCCATTGCTCAATCGAATCGAAGGGAATGGTGCGCGCCAATGACGGCAGGACTTCAATGAGGGTCGCGCCAATGCCTTCCATGAGTTCAGGCTTGCGCGTGCGAATGAGCCTGTGACGTTTCAGTTTGCCGAGCACTTCCTCAAGTTGCGTGCGTTCAGGCCGTTCAATGTTCTCAAAGTGCAATCGCAGCTTCTCATAAAGATCATCCAGAGTCAGCGTCACGGCCGCATTCAGGCCGGAAGTCTGCCCTTCATCCCAGACGCGCCAGAGGGAGAGCAGCACCAGTGTCTCGTGTTTATTGAAGGATCCCAGGAGCTGACAGGACTCCGTGCGTGGCCTGGCCTGCAGGAGCGGCAGCTCTTCATCCATCACCAGTTCCAGGCCCAGTGGCGCGAGATAGTCTTCCAGCTTGAAACGATGCTCCGCAGCCACCTGCATAAGCTCACGGCCACTGCCGCTGTCACCCAACAAGACTCCATGCCCAAGAAGCTCCGCCAGGATGTCCCGCATGGGGGCGCGATCTTGCAACGGCACGTCGTGCCAGAAGCTGGGCCATAGGGGATCCGTTCTCTCCATCGTCATTCCGTTCGTGTCAGATTAAACCGGTCAACAAGCCAGTTCAGTTGCTCGTCGCGCTTCAATCCTTCAGGGCTCAGCCCCTCTGTCCGCCTGGCGCCATCGACCCGCCAGCGCACCATTTTGCCCATGTCATCATGGGCATGGTCGTAGGCCACCGCCGCGAGCAGGTCAAGCATCTCATCCGTGCTTGCCGTTTGAACCTCATCCGTCCGCCGGGAGACATTTTGCGTGCTCATGAGACGGGAGACCAGACGGGCAGCACGCAATGGAGTCAATGCCAGCCGTTGCCGCTCCCGCAGACGGGCCAGCGCTTCATCTTCGTCCTCGGGTGTCGCCCGGCCCTGGGTAAATCCCAGATCCACCGGAGCCCGGCGATTGGATTTCTTCCAAAGGGCATTCGTCCCGAAATAGAAGCGAATCTCAGGGCACAACGGCCGGAAGTCCGCCGGCAAGTCGGTCAGTTTCCGGAAATGTGACCCCGCATGGGCCGCGTTCACGGCATCGCAGTAAGCTTTTACCAACTCGGGTTTGCGCCCCCGAACTTCCGTCTGGTAGCGGTAGCGCTGTTGGGAGAGCCGATTGAAGGCCGCCATCCGTTCGTCAATAGCACGCGCAATGTCCCCAAGCCCTCCCAGCCCGCGCTCCAACCGGGCCAGAGCTTCACGGGACTTGATCTGACTCTCCGGCTCGGTATAGCCGAAATGTACTTTCAGCCCCTCCGCAAGGCGTTCCCGCACCGCATACTGATCCAGGCATTCCGCTACTTTCGCGCGGGCCTGCCGCAATCGAGAGAGCAGCCCGCCTTTACTCAGCACGTCATAACAGACCATGTGCTGTCCTTGGGCGAAATCTGTGTAAAACAACCGAAGCGTCTCCGCCGCAGACTCTGACTGTCTCTGCTGGGTCTCAAATCCCGCGATCAGCTTTTCTACCGAATAGAGCTGCGACACCGCCAGATCCAAACGCTGGTTCAGGTCGTTCACTGTGGCACGGATTTCTCCGGGTTGCTGCCGGGTGGCATGCAAAACGTGCTCCTGCTCCAGGGTTTCACATACCGCGCGCAGCGTGTCGGCAAAGGTTTGCAGTTCCGCCACTTCGTCTTCAGCCAGAGCCCGCAGCATGCCCATGAGGAGGCGAAGGCCAGGCGAAACAATGATCCGCCGATCCTGTAGCCCCAAGATTTGCTCTTCCAGCCAACCTGCGGCGAGCAGCTTGTTCATGAAGACACTCGCCCGCTGACGGGCGTCACGCAACTGCGCCCCCTCGTCATCATCCAGTCTCGCCTGGGGATGCATCAGCAGCACTTCCCGGATGAGCTGCTGCGCTTCACCCAAGGGTAGCCGCCCCGCCAAGCCAGCCTCGTCGATCAGGCGTTGAGCGCAATCAATCGACACCGGTGCAGAACGACGGGTCAACGGTCGGAAAAAATCCGCCGAAACGACCCGCTCGATGCGCTCACTGAGGAGATTCCTGCTCACCAAGATTGCCTACACAAATTCGCATGGTCCCGCAACCAGCGAAAGGGCTCCTTCAATTTCTTCCTCTCCGCCTTAGGCGACCTCGCTGGTGCCCCACTCGATCGCGAAACGCGTGAGCTCACGAGCATCGTAGAAACCCAGCTTTTCTTTAATGTGAGCGCGGTGTGTCTCGATTGTCTTCGTGCTCAGATTTAATGATTCGGCGATCTCTTTGGTGCCAAATCCTTTGCCGATGAGTTGGAAAACCTCGATCTCGCGGTCGGACAGCTTTTCGACCGGCGAACCAGGGGCGTCTCCCTGAGCATGAACCGCTCGATAAATGAGGCTCTCGCTGAGACGCGGGCTCACATAGATGCCGTTATTCACCACCTTCCGAAGGGCGGTAACCACATAATCCAGCGCCTCCGCCTTCATGACGTAACCCTTTGCCCCGGCCCGGAGGGCACGCATAGCGAAGACAGACTCGTCATGCATGGACAGAATAAGGATGCTCAGCTTCGGCTGCTCCGTCAGGAACATCTTCGTCAGTTCAATGCCGTTGGTGCCGGGCAGTGAAATATCGAGCAGGACAATGTCCGGCTTCAGTCTGCGAACCGCCTCCAAGGCCGACTGGGAACTATCCGCCTCACCACACACTTTGAGGTCAGGCTCCTCACCCAGCACAGCAGCCATCCCTTTGCGAAAGACAGGGTGGTCATCCACAATGAGAATCTTCTTGGGAGCGCTCAGTTTATCTTCGGCTGAACGCATTTACGGAATAAGTGGGGTCACGGGGTAAAACAAAGAGACGAAGTCATATATCAAAACATTCATTCTGCCCCAAGAAAATCCACAAATTTTGACCAAAATAGGGCTGGGATGGGCCTAGGGGAAATGGGGGCGACTGGTCACGGCCAGTTTTATACGAACCTGCGCACCGATTCGATGCATAGACCTGTCCGCATCCGCGGGAGCCTCACTTGGCACCAAGCGTGCTTCTGCACGTGAACCTCCTCCTATCTTCATGACCATCACTTCGCCGGAACGCGTTCAACTCTATCAAGTCACTTCGGGCAACGGAGTTCGAAGCACGGGCGACCAGCAGTCTCAACAACGCTTCCTTAATGAGGTGAACTACGTGGAATACTTCGCAAAGAAGCTGGGTGATTGCCTGGGCATGCGTTCGCTGGAATTGGGTTTGGTGGAGGACAGTGAGGGGCAGACAGCCTTTTATTACCATGACAACGGCTCGGGCGGACCCGTGGTCAATGGCTTCTTCAGCAACTCCCGGAAGCCCCTGAGCCGCATTGTGGAAGACCTCCGAGCCGAACACTAGACCGGACTGGAATGCACGCGAGGGTAACGATGGCTGCGGAAGACAGGGATTTTAACACGGAGACGCTCAATCTTTACCGCATCAATGGTGTGGCAGGATTGCTCCTGCAAAAAGGGAAGAACATTCTCGCGAATCACATGCCCTTTTCCGACCAGCGGGCGGAACAATTGGGTGACCTGATCCGCAAGATGATGGCTGGGTATGAGACGGTGCAGCGGAACATGCGGCAGGTGCTCCTGTCTTACGACTCCGGCACTCTCCTCGTCATCAACCAAGCGGAAACCCAACTGGTCCTCTTGCTAACTGCCCGGGTGGAACTGGATGTGATCTCCAATGCCGCGGGTGTGTTCATGAAAGAGCATGCTGACAGTTTTCTCACCCTCTCGCCAGAGAAGTCCACTCGTCCGGTGGAGATGCGTGATCCTGGGGCACCTCGCGAAATCGTGGTAACTGGCTCCAAGGCAGCCACCAATGGCGCCAAACTGATGGCCGAGCCCGTCAAACCGGAGATCAGCCGCTGGCCGGAAATCCTGCGCACGCTTGAAGGTGTCCTCGGCAAAGTCATCAGCCGCGCTCAAGTGAAGACTCTGGTCGAACGTCAGTGTGGCAAAGCGTCCATCTCCGATCCCTTCCAGTTGCCCCAGAAGAAAGCCCGGGAGTTGGCCTTTCAGGTGATGGAGCAAATCCCGAATCGCAACAAGCGGGCCACTCTCGTGGCTGAACTGGAGAACTCCCTCAAAGAACTCAACCTCTGACTCCAGCCCAGTCCGGGTCTTCTTCGACCTTCTCATCCCCCAGACCATGACCTCGTTCTTCCGCCAATTCCTGGCTTCTTCGCTCGCACTTTTTTGTACCGTCCTCCCAATGGCCGCTCAAGGCCAGGAAACCCAGAGCGCTGCCGAAGTCGCGAAGACTCACCGTTTCCGTATCATTATTGAGGAGCCGGAAGTTACCGCCTCCATCATGGATCAGCAGTCAGCTTCGGACATGAAGCGGCTGGAGCAAAAACTCGACAGGGTACTGGCTGCTCAAGGCATCAAGGATCCAGCCCCGAGCACCGAGTCGTCGGCTCCTGCTGCCACCGTCCCTGCCCCACTGCCGGATGAAGCTGTAGCCACACTGACGGCTGCGATTCAAGTGGTGAAAGACAATGCCAACTTCGTCTGGATCATGCTCGGTGGCATTCTTGTTTTCAACATGCAGTGTGGCTTTGCCATGCTGGAACTCGGTGTGTGCCGCGCGAAGAACTGCGTGAACGTCCTGATGAAGAACTACCTGGACTTCTGCATTGGCGCGATCGTGTATCTTTTCATCGGCTTTTCCCTGCAGTTTGGCATGACCTGGAAAGGCCTGGTGGGTTGGAGCGACTGGTGGCTCTCCAACTTCGGCCATGATCATAAAATTTGGATCTACTGGTTCTTCCAAGTGGGCTTCGCCTCCGTCGCCTGCACCATTGTTTCTGGCGCGATGGCTGAGCGCACCAAATACCTCGGCTATCTCATCTACTCGGCTCTTTTCATGGTCATCATTTATCCGATTACCGGCCACTGGGTTTGGGGCAGCGGTGGTGGCGCCTGGGGCATCGGCGGCGAAAAAGGCTGGTTGGAAGCCATGGGCTTCATCGACTTTGCAGGATCATCGGTAGTGCATGCCTGTGGCGGTGCTTGTGCGCTGGCCGGAATCATTGTCGTGGGTGCGCGCCACGGACGTTTCGCCAAGGACGGCACACCTCGAATTCTTGCTGGCCACAATCTTCCCCTGACGGCGCTTGGCGCATTGTTGCTATGGTTCGGCTGGTTCGGCTTCAATGCCGGTTCCACCCTCGCTGCGAATGAGAGCATTGGCCGCATCGCCGTAAATACTCTCATCTCCCCTTCCGCGGGCGCGCTCTTCGCCATGATCTCCATGTGGTTCATGCAAGGCAAACCAGATGTCGGCATTGCCATCAATGGTTCCCTCGGCGGCGCGGTTGCCATCACCGCCGGATGTAACAATGTCTCGCCGGCTTCCGCCTTTGTTATCGGTCTCGTGGCGGGATTACTCACCACCATCGCCACGATCGCTCTGGAGCGTGCGAAGTTGGACGATGTCGCAGGCGCGGTGCCGGTTCACTTGGTCAATGGCTGGTGGGGCACGCTATGTGTGGCGCTCTTTGATGAAGCAGGCTTCAATGTGCAAAGACTGGGGGTGCAGGCGCTGGGAACCTTCAGCATCTCAGTCACCGCCTTCATCGTCTGCTACATTATCTTCAAGGTAATCAGCCTGACCATTGGCCTGCGAGCGGACGAGACAGAACAAATCGATGGTCTTGACTTCTCCGAGCACGCGGTCAACGCCTACCCCGACTTCCAGACGAGCGAGCAGACCTGATCGATCGGCCCGCCGATTTTCATCAAGTTTATCTCACGGCTTCGCGCCAATCGCTACGGCCCGCTTCGGTACGTGCGGTGTCAACACATCGGCTGACTGGGCGCGGGCGCGGTGCTGACGATTGGCCTGCTTAGCAAAGAATTCCTGAGAGCGCAAAGCCTTGCCTTTGGGAATCTTCGGTGAGGTGTAGTTGCCGTCCTTGTCCAGCACACGTCCCTGCACATTGTCAGTGAACTGCGTCTCCAGGATGGCCTGCAGCCGCTTCTTCGCTTCCCGGTCTTCGATCGGTGTCAGCAATTCCACCCGCTTGCTCAGATTTCGCATCATGAAGTCTGCGCTGGAAATAAAAACAACAGGATTGCCTCCCTGGCGAAACCAGTAAATCCGAGCGTGCTCGAGATAGCGGTCAATAACACTGACCACGCGGATGTTCTCGCTCAGACCTTTGACGCCAGGTCGGAGACAACAGATGCCGCGCACATTGAGTTGGATCTTCACGCCAGCCTTGGAGGCCTCATAGAGGGCATCAATCATCTGCCCATCTTCCAGGGCATTCATCTTTAGCATGATTTCAGCCTGATCGCCATGACGCGCCCGCTCGGCCTCGCTCTGGATCATATCCAGAAGCCGTTCGCGCAAACCAAAAGGCGCCATGCTGATCTTCTGGAAGTGTACGAAGCGCGAGCGTCCGGTCACCGTGTTGAAGAAAGCAGACGCATCTGCGCCATAGGAAGGGCGGCAAGTCAGATAGCTGATGTCCGTGTAGAGCTTGGCCGTGCTTTCGTTGTAATTGCCCGTACCAAAGTGGCAGTAACGCACCAGCCGGCCGGCTTCCCGGCGCATGACCAGTGTGATCTTCGCGTGGGTTTTAAGTCCTCGAACACCGTAGATAATTTGCGCTCCCGCGGCAAGAAGCTCTTCGGCACGTTCCAGGTTCCTTGCTTCGTCGAACCGAGCCTTCAATTCGACCAGAACCAGCACGTGTTTGCCTGCCTCAGCTGCTTTGATCAAGGCGCTAATGATGCGGCTGTTCTTCGCGGTGCGATAAAGGATCTGTTTGATGGCCACTACATTTGGATCAGCCGCTGCCTCTTCAATCAGTTGCAGCACGGGCTCAAACGACTCATACGGATGATGCAAAAGCACATCGCCCTCCCGGATGGTGTCAAAGATCGTAGCCTCATCACTCTCGCGCTGAATCGTTGCCGATGGCCATGAAAGCGCCTTAAGGTGTTCATAACCGGGCAACCCAGAAATCACAAAGCCCGAGCGCAAATCCAACTCGCCGGGAACCATGTAAGTCAATGCAGGAGTCGCGGAGGTCAGCGTCTGAATTGCTTTGATGAGCGAAGGCGTTACATCCTCTTCAGCTTCAATCTCCAGTCGGATCGTGTTGCTCGTAAGCCGCGCTTCCAAAACTTGTTCCATCCCTTCAGCGAGGTCGTCCGCGCCTTCATCATCCAGCACAATATCACTATTGCGGCTCATACGGAACCGGGCCGTTCCTGTGACTTGCTCCTGCGGAAAGAATCCGTGTAGGAACATCTCGACCATGTCCTCCAGATTGATGTAGGCATGCACAGACTCTTCCGTGCCGGGTATGACAACTTGGCGCGGCAATGAAGACGGCAACGTCACGACTGCATAACGCACAGCCTCCGAGCCATCCGACTGCTTCGACTTGATCTCACTCATGAGAACCAACTGAAGCGCGGGCAACAGCAGCCGTTTGTCATCCAAATCAACGGCGACCGGTGAGAGTACCGGGGCAATCTGCTCCTCAAAATACTCCTTAAGGAAGGTGCGCTGCGCTGGCGTCAACTCTTCAGGGCTGAGACGCAGGATACCTTCCTTACGCAAGGCTGGCATTAACTGCTGATTCAGCATGGTGTATTGCTTATCGATGAAGGCGAGCACTCGCTCGCGGATGGCAGTTAGCTGTTGCGTCGGCGTCATATCGGCCGAGTCGCGCACGCGCTTGTTTGTATCTTTGAGAAATTGCAATCCGCCCACCCGGACCATGAAGAACTCATCCAAATTTGAAGCCGTGATGGCCAGGAACTTGAGCCGCTCAAGCAGGGGTAGAGATTCCTTCGCCGCTTCCTCGAGCACACGCTCGTTAAAGGCCAGCCAGCTAAGCTCTCGATTGATAAAATGCTCGGGTTTCATGTAACAGTTAGACTAACAAGACAGTAAAGCGGAAAAAGACTCTGGAAGCGCGTCAAGCGGGGCGAAGAATGACTTGCAAACCGTAGATCTCCTGGAAGATGCCGCACTTTGAGTTCACCGCGAGTTGTTCGACGGTCGCATCATCCACACCGAACGTTTCCACATAGAGCACGTCTGCCTCACGTTGGAATTTGATGGATTTGACCCGTTGCGAATGACTTCGATCCAGGGCATCCGAAAGTCGAAGGATCGCAGCCAACTTGAAGATAATCATCCGCTCTTCGCGGGACAAATCCAGATAGTGCGGATGATCGGGGCTCGGATTGTAGCGTCGGTGATACCGCGCCAGCAACGCCACGAAAGTCCGATCCTTCGCGCTCAGACCAAAGATCTCCGTGTTGAGAATGAGATAGAGGCTGTGCTTGTGATGCTCTCTGGCACTCACAAACATGCCGACTTCATGCAGAATCGCCGCGACGCGAAGGAGCAATTCATATTTGGGATCGAGGCCGTGCAGACCTTGTAGTTCACGAAAGATATCCTGCACAAACTTCGCCACATGCTCGGCGTGCTTCTGCTCCGTCTTGAACTTCTTACCCACTTCTTGCGCGGCCTGGAGAACCTCGTTTTGGAAGGATTTCGTGGCTGGGTTGTTCCCCAGCAAATCCATAAGTACTTCTCGCTGAAAGTCCCCTTCGGGGACGACGAGCACCTTATCGTTAAACCGCCGTGCCAGCGCCAGATTCGTTTGCAGCGCCGCCACCATGCCTTCACTGCCCACGTAGTTGCTGTGCAGACGGCGCACCACTTCGTCCAGTGAAAGCGATGCGAGTTCTTCCGTGAATTCTTCCAACTCTCCGAGCTCCAGAAAACTGGCGCCTTGCTTTGGCTTTTTGATAAACGGCGCTGCGCATTGGATCTCAGCTCCGATGGCCACGTGATAGTCGATTTCCGTCTGGGAAAAGTCTGTCGCCAGATGATCCACCACGCCTCGAATCTGCTCTTCAATGTGGAAAAGCTGCTGCTCCGGTTCGCTTCCTTCCGTATGTCCCATGGCTTCCCGCGTACGGAAAATTCCCAGACGATAGCTGCTATAAGCGGCGATGCGGCCCTTGTGGAAATACAGAGCCCGGGTGTTGCCCGGACCGATGTGGGAAACCAGCGTATTCGAGTGCGCCAGATCGGGGTTACTTTTGAGCAGACGTACCGTCGTCTGGTAAATCAGGCGCGTCATGTCGCCATCGTCGATCATCTCCACCTTCGCACCCGACGCCACTTGCATGCGGTTCAGGAAGATCTCGTGATTGTTAGCTTCGGAAAGGATGTTTGTGGTGAAGCACCGCACGGCGCTGGCCGGGGTGCCGTATTCGTCCAGAGCATCATGATAATCCCGCATGATGCCTGCCGCCTGTTCGATGACAGGACGGGTCACAAAGCCGCTGCGGAAAATATCTCGCGCCAATGGCAGCGGTTTTTCCAGATGATCCAGGATGGTGAAAGCTCCCTTTGCGTCCCGCTCGCCTACCAGCAACGTCACCGTAGTGGGCCCGATCTGGATAAGGGCATGAGTCTCCGTCACTGGAGTAGTAGGGACAAGGCGCTGGAACATAAGGAAAAGTGAGACACGCGAAATGGAAAAGCCTTCAATCGGATCGCAACGGATCAAATCGCTTTAGGCAGGCACGGCGGCTTTTGGAGACTGATTCCGCAGCCAGGCCGCAGCACCGATGGCAACCGCATCGCCGCCGAGCTTGGCGAGCGAGAATTTCACGCCGGTGAAAAGCTCTGGAATGGCGTAGCGAGCGGTCGCTTCGCGGAGAGCCATCAGGTAGGGGCGGGCCATTTCTTCCGTCAGTCCTCCGCCCAGCGTGATGTGATCTGGAGCCAAAAGATTAACCACGATCGCCACTCCCATGCCAAGGAAATGGACGGAATTGTTAATGACGTTCAAAGTGCCAGGTTCACCAGCTTTATACGACGTCGTGAGCGCCTTGCTCTTCATCTCGCGCAACGAACCGTTCGTCTTCTGGTCAAGTATCGGACTCTGCCCCCGGTAACACTCGACCCCGGCTGCGGCGGAGACGCCCAGACGGCTGGTCAAATCTTCAAGCAGGGCCACCCCGGGAAGCGCGGAGTTCAAGTGAGTTCCCGGTAGGTAAATGTTCCCCAGTTCCATGCAGGAGACCTGCTTGCCATGAATGAGTTTGCCATCGTAAACAAAACCGCTGCCGAGGCCTGTGCCCGGAAATACGCCCAGAAGTGAGCGCGATCCCTTGCCAGCGCCCAGTAAGTACTCCGCATACGTGCCCGCATCCACGTCATTGAGCGTCACCACCGGACAGCCCAGAGCGCGTTGCAAGGCCGGTCCGAGCGCCACGCGGTTCCAGCCCAGATTTGGCGCCGTAATGAGGGTGCCGCGCGCAGGATTCACCGTTCCGGGACATCCGATCCCCATTCCTTGCACCTGTGTTAGTTCTGCACCTGCGGCAGCGAGAGCCTCCTTCACCGTGGCGACCATGCGTTGAATACCTTTGGCCGGGCCGGCTGCCCCTTGCGTGGATTTTCTGGCGGTGCCTAGCACGCGATACTGCTCGTCCAGCACACAGGCCAGCATCTTCGTGCCCCCAAGATCAAACCCAATCCAGACCGGTCCTCCTGCTTTGGCCGCACTCACGGTCGCCGCCGGAGCCTTCTTTTTCGCCTTTTTCTTCGCCATTACCCTGCTTACCCGATGTCCTCAGGAATTGGCAAGTGACATTTCCCTCAGAGGGCCAAGGGATGCTCCCGGCAAAACGCTAGAAATACCGCCCAGTCTACCCTCCTCTGTAGAAAAGCCAATCAATCCAGATGCACACCCAGGATCCCCACAAACGCGGGTGACGGACTATCAATCTTCTTCGAAGATTTTGCCATGGCATCTGCCTCGATTTTTTCGATCTCCCGATCAATATCAAATTCATCTCCCCCATCTGGTGGCACACCTGGGAGTTCCTCAAAAAAGCGTCGGCGGACGTCGCGCGTGTGCTGACTGAGCAGTTCATGCATCCCCGACTGGCAGTCGAAACAGATCAGCAAACTGTCCAGTAGCCGATTTTGCTGGCCCAGTGCCGTGATCGTGAAATCTTTCTGCGGAATGTCACTCCTGGAACAACCGCAAAACCCACAGTGGGCAGTGTCGTGAGCATCCGACCTCAGATGTTTCTCCTGGTGCTTAAGCAGATTGGCCTTCGACTCCTCGGAGAACTCATCCAGCATCGCGTCCCGGCAGGTAGCGCAGAAAACGTATTCAAAGATGCATTCACCCGCACGGAATGCCTTGTTGATCTGATAATACTCAAAGGCCTCCAGCGACTCTCCGCAGCGGGAGCAATTCTGGAACGGACGTCCCTCATACTCAGAATGAAATTCCCGAGGCATGGGGATGTCAGCAGGACTGTTGCCTGGGGGGTCGTCGCTCATGAATGCTTGGAAAGGTGCATCCCCAGTTTGCTCGATATGCCACCACCACTCAACGTCAATTTCCGGCGAAGTAGGAAAAGTTTGACGAAGTGCGCCCTCCTGTTGTCCGTAGAAAGATGTTTATGGTGATGAATTTACGGTCGGGCGACAACGGTAGGCAAAGAGATTATGCACGAATGGCTGCTGTTCTGGTGGGACTGACCCTCAGTATTGCAACGTCCTTGCCCGCTCAGGAGTGGCCACTGGCTCGAGGCGATGCCTCCATGACGGGCACTTCTCCCACGAAGCTGAACTTTCCCCTCACCCTCGCCTGGACACTTCCGGTTGCGGATCAGAGCCGTAAAGAAGGCGTGATCGCCACGCCGATCGTCGGACGCGGCGGCAAAGTTTACATTGGAGGCCAGGGGGGGAAATTCATGTGCGTCAATCTGGCGGATGGCAAGCCCATCTGGGAAGTGAAGAAGGACAGCTTCTTTGAGGGAAATGCCGCCTTCGTAGGCGACTTGGTCATTGCAGGCTGCGGCGACGGCTTCGTTTATGCCTGGAATGCCGACTCCGGGAAGGAAGTCTGGAAGTTCGAAACCCAAGGCGAAGTGCATGCCGGAGCCAATGTCTGGAAGGCGCCCGATGGCAAAGAGCGCATCCTCATTGGCAGTTATGATAACAAACTGTACTGCCTGGATGGGCTCACGGGCGCCAAACTGTGGGACTATGAAACCGCCAACTACGTGAATGGCGCGGCAGCGATCTATAATAACGAAGTCGTTTTCGGGGGGTGCGATGGCACCTTGTACGTCCTGGACATTGCTACCGGGAATGAAGTGAAGAAGATCGAAGTCGGCGCTTACATTGGCAACAATGTAGCCGTGTCTAAAGGCGTTGCTTACGT
Organism: Phragmitibacter sp.; assembly: GCA_965284365.1. GTDB lineage: Bacteria > Verrucomicrobiota > Verrucomicrobiia > Verrucomicrobiales > Verrucomicrobiaceae > Phragmitibacter. The sequence goes on from OZ260079.1 coordinate 5,306,519, forward strand.
GGCCCACTACGGCAACCGCATCGCGGCCTTCTCATTTGAAGATGGGACGAAGAAATGGGAGTTTGGCGAACGGGAGTTCCCCTATTATGCCGCTCCTGCCGTGAGCAGCACCTGGGTGGTCGCCGCCAGCCGCGACAAGCGTGTCTATGGCCTTGATCGTGAAAAGGGCGAAGAGAAGTGGGTTTTCCGCACCCGTGGCGAGATGGACAGCTCCCCCGTTATCTGCGCTGACGCCCACGCGATCCTCGGCAGTGGCGATGGCTTCTTTTATGCCTTGGATCTGTCCAAAGGCGAGGAAGTCTGGCGGTATGAAATCGGTGCGCCGGTCAAGGCCGCCCCTGCGGTGGCAGGGGATTTCGTCCTCGTCGGTGCGGATGACGGGAACGTATATTGCTTTAAGAACGGCGCGGCTTCCGCATCCCCGTGACGAACGCATTTCACTCTTGCCCGCCAGCCAGATGAAAATTCTTCTTCACCGGTTCGTTTCCTGATATTCCTCTTCATCGTTATTCCCCTCTCCCTTGCCCATGTCCGTAGCCGAAATCCCGATCACTCACCTCGCGGAACAAGACAGCCCTGACAAGACGCAGAAGCACCACGCCACGGAGGCGGGGAACTACTTTGTGGCGAATTATCCGCCCTTCTCTTTTTGGCAGAAGGAACAGAACTTCGCAGTAGAGGCGGTGCTGGATACTCCCGCGCCGAAGGACATCCCGCTGGGCCTGTACTTTCACATCCCCTTCTGCCGGAAGCGCTGCCACTTCTGCTATTTCCGCGTCTACACGGACAAGAATGCCGCGCAGATCCGTGCTTACATCCATGCGGGTATGGAGGAATTTGCGCGCTATGCCGCAAGACCTTACCTACAGGGCCGGAAACCACAATTTGTCTATTTTGGGGGCGGCACTCCAAGCTACCTCAGTGTGCCGCAGCTTCAGGAGCTGACGGACCGCATGAAGGATCTCATGCCTTGGGATGAGGCCGAGGAAGTCGCCTTTGAAGCGGAACCCGGCACGCTCAATCCCATGAAGCTGGAGGCGATCCGCAACATCGGCGTCACCCGTCTGAGCTTGGGGGTGGAGCATTTCGACAATCACATCTTGGAAAGCAATGGCCGCGCTCACCGCGCTGGAGAGATCGACCGCGCTTATGCCATCGCCCGCAGTCTTGGCTTTGAGCACGTGAACATTGATCTCATCGCCGGGATGATGAATGATACCACGGAACTCTGGAAAAGCGCTGTGGCTAAAGCCGTGGAGATGCAGCCCGATTGCGTGACCATCTATCAAATGGAGGTGCCCTACAACACCGGCATCTACAAGCAGATGAAAGAAGAGGGCAAAGTCACTGCTCCGGTGGCCGATTGGGAGACCAAGCGCGAGTGGGTGAACTATGCCTTCAGCGAGTTTGAAAAAGCTGGTTACACCGTGACCAGCGCCTACACCGTGGTGAAGAACCCGGACAAGATCAAATTTGTGTACCGCGACTCGCTCTGGGAAGGCGCGGATCTATTGCCTATCGGTGTGGCTTCCTTTGGCCATCTCGGCGGCATACACATTCAGAATCAGGCGGATATCCTTCCGTATATCGACACGATCAATCGCGGCGAGAGCGCTATCTATCGTTCTTATGCCACGAGTCCCGATGAGCGATTCATCCGCGAGTTCATCCTGAAGCTGAAACTTGGCAGCGTGCGGCCCAGTTACTACAAGGCCAAATTCGGCGAGGATGTCCTAACTCGTTTCGCTCCCCAACTCCAATGGATGCAGAATGAAGGTTTCGTGAAGCTGGGAGACGACCTCATAGAATTGAGCCGTGACGGACTCTTGCAGGTTGATCGTCTGCTCCATGAGTTCTTCCTGCCCCATCATCGCACCAACCGCTATACCTGATCAAGCGACGGATTCATTCCACTCATCCTCCCACGTTTTCATTTTCGTTTAGCATTGCTGTTTGTTTGATATGCCTGGCGTGACTGCACCCTCTGCTGCTGATCCTCGCGAAACCGTCGCGACTGATAATCTCGCCCCTCTCCGCTTCTTTTATGGCCTGGCCAGCGAAGATCTGCGGGTCGCCTTTCTGTCTCCCGACGACATGCCGGAAGAAGAGCGTCATCTCCTCGTGCATGCCAGTGACATGACTCCGCGCTTGGCCGAGTATTTCCAGAGCAGCATTCAGCTTGAGGTTCATGCCAAGTCGCAGGTAGGTAAGGACTATCTTGTCCGTGCAGTGGTCTTGCGGAAAGAGGAAGATGGCACCCCTGTTGAATTCGGTGCCATCGGCATACATCTAGGTGAGTTTGATGAAGCCGTGCGCTCCCAAATTCTGGAGGGCAAGATTCCCCTCGGAGGCATCCTCAAGCAAGCCGCCATCCCCCACTCCAGCCAGCCGAGCGGCTACTTTCGCATTGAGATTGATCATCGTCTGGCCACCCTCCTGGGCGGCTTCGATGGTCAGGTCTGTTATGGCCGCTGCAATGAATTGCGGCACCCGGATGGTTCGCCGTTGGCAGAGGTGGTTGAGGTGTTGCCGCGGAATGGGGCGTAGCGAATTGGCGGAGCTGGTTTATTTTCACACAAAGCCACAAAGGCACGAAGGTGGTGCACTGCGGCGTGAGGGTGGTTGATGATATCGTTTGGACGCTTGGCGTTTTAGATTGGAGGTGCGGCATGTCGAACGAGGTTATTGTTTGGTTGATCGACATTTTAGGGTGATGGATGCGGATGCATGCGCCCTTGCCGTCAGAATTGGAAGAGTTAGCCACAGCAGTGGTCGATACGGCGGTTAGATTGCATGTGGCGCTGGGGCCGGGGCTGCTGGAGAGTGTGTATGGCGTCCTGCTGGAGAAGAAGCTGAGGGAGCAAGGTTATACGGTGGAGCGTGAAAAGGCGGTACCGATCACCTTTGAAGGCATTCATTTCGAGGTAGGCTTTCGCGCCGATCTGATCATCAACGGCACTTTGATTGTGGAGTTGAAGTCGGTCGAGAAGCTCTCTCCGGCGCACACCAAGCAACTGCTCACGTATCTCAAACTCACCAACGCCCGTCTTGGCATTCTCATCAACTTCGGAGAGGCTCACATCCGCAACGGCATCCGTCGCGTGATCAATTAGCTACACTAGTGGCGCGCCAATCGTCCAAGTGATGCCATCCACCTCCCCACACCCCGCAGTACACCACCTTCGTGCCTTTGTGGCTTCGTGTGAGAAAAAACCGACTGCGCCTCCACCTTTGACGCCGCATTTGCCTTTCCGACCAAAGGCGCTAACCTCCCCACCCCCGAATTTCGACCGACCACTGTATTGATTCAATGAGCGCCCAGGACAAAGTCAAAGCCAAGGAAACGCCCAACGTCTACAAGGACACCCTGCACCTGCCGGTCACGGACTTTCCCATGCGCGCCAGTTTGACCGAGCGGGAGCCCCAACGCCTTGCCAAATGGGCGGAAGCCAAGCTCTACGAACAGATCCAAGCCAAGAGCCAAGGGAAGAAGAAATTTGTGCTGCACGACGGCCCGCCCTTTGCCAATGGCGATGTCCACATGGGCACGGCCCTGAACAAGATCCTCAAGGACCTCATCGTGAAGTCCAAGACGATGCTGGGCTACCATGCGCCATTCATCCCCGGTTGGGACTGCCATGGTCTGCCGATCGAATTCCGCGTGGTCAAAGAAAGCACCGGCCTCAGCCCAGTCGAGATCCGCCAGAAGTCTGAGGAATACGCCCGGAAATACATCGACATCCAACGCCAGAGCTTCAAGCGCCTCGGCATTTTTGGCGACTGGGAGAACCCGTACCTCACGCTCAATCCGGGTTATGAGGCGGACATCATCCGCACCTTTGCGAAGTTCATTGAGTCCGACTTGATCTACCGCGCCAAGCGTCCGGTTCTATGGAGCTACGGCGCAGGTTCTGCCCTGGCCGAAGCCGAGGTAGAATACAAGGACAAGGTCTCTCCCGCGATCTATGTCAGCTTCCCCTTGGTCGCCTCAAAGGACGCTTCTGCATCACTGAAAGGCGCGAATCTGGTCATCTGGACCACCACGCCTTGGACGTTGCCCGCAAACCTCGCCATCGCACTCCATCCTGAGTTCGACTACGTCGTTGGCGAGTTCACCAACGCCGAGAATGCTGCGCAGTGCTTTGTCATCGCGAAGTCTCTGCTGGAAGAATTCAGCGTCAAGACGGGCTATCAACTCAAGACGCAACTGGCCCAAATGAAGGGCAAGGAGTTCCTGGGTTTGGAAGCTCAGCATCCTTTCCTGCCTAGAACCTCCAAGGTCATCAATGGCCTGTTCGTCACGGCCGACACCGGTACTGGTGCCGTGCATGTGGCTCCCGGTCATGGCGCGGACGATTATCTTGCTGGCCTTGAAAACGGGCTCGAAATCCTTTCTCCGGTCGATGACAAGGGTATCTATACGGATGAAGTGGGCCTGCCTAACCTGGTTGGCAAACATGTCTTCTCTGCCAACGAGCCGATCATTGAATTGCTTAGAGAAAAAGGCGTGCTGCTCGCTCGTGAGGATTACAAACACCAATATCCCTTCTGCTGGCGCTCGAAGACTCCTATCATCTTCCGTGCGGTGCCTCAGTTTTTCATCAGGGTAGACAAGCTGCGTGGCAAAGCTTTGGCTGAGATCGACAAAGTTCAGTGGCTCCCTGCCTGGGGCCGCAACCGTATCTACGGCACCGTCGAGTCTCGCCCCGACTGGTGCATCAGCCGCCAGCGCACTTGGGGCGTACCGCTCCCTGTTTTTTACGACAAGGACGGTGCAGCAATCCTCGATGCCGTGCTCGCACGCAAAGTCGCGGATATCGTCGAAAAGCTCGGCACCAATGCCTGGTTTGGCAAAACCGATGCCGAATGGACTCAAATGCTTGGCCTCCCGGAAGGCAGCCGTCGTGGTGTGGACACACTGGACGTCTGGATCGACTCCGGCTGTAGCAGCGTGGCGGTGTTGGATCGCCATCCCGGACTCAGCACTCCGGCCGATGTTTACATTGAAGCCACGGACCAGCATCGTGGCTGGTTCCAGAGTTCACTCATGGTCAGTGTGGCCGTGCGGGGCACCGCCCCCTACAAGTCCGTCATTACCCACGGCTTCGTCGTGGACACCTCTGGCAATAAAGTTTCCAAGAGCGACCAGGGCACGAACAAGAATGCCAAGCCCATGACGGCTGACCATTACTACAATAAGTATGGCGCCGACCTCGTCCGGCTTTGGGTCAGTTCGGTAGACTATCAAAACGAAGTCCCTTTCTCCGAGGAACTCTTCCAACAAGCCTCCGAGAGCTATCGCCGTATCCGCAATACGCTGCGTGTTCTGCTCGGCAATTTGTCAGGCTTCGACCCTGCCACTCAATCGGCGTCTCACGAAGACATGACGCTGTTGGACCGCTGGATCCTCAGCCGCCTGGAGTCACTCGTCAGTGAGTGCCGCGCAGCCTACGAGGCCTACGACTTCCGCAAAGTCTTCACGGCTCTGAATCAGTTCTGCGCCGTGGACCTCAGTGCCCACTACGTGGACATCACCAAGGATCGTCTCTACTGCGATGCCGAACACAGCGTCCGCCGCCGCGCTTCGCAGACTGCCGTTTACCGCATCACGGAAACGCTTTGCAAACTTCTCGCTCCCATCCTCGCATTCACTGCAGACGAAGCCTGGGAGTTCTTGGGCAAGACGGAAAGCGTCCATCTGGAAATCTTCCCGGAGCCTGATGCCGCTTATGATGATGCCGAAGCCACGACATCTGTCGCGGAGCTTCTAAAGATCCGAGCTGTCATCCAGCAGGCTATCGAAAAGGCCCGTCAGGAAAAGCGCATCGGCTCCAATCTCGAAGCTCTGGTTGAAGTCACTCTTCCAACCAAGGGATACAGCGAAAAGGTTTTTGCCGATCAGAAAGCTCTCGAAGAGTTCTTTATTCTATCCGTGCTCGACGTAAAACGCGCTGATGTGGAAGAACCCACTGCCGTGGTCCTGGACAATCCGCATGCCAAATGCGCCCGCTGCTGGAAGCAACTTCCCACCGTCGGCACCATGCCGCACGATGATCTTTGCGACCGCTGTGAGGACGCGGTAGCGTGATTATCGACGTCTCACATTATTAGTCTATGTCTGACAAGAGCCACAGCGGCGACACCCACAACTACAAGGTGCTCTTCATGCGCCTCGTGGGCCTTCCGCTGCTGCTGTTCGGTTTATATTTGGTTTTTGTCGCAGGGGCTTCCTATTTCGAAGTCCGCGCCCTAATGGATGAAATGGCACGCGACTTTAAATCGAGCGACGCATCCAGATCGGATACCATGCTGCACGACACTTATTATGTGATCATGTCACCGACTGCTTGGGCGATATTAATCTTCTGTTTGACTACAGGCATCATTATGACGCTCTTCCCGAAGACAGTATTGAAGCACCTGTGACATGCAATGTGGTTCCAATCACAATCGGATCATTTTATTCACGAATCGACATGCTACGACTCCTCCTGCTTCTTAGTCTCCCGCTCTACATTCTCGACCAGATCACGAAGCTGTGGATCGTGAAGAACTTTGAGCTCGGTACGGAGTACAACGAGGTCATTCCAAACTTCTTCACGATCCATCACATTGCGAACACCGGTATCGCCTTTGGTCAGTTTAATGGAGGTGAATACTCAAACTACATCTTCGGCGGCATTGCCCTCATTGCTCTGACCCTCATCACCGTTCTCTATCGCAAGGGAATGTTCCCCGGCGCCTTTAGCCGCGTAGCCATCGCGCTTCTCGCCGCCGGTGTCTGTGGCAACTTCACCGACCGCCTCCTCCATGGCTACGTTGTGGACTTCCTCAGCTTCGACCTCCACATCCCCTTCGCCAACCCCTGGCCTTCCTTCAACGTCGCAGATTCTTGCGTGGTGGTCGCTGCCTTCCTCCTCTTCATTGCTTCGTTCAAGGAAGCGCCTGCGGCTAAGAAAGAAGCAGCAGAGTCGTGAGACAAATCAGCCCGTAAACCTCACCGGAAGCTTCACGGCTTTTTCCAGTATACGGAGATAATCATCTCGTGGGATTTCCTTTCCGCCGAACATGGCGAGGTGAGGTGTTGTCCACTGCGTATCGTGCAGAAGGAAGCCCTTCTGCTCCAAGTGCTGCATGAGCCACACCAGAGCCGCTTTCGAACCGCCGCTTTCGCGGCTGAACATTGACTCGCCGAAAAATGCGCCGCCGACACAAACGCCATACAATCCACCAATGAGGGCGTCTCCATCCCATGTTTCCACGGAGTGGGCATAGCCCAGCTTGTGAAGCAGCGTGTAGCTCTGAATGATCTCCCGCGTGATCCAGGTTTCCTGCCGATGACCACAGCTTTGTAGCACTTCGGGAAAGGCCGTATTGACCCGCACGCTCAGACTCCGTTTCCGCAGTTCCGACTTCACGCTGCGCGGGATGTGATAGCCATCCACCGGCAGCACCCCGCGCGGATCCGGCGAAAACCAGGTCAGCCTCCCGTTCTCCATGCCCATGGGGAAGATCCCATTGCAATAGGCATTGATGAGAAGTCGGGGCTCCAGGGTGGACATGTCGATCGGATGGGACATTGATGGCTCACAGTGTTTCCGCTTTCCAGTGAAGATACGTGCGATTACACTTTCCCGCACATGCGCAAAGGACTTTATCCCGGAAGTTTCGATCCCATCACAAACGGGCACCTGGATGTGCTGGAGCGCGCCGCGAACCTATTCGACGAACTCGTGGTCGCCGTGGCCCGGGACAATGCCAAAAGCAGCTTGTTCTCCCTTGAAGAGCGCGTGGCCATGATTGAGGAGGTGATCGAGAGCCATGGACTGAAAAATGTGCGAGTCACCGCCTTTGAAGGGCTGCTCGTCGAGTTTGCGCGTAAACAGGGTGCCTGTGCCGTCGTGCGTGGCTTGCGAGCGATCTCCGACTTTGAGTTCGAGTTTCAGATGGCGCTGATGAACCGGAAACTCGACCCGCTCGTAGAGACGATTTTCCTCACGCCGCGGGAAGAGTTGACCTACATCAGTTCGAGAATCGTAAAAGAAATTGCACGCCTTGGTGGCTGCGTGAAGATGTTCGTTCCCGCCGCCATTGAGGCTGCCCTGCAGTCCAAACTGCGCAACATTCCTCCTTTTCAGCCCTAGAAAGCCTTTTTTTCAGTGTCCTCTCGCCTTATCATCGACCCGAAGGGAGTGCCCGTCGTTGGCCTCCAATTCCAGGGGCATCTGCACTCCAGCGTCTTCGAATTGCCCGAGGGTGATCCAGTCAAACCCATCTCGCCCCTCAACTATGACCTCTATGTCATTCAGGATGACAATGATATCATCGCCACCGGCGAAGTTAATGCCACTTTTGAGCTGATCTGCGGCCGGTGCACAGGCGAGTTTGCATACCGTGTAGAACTGGAGCCGTATACAGCCGCGCTGGAAACCGAGAAAGATCGTCCGATCGACTTGACAACTACCCTAAGAGAAGACATCCTGCTAGCCCTTCCGGCCTACCCGCGCTGTGAGATCGGCAACGTTTCTCCTCGCAGGTGCCCTTCCGAAGGCAAGTTTGATACACCGCAGGAACCTCTCCTCGATGACAAACCTGACGACGGAAGCGGTGACAAAGCTTGGGAGGCACTCGACAAACTGAATCCTCCAAACAGCAACCAAAACTGATCCGCCATGGCCTGCCCAAAACGTCGTAAATCCAAGAGCAAACAGAAAATGCGCCGTGCTGCCAATCGCTGGTCCGCTCCTAAACTGAAGTCCTGCTCTTCCTGCGGCACGACCATTCCTTCTCACGTCGCCTGCCCTTCCTGCGGCTATTATGGTGACCGCCAGGTCCTCGACGTCGCAGTCGCCTGATCTGATCAGTGAGCCTTTCTCCGGAGCCAGTTTTCAGGGCGATCATGCCCTACTGGTCTGTTCCGGCCCGCGCAACTCCACCGCAAGTGGAGTTGCTTTGCGTTTGCAACTTTCCATACCTGCCACTATCTGCCACACTCACATGGCAGTGATCTTCAGGAAATGAAAATTGTTCTCGATGCGATGGGCGGCGACATCGCCCCAAAGAATCCAATCGCGGGCTTGAAATCGGCCCTCAAAGTCCTGCCGAAGGTTGAGAAGTTCTACCTCACTGGCCCGCCGGATCTCCTGAATCGCGAGCTCGATGACCAGCAAGTTGGTGAGCGTGACCGGATTGAAATTATAGAAGCCACCCAGGTGGTAGAGATGCACGACTCCGGCCTGGATGCCGTGCGAAAAAAGAAGAAGTCTTCGATCACAGTTGGAGTGGATCTAGTGAAGCAAGGCGCAGCGCAGGCTGTCGTCAGCGCAGGCCATACCGGCGCCTCCGTCACCGCTGCCACCCTTATGTTGGGCAGGCTCGAAGGCGTAGACTTTCCCGGCATCGCCAGCCCCATGCCAAACGAGCACGGCGTCTGCTACCTGCTGGACGCGGGCGCGAACCCGGACGCCAAAGCTTCCCATTTGGTGCAATACGCCATCATGGGCACGGTCTATTCCCGCTACGTGCACGGGCGGGAAAATCCCATCGTCGGCCTTATGTCGGTGGGTGAAGAGGACTACAAAGGTAACGACCTCACGAAAGCGGCCTTCACCCTTTTGAAGGCGGCACCCGTAAACTTCAAAGGTAACGTGGAAGGTCACGACATTTTCGAAACACCGCTGGATGTCATCGTTTGCGATGGCTTCACTGGAAACGTCGTGCTTAAAAGCTGCGAAGCCACCGCCAAGGCCATGTTCAAGTGGCTGAAGCACGAGATTGAAGCCAATCCCATCCGAAAGATCGGCGCGCTTATGGCTAAGGAAGCCTTCCGCACCGTGAAGAAACGGGGCAGCTACGAAACCTACGGCGGCAGTCCTCTCCTCGGCCTGCGTGGCACCGTCATCATCGGCCACGGCAGCAGTTCCCCTGTCGCCATCATGAATGCCCTTCGCGTCGGCTGTGAAGCCGTCGAGCAACAAGTTAATCCTCACATCGAGGAAGCGATCTCCTCCTACAATTTTACCAATGTCTAAGCCCTGCTCTTGCAGCATCATCGGCACCGGCAGTTACATGCCTTCACGTGTTCTCACGAATCACGATCTGGAAAAACTGGTGGAAACTTCCGACGAGTGGATCACCACTCGCACCGGCATTAAGGAACGCCGCATAGCTGCAGAAGGCGAAAATACCAGCGACATGGCGACTGCCGCCGCCCGCAAGGCTATGGAGATGGCTGGTGTGACCGCCGAGGACCTTGACCTCATCATCGTGGCCACTGTCACGCCGGACATGTTCTTCCCGTCCACCGCGTGCTTCGTTCAGAAGAAGCTCGGCGCCAGCAAGGCCGTGGCCTTCGACATCAGCGCTGCCTGCTCCGGCTTTCTCTATGCCATGCAGACCGCCCGTCATTACCTGAATGGCGGCCCCCGTCTCACCGCTCTGATCATCGGGGCAGAAAAACTCAGCAGTCTCATCAATTGGAAAGACCGCAACACCTGCGTGCTCTTCGGAGACGGCGCAGGCGCAGTCGTGGTGCGCCGCGATGACAGCCCGGAGGCTCCCGGTCGCGTGCTTTCCAGCGTCATGGGATCGGATGGCAATCTGGCCGATCTCCTGAAGGTTCCCGGTGGCGCCTCCGCACTTCCCATCACGGCGGAAAACGTGGAATCTCGGCCCAACACGATCCACATGGAAGGCCGTGAAACATTCAAGCACGCCGTCACGCGCATGCTTCAGGCCAGTGAGGAGGCTCTGAGAATGGCTGGCCTGACAGCAGCAGACGTGAATCTTGTCATTCCCCACCAAGCGAACTACCGCATTATCACTGCCATCGCGGAACGCCTCGGCCTTCCTGAAGAGCGCACCTTTGTGAACGTGGATAAATACGGCAACACCAGCGCGGCCACCATTCCGGTCGCTCTCGATGAAGCCAACCGCGGCGGACGCCTGAAGTCAGGTGACAAGGTGTTACTCGTAGCTTTCGGCGGCGGCTTTACCTGGGCCAGTTCGGTTGTGGCGTGGTAACCATGCGGCGGCCAACTCAAACATTTCTCATTTGACCATCAAACTCGCCGCATCTACGGACTGAAGACGAACGTTTTCCTGTTCGTGATGGTCAAATCGCCCCTTACTCTTTCGCACCGTTTCTCCGTCTCATGAAGTTCCGCACGTATCTTGGTATCGCCGCTTTCAGCTTCGCCTTTGCCTCCAGCGCTCTCTCCGAAGCCCTCCCTGCCGACCACCCCACCGCAGCCTTCCTTAAGAAGTACTATACGGCCATGGTGAGTCATGACTGGCCTTCCATGGCTGACATGCTGTATCCCAGCAGCCTCGAAAAGCGTCACCAGACCATGGTCGCAAATATCAAGCGCTCCACCACTCTTACAGAGGAAGCTGTGAAGTTGGATATGGTCGGTCTCAAGGATATTCGCGAGCTGGAAAAGATGTCTCCCAAAGATGCCTATGTCGCCGAACGCAAAGCAGTGGACAAACGCTCGAACCTTTCCGCTGAAGCGCAAAAGAAGATGCAGGATACCCTGAATGTGAACATTCTGGGCCTCATTGCTGAAGACAATGGCAAGACCGTGCATGCCGTAGTGCGCGTGAAGCAGGAGACGCTGGATCGGAATTTCGAACAACTATCTCTTGTTTCTCTTGTCCAGGATCCGGCCAACGCCAAGAAATGGTTCGTGGTTCCCGATTCAATGGATCCGATCCTGAAGCCGCTGAAAGGCGCTGCTCCTGCTGCTCCCTGACAAGAGTCTGCATTGGCATCGCCGCTTAGCGGTTTGAATTTTTCTGAAAAGTGTGTCCCGGATCGATATGATCCGGGACTTTTTTATAGCTAACCGTTGGAGGTTTCACCGACTGGCATTTGTTTCCAATAACTTGAGCAGTTCCTCTTTTCCAGCTTGAGTCATTTTCGTGCTATCGACCGGCACGTTATTCAGTGTTGGCATCGTCCTTAAGGTGGCTAGCACGGCATCCGTGACCCCTGTCGCATCCAAACGGAAATAGCCCAATGGTAGCTTGGAAAGTTGCTTCACACCCTCGTCGGTAATTTTGGCGTACGGCAAACCAAGGTAAGAGACGTTTTTGAGCTGAGCGATGTGCGGTAGCCACTCGTCAGTGATTCCTTTGCCGGCAATCACCATCCCGCGAAAGTTTTTCAGAGGGCCTAAATGTGTCGACAATGCCTGGGGTGTCAGACCTCCTTTGTTTCGGTTGTCCAAGTCCAAATTAAGATGCTCCAGTGTCGGTATTGCCGAGGCGATTGCCGCTAAACCAGCATCGGAAAGAGGCGCAATGTTCAACCCAATTTCCCTCACGCCTGCGAAGCCTTTCAGACCTTTGCAAACTTCGCCGGTGAAACGATTATTATCCGTGAAATCAAATTGCTTCAGCGTGTCAATCTTGGCAATCGCTGCCATGGCCTCGGGAGGAACATCACAACTTGGAAATGCAAGGTACTCCAGATTCTTCAGTTTGCCGATGTGAATCAGATTCTCCGGTTTGAATCTCTGCATGCCTGTAAGTTCCAGGCGCTTAAGTTTGGAGTTGGCTGGCAAATAGGCAAGGAACGAGCCATCCAAAATCGTTTTCGTTAGATCCAGGGATTCCAAATTTGGCAATGCCGCCAATCCCTGGAGCATCTGATCTTGCAGCGTCTTGTTGGCATCAGCCCCCACTGCAGTACCAGAGATTGCGAGCCTCTCCAGCTTACGAAACCGTGGGAGATACGCCAACCCCTCTGCCGTCAATGTCGCTCCATTTACACTCAGACTACGGAGATTCTCACTGATGTATCCCAAACCCGTTCCGTTAAAGTCTCTAAGGTAGTAAGTCACTGACAGCGACTCCAGATTTTTCAATCCCGAGAGGTGTGCGAATGCGGCATCGTCCACGGAGGAAGGCGCTAATGACAATTCCTTAAGTTTCGTGAGCCCGCGCAATTCCTCTATTGGCACCCTGCCCGGGTTTTTGTGAAAAAAGATTTTTTCCAACTCATGTAATCGGCCCAGCATGGTAAACCACTGGCGCTCACCATCCTCCTCGTTCATGGACAGTTCATAGACATAAAAACCCGTAATGGTAATCTTACCTCTGGGCAGATCTTCCAATTTCTCCACAGTTCGTCTGCTGCCGGAGGCCATGATTTCCAGCGAGCCTTTTTTCACCCCTAAAGTCCATTCACAGAGAGCGAGTATTTCTTCTGGCGAGGCTCTGGGCGGCGGAGGTAGGACTTTGTCGGCATGCAAAGGTGGAGCCTGAGGGATGATGATTTTGCCGCTCACCGCGGGCCCTTGGGATATCACGGGAGCAGTAATAGCCGCCCGTGGTTCCGGACTGGACTGTAGTTCTGCAGGTGCCGGACTTTCGCGGTTGGCAGCCACGTGATCTCGCACGGCTTTCACCCGGATCGCATCATCCAGCTTTCCTCCCTTGGTCAACTCATCCTGAAAGTCTGCCAGCAGCCTATCATATCCTGCATGCATTGGTGCGGCCAGTTTGTCACGACTGGCGATCAGCAGGGCCATCTGATCGTGCCAGATCTTGCGCAAGTCCCCTGCCGGTCCTGTCTCATCCCCTTCTAAAAGTTCTCCGTGAGTTTCTACGCTCAGCTTTTCATTCCGTAGCGTCACCGCTTCTTCCAGCTTCCCTGCCTTGGAAGCTGCCGCGATTTTGCCATCCAGCGCACGGATCAGCTTTTGATTCAGTTCCCCCACAGCTTTTTTATGCGCCGCTCCCACTTTCGTTTCATAAGCCTCCAGGAACCGTTTCTCGATGTCAGCCAGGCGCAGCGAGACGGCATCAGGAGGTATGGTCGAGGGCACAGTCACGGGAGGAGCTGGCTCGGGCGCAGGATTAACCACGGGGGTCATTTCGGCTGGCGCTGGGGGTGTTGCCTTGGCGGGCGCCGAATCGGCTTTGGCCATCGTCACTGGTACCGGAGTGGCAGACTCCGTTTTTGCGGCCTTGGGAGTACTCGGCGGAGCACTTCTGACCCCACCCTCAGGAGGAACGGTCGCAACAGTTTTAGGTTTGGCCGGAGGCGGCTTGGGTTTCGATGACGGCGAAGTTGCCAACGATCCCTTGTTAGGCAATGGTTGCTCCACGCCTGCTACCTGCGTCGGTGCAGCACTTGGCGCCGCTTCTCCTGAATTTGAAGGCTGAACGAACAACAGCCAAGCTCCCACAAACAGCGCGATCCCGATAACCCCTAAGATCACAAAAAATCTAGGTGGCATCCGATTCTCTTTTGGCCTTGGGACCGGCTCTTCAGGTGCCGCCTCAACAGCTCCATGCCCACGGCGCGGGGGGCCTTTTGGGGCCGGTTTCCGTGCGACGCTTCGCTGCCCCGGCACATTGGCGATTGCCCCTTTCGGCACAGCCGCCGCCGCATGGGAGGCTTCATTCGCCCGGACACGTGGAACGGTCAGAATCGAATCCAAGTCCTTACGAATCTCTGTGGCGGCTTGATAACGCAGATCCCGGTTTGTCTGCATGGCCCGGGTGATGATGGCATCATAGCGCGGGTCCAGTTCCCCCTGAGTCTTCACACTCGGCATCTGAAACAATCCGCGAGGGATCTCGCCCGTCAGCATCTGATACAGCATCACTCCTACGGCATACAGATCCGCGCGGCCATCCACATCCACTCCCATCAAGAGGGCCTCGGGTGCCACGAAATCCGGGGTCCCCATGGCCATACCAGACTGCGTCAAACCGGATGTCATGGATGGATCTTCGATCTTGGCGAGACCAAAGTCCGCCACCTTGACCTGTCCCTGCATGTTGATCAGCACATTCGCCGGCTTGATGTCGCGGTGCACCACCCCGTGAGCATGCGCATAGGCGAGTGCATCACAGACATGAGCGATGATGGCCAGGGCATGATCTTGTGGTAGCTTCCCAGTGGCCTGGATCATCTTGGACACATCCGTCCCGTCCACATACTCCATCACGAAATACAACTGGCCTTCCGCTGTTTCCCCAAAGTCATAGACTGTGACGATGCCCGGGTGCGTGAGCTTGGCCATGGTGCGCGCTTCATTCTTGAAGCGCTGCGCGTACTTCCGGTCTTCATCCAAGGCCCCTGGTGGCAGAATTTTGATCGCCACTGTCCGGTCGAGCGAAAGCTGGCGGCCCTTGTAGACTGCCCCCATCCCGCCGAATCCCAACATGGAAAGGATTTCATAAGCCGGCAGTAGAGCCTGCAAATGCTCCACACTGGGTGGTTGCCATTTTGGCCCCGGCCCCGCTGACCCAGATTGGGGAGACTCGGATTTTTCCATGGAATCTGACATGGCTCGCGTTCAACCCAGACCGGATTTGCCTCTCCGGTGCTGGTAAAGGATGTTACGGCAAAACCAAAGGGCAGCATACAGAAAAAAAAGCCTCCGTAGACCGAAGGACTCGCGAGCCTGTCCCATCACGCCACGGGCAGCGATGCCATGCGCACCCCAGCATACAAGGCGAGAATGACCGCGAAACCCAAGGCAAACAACCGAACACGGCGCTGGTCAAACTTTCCCGCCGTGCCCGCGAAAAACAGAACAATGGCGAGTAGTACCGTGTTGCTCAGGTAGCCGCTGCTATGATTACCGGCGAGGCTCGCCTGCTCGCTGGTCTGCGCCGCCTCACTACGCGCGACCTTGACCGGTTCCTCCAGAGGATGCACATAAAACTGCGGAAGCAGCGGATGCGCGGGCGCGGTCGAGTCCGCGCCAAAGGGATCCAGCGCCATCCATTTGTCCCAGGCAATCCGGAGCGTTTGAGGGAACCTCGCTAGGTAAAACTCTGCCAGCCTCTCTTTACCTTCCAGTTTGTCATCGATCACCTCCATGAGCAGACGGAGATGCGCGCTTTCCTCCTGTCGCAGTTCCAAATGCATCGCCCAGGCTTCACGCTCCCGCTTGTCCGCGATGGCCGACAAGCTGCTGGACTGCCCGCCCCACTGTGAACTCTGGTAGGAGCACCACGCCGTCATCAGAGAACTCACCGCCATGAGTATCGCACAGGCTGGATCGAACCAGGAGCGTTTGCATTCCGGTGATGGCGCTGCTGCTGTCCCTTCTGCGTCGCTCATACCCAAACTGGAAGCATGGCATGGCTTCTGTCGAGGTTTATCTATGCCTCTCCATTAATTTTTGCATGCAGGTTGTTGCCTCTTCCGCATCCTCGACGATGAGTGGCCGCGCACCTCCGTGCCTGCCCACGATCGACCTCCATTCTCATGAAAACGCTGTCACCTTTCACCCTTCTCTGCCTCCTGGCCTTGGCATCGCTCGCTCCCTCTTGCGCCACGAAAAAACCGACCGGCCTGCCGACGCCACAGCCGGACCGTGCAGAGCGTCTGGAACGTAGCTGCGTCTTTTATCTCGATGGCGCAGGCGGCGGCACCGCCAAATCCAACTACGCTGGAGGTGTGGCGGAAGGATTCCTGGAAGCTGGATACAAAGGTGGCGGTGAGATGATCGCGTGGGAAACCAACGAAGGCCTGATGGCCGACCAAAAAGCCAGCGTGGATTACAAGCGGGCGCGAGCCAAAGACATCGCGGCCAAGGTCGTCGCCTATAAGAAGAAGCACCCCGCTGCACCCGTCGGCATTCTCGGTTTCTCAGCCGGAACAGCAGAGGCGGTGTTCGCTCTGGAGTATTTGCCTGCTGGCGTGAAGGTGGACACTGTTGTCCTCCTGGGAGCTTCCATCAGCCACGACTACGACATGACGAAGGCATTGCAGCATGTGAAAGGCAAGCTGCACATCTTCACCTCTCCGCACGACCACATGCTCTCCGTAGCCATGCCGTTTTCAGGAACGGCGGACCGGAAGTACCACGATGCAGGCGCGGGCATCCGCGGCTTCTCATTGCCCGCCGGTGCGAGCGCCGAGACCAAACAACTCTACGCGAATAAAATCGTAACCACTCACTACGAGAAGGACTTCCGCAAGGACCATGACCGGGGCCATCACTTTGATAACGTCAAAGACTCTTTCATCCGTGATCATGTCGCGCCGCTCTTCAGCGACGGACAAACGCGGTGAACGCGTGATACTCCCGACAGTCGGTCAAGGTTTCACGCGCACCACAAACGTCTTGTTACCCTCAAAGAAACGGGCGGCGGCTTCCTGAATGGTCTGCTTCGAGATGGACTCCATCACTTGCGGCAATTGCTGGTGATAGCCAAAGCCCAGGCCGTTCAGCTCTTGCCAACCAAGATTGTCAGCCAAGGCGCCATTGCCTTGTTGGGAACGAAGCCATGACGCTTTCCAGGTGACTTTCGCACGCACGATCTCATCGTCCGTAAGGCCATTCATCACCAGGTCATGGATTTCCTTATGAAGCTCTTCTTCCACGAGGTCTAGCTTCTTCGGATCCGTGCCGACATAGAAATAGAAAGCTCCTGCCCCCATGGCATGGAAAGACTGCGCGCCGACATAATACGCCAGCCCCAGTTCCTCCCGTATCCGGTTGAAGAGACGTGATCCCATATCACTACACGCCTGATCAATGAGATTAAGCACCGGCGCCAGCGGATCATTCAAGCCAACCGTCGGGAATCCGAGCACCAGGACACCCTGCTCCTTGTCCAAGGTCAATTCGGTGCGGCTTGCGGGCGCGAAAGGTGTGTACACAGAATTCACGGTTGGCGAACGGTCACCCGGCTGCAGACCGGCGAACAATCGCTCGATCTCGTCGCGCACTATTTCAGATTTTACATCGCCGAAGATGGAGATGACACCGTTGCGAGCCTGGCCATAGCTCTGCCATAGTGTCTGACAATCGGCCACAGTGAGACTTTGCACACTTTCCGCCGTTCCCAGCGCCGTGCGCTCAAAGGGGAGCCCGTGGAAAATTTCCCGGCGAGCCCGTCGCAACGCGACCGTGGCAGGATCTTCCTGCTCCTCCCGGATGGCCGCCAGTTGGCGCTTCTTGATTTTACCCAGATGACCTTCAGGGAAGATGGCTTGGGTAAGAAGTTCACTAACTATGCCCATGGCAAGGCCTTCATCGCCTTTCATCACATCCGCGCTGACCGTGAGACGGTGGGCATCGCCACTGGACGACAGACTACCGCCGCGATCTTCCAGCAACGCACCGATCTCTTCGTCCGTGCGGTTGTTTGTGCCTTTCAGCAGCATTTGTGCGGCGATCTGAGTGATGCCTCCGTTCGCAGCCGTTTCCACCGGCACGCCAGCCAGGAATTGGGTACGTACGGATACCAGAGGCAGGCGGGGATTCTCACCGACCAGCAGCGTCATCCCATTGCTCAGCGTGAACTTTTGGGCCTGCTCGCGCTTCACGCCCTGCAGGATGTTCACCTTCTTCTCCAAGGTTCCTGTTGGATGCAGAGACACACGGGACAAGCGATCGGGCACTAGGTATTTCCGGGCGACATTCGCGATGTCTGCGACTGTCAGTGAGCCGATCCGGTCCAGATAGACGCGATCCTGATCCAGATTTCCCACCGCGAGCCAACTGTGCGCCAGACTGGACGCCATGCCACGAGTCGTGCTGCGCAGGCGCAGTTGACTGCTCAACGTCGCGCGTACCGCTTTTTCGAGTTCCTCGGGCGTGCAGCCGGAATTCTTGATATGCTCGAGCACTGTATGAATGGCTTGCTCCGCATTCTCCAGATCCGAGGCGTCGCATTCCGCCTCCACTGAGAACAGTCCCAAGTCCAGCGCAGACCATGCTCCGGCGCCCACCCAATGCACGATGCCCAGCCGCTCCCGCAGTTCCACGTTCAGCCTGGAACTGCGGCCGCTACCGAGTATGAAAGCCAGCACATCGAGCGCCGGACTGTCGGGATGGGAGTCCCCATGGATGCGCCAGCCCATGCTGATGCGCGCGATGTCCGTGGCAAATTCTTCTCTTCCGTGACGCGGCGCCACCTGCTCCGGCTCCTCCGGCATCAGCACGGGTTCATAGGGACGACGCTCCCACGAACCGAAGTGCTTCTCCACCTGCTGCATGACTTCCGGCGATCTGACATCCCCGACGATGACAAGGAAGGCGTTATTTGGGACGTAATGCCTTCTCACAAAGCCCAGCACTTCCTCGCGGCCAGCCTGATTGAAGACTTCTAGGTGCCCGATGATGGGATGCCTCATGGGATGTTCCCGGAAAGCCGTCCGTTGGAGCATGCGGGACAGCGCCCCGTGCGGATCGTCATTCGTCATGGCGAACTCCCGGCGGATGACTTCCTGCTCCTTGACCAATTCCTCGCCATCGAAAAGCGACCGCCGCGCCATGTCAGCGAGGATCTCCAGATAGCCGTCACACTGCTCCGCTACCCCTTCGATCCAGTACACCGTCCGGTTGAAGGTGGTGTAGGCATTCACATAGCCGCCACGAGATTGTATCTCCTGAGCGATGGTCTGGGCATTTCGTGATTCTGTTCCCTTGAAGAACATGTGCTCCACGAGGTGCGCCAGTCCAGTCCCTGTCCACTTTTCCTCATGCAGGCTTCCTGCCTTCACCCATAGCTGCACGCTGGCCAGAGGATGCGACCGATCCTCCTGAATGATGACCTCCAGGCCGTTTGGCAAAGTGTGAAGCTCTGCGGAGTTCGGTGGAAGGGTCAGGCCGTCGCGGGAAGTAAGGTGGGTAGCTTGCAAGGAATGCATCGAGTATTAAGAAAATTAGGGGAGAACAGCGAGGCTTCGTTAGTCAGCCTGGCGTTGGAAGGGTTTGCAGAGGGCCTCTTGCAGGCCCACGCCATCTGAGAAGTCCTCCAGCTTGTCGTTTTCATTTTTCCCAAAGAAGGAGACTTCGATGAAGTTGTATACCATGTTCCCAACGTCCTCGCTGCAACGAATGCCCCAATCGCTCATCACGTACCATGCCATGGGGCCAAATTCCTGAATCGCGAGTTCACGAAATCCCATTAGCAGTTCCGGACCCGCCACATGATGGTCCTCCTGCTCATGGCGGCCCAGTTTCTGCACGGTATGCTCCAGCGCCTCAAAAAGAAAGGCGTAGGCCTCCGGAGCATACCGCGTGTCGCGGCGGCGCACCTCATGCATGGCCAGTTGGAAAGCGAAAGAGTTTTTCATCAACCTTTTACAGGAAGGGGAAAAACATGACGCATGCAGCTCTTGCGGTCAATCCGTAGCTGAACTGTCTGGAGGTGAAGTTGGCGGCCCTTTCCCACCTTTAAACTCCGTGGACACAGGCGGGGTCGTATGAACCTCTTTGACTCGAGACCGGCATTGTCGCGTGATCGCTCCGAGCAAAAGCAGCAGAATGATGCCGAGAGCCAGATAACGTTCGGTACTGGTCATATGCGCGGGGCGATAAAGTCAGTTAGCGCAGTAACTCTTCCAGTTCGTCTTCCGAAACACCGTTCAGCACCAGAGCGTCATCTTCCAGCACCATATCCATCACTGCCCGCTTCCGTGCCTGAAGTTGGAGAATCTTTTCTTCCACCGTTCCGCGTGTGATGAGACGATGAACCGTGACCGGTCGCCCTTGGCCGATACGGTGGGCACGGTCAATGGCCTGCGCTTCCACAGCCGGGTTCCACCACGGATCCACGAGCAACACGTGATCCGCCGCTGTCAGGTTCAAGCCATAACCTCCGGCTTTGAGACTGATCAGGAAAAACTCCCTGTCGCCCTTCTTCTGGAAAGCGTCCACCTGCCCCGCACGATCCGTGGTGGAGCCATCGAGGTAGGCGAAAGTCGCTTCACGCTCCTGGAGCTTTTCACGGATGAGGTGGAGCATCCCAACGAACTGACTGAATACGAGCGTCTTGTGTCCGCCCTCGACCAGCTCTTGGAAGGTTTCCTCAAGGACGGGCCATTTGCCGCTTGGCTCGTCGGTTTTCACTCCAGACTTGAGGAGCCTGACATCATTGCAAATCTGACGGAGGCGTAGCAGCACGGTAAACATGGTCATCCGGGCCGAACCCTGACCCTGCTTCCGCCGTGCCTGTCTGATCTCCTCCCGGCCTTCATCAAGCAAGCGCTGATAGATCTCGCGCTGCGGGCCGGTCAGGTCGCAGTAGACGATCTTCTCGATCTTCTCGGGCAGATCCTTGGCGACTTCCCGTTTAGTCCGGCGCAACAGGTAGGGTTTCACGAGCCGGCGCAATCTCGCCATCACAAGCTTGCTTTGGAGCGAGTCGGGTTGCTGGAGCGGCTTCACGAAACGTTCGTGGAAAGCGTCCCGATCTGGCAGATAGCTAGGCATCATGAACTGAAAAACCGACCATAAATCTTTGGCAGAGTTCTCCACTGGTGTGCCTGTGAGAGCGAACCGCGCATCCGCTCGAAGCTGCCGCACCGCTTTGGCCGTCTCCGTGTCGGGATTGCGGATGTAGCTCGCTTCATCCAAGACAATCACCGAGAACGTCACTTTCTGAAAGTGTGCCAAATCTCTGCTGATGAGCGCATAGGACGTGATAATCACGTCAAACTTACCTAGATCATCCAAGTGCTGGCGGCGGCCTGTATCGTGCGAGATGTGGGTTTTAAGCTGCGGCGCAAAGCGCTGCGCTTCCTCGGCCCAGTTTGTGAGCAGCGATGTCGGGCACACCACCAGAGCAGGCCTCCGCTCGGCCACAGGCGTAGAAGTCCAAACTTCCGAAAGCAACGCCAGCGTCTGCACGGTCTTCCCCAAGCCCATCTCATCTGCCAGCAATCCACCCTCCCGCTGCCGCTGCAAGCGCTCCAGCCACTGCACGCCGGCGAGTTGATATTCCCGCAGCATGGCTCCGAGCGATCCCAGCTTCACCCTCAGTTCGTCCATCGGCAGAGCCGCGCACTCCTGCCGCACCAATGCAGCAGGATCTGCTGCAAAGTCAGCGAGAGCCTCTGCTTGCCGGGAAGGAATGCGGAAAGATTGTCCGCCCTCCACGAAACGGCTGGAAACATCCTGCAGCGATTCCTCCAACTCCTCACAGCCCTCCACATCCAGGACATACCGTTTGCCATCACGCCCCTTCATGTCACGGCGTCCGCTGCGAATCAGCCGCAACACTTCGGACCTCGGGATGCGGAAACCGTCTGGAGCTTCGTAAGCGACATCCAGACTCAGCCATTCCATGCCACCCGCAGCGGTTCCGTCGCCCGTATTCTTATCTGTTCCTTCACGGGAATGGAGACGAGGGCGAATGGCCACCAATCCTCGACATGCCGCGCGCCAGGCATCGCTTTCCACGATTTGAAAACGCTGCCGCCAGCGCGGGAGCTGTGCCGAATGCAGCCTTAGAATCTCATTTTCCCCAGCAAGCTCAAGCCACCCATTAGCACTTTCCGAGAAACCAGCACTTTGCAAAAGGGCCAAATGAGCTTGTTCTTGAATTAGATTTCTGGAGTAAAATAGTAATGCATCTTTTTTATCCCGAGTCGGATAAATCGATTTTTTCAATTGCATTCCTGCGGGATATTCCTCTTCTCCCACTCGCACCGATAACTTGGCACGCAGACGACGCAGGTTTCCATCGAGGAGCAGCACCAACTCGGGTTGGACAGGCAGAAGACGGATACGCCCCAACTCGCGCTCCGCCCGCTCATCAAGCGTCAGCAGTTCACGCAGATCCGACTGATGCGTTGCCAACCACGGAAGCGAAACCTCCACCACTCCTTTCTGCAGCAACACCTCAGCGAAACTCTGAACTTCCAACTGCAACCCGGGAGACATACGGCAAAGCAAGGCCGCCCCCGCATTCCAGATCCACCTGGATTCCAACTTAATGGTGGAAACAGCATTTCGTTTCACCTCAACTAAAGCGATGCGCGCCAGATCATCCCGCGGGTTCAGCGCCACGCTCACCAGAGGAATTCGCAAGTGATCCGCAACCTCCATCCGACCAAGCGACTTGCTTTGGGACAATCCGTTGTGAACTCGAGGATGTTCCGTAATAGCTATTAGAAACGATTCCAATTCATTGGCAGCCAGCCTCAAACCTTGTGTTTGCATTTCCAGCTTTCGACCCTGTAGCCAGTGCCCGATGTCAGTTTCAACGGTTTCTGATCCCGATTCAAACTGAAGGAAAATGGGCAAACCTCCCTGCTGCAGCCGACCGATTTGGTCGAAGCCTACGAAAATCGTAAATTTGCCGTTCTTTACAGGTAATAATGATGTAATCTGTTTATCATCAATGATATGTCTATAATTATTTATACTTTTAGAGTCTGAAATAGGGGCTGCGACCATTGAGACGGGCTTCTCTTGAATCACCACCAACGCGACGGCCAGAGCATGCGCACATATCAAGCCGCGCTGACCCTCCGGACAGGCACACTGGCAGTCCACCTTCATCGGTCCGCCTAGCTTCATGATCGCCCGATAGGGTCTTCGACTTTGCCCCGCCAATCCAATGATGGTGTTCCCTTCCCGGCGAGCCTCGCTGACCGCACCGAGGCGCACCAATTCCCTGGCAGCTTTCATTGCCTGCCAGCCGCCAATTTCACCGAGCCATTTTTCCGTAATTTCCAAAGGGATTTGCCTTGCTGTCTGTAGGTTTGTGACGGACTGCTCGCGGGTCAAGTTCACGTATGAGGATTGTCGCGATAGCTAACCAAAAAGGCGGGGTGGGTAAAACCACAACTGCCCTCAACCTTTCTGCCGCCTTGGCTGTGCGCGGTGTGCGGGTTTTGCTTATAGACCTCGATCCTCAGGCGAATGCAACCAGCGGTCTGGGCATTGCGCAGGAGGAGGGCGGCAGTCTTTATCCCTGTCTCATCGGCCAGGCGACCATTACCGACGTCATCCGCAGCACCCGTCTCCCGAACCTTTCCATCATCCGCTCCCACCAGGAGCTCGCCGGCTGCGAGGTCGAACTCGCCCAAAGCGGCGATCACCTCACCCGTTTGCGCACGGTGCTCAATCCTCTCCGTCAAAGCGGTCATTTCGATCTCGCCGTTCTCGACTGTCCCCCTTCCCTTGGCGTCCTTATGACGGGCGCACTGGCTGCGGCCGACGAGTTGCTCGTCCCGATTCAGTGCGAATATTTCGGCCTGGAAGGTCTCTCGAAGATCGTCCAGATCGTCCAGCAGATCCGCGACAGCGGCGCCAATGCGAACCTCACGCTGGAAGGCATCGTCATGACGATGTTCGACTCCCGGATGAACCTCTCCCAGCAGGTCGTCAGCGATGTGAAGAGCTACTTCACCTCCGTTGTATACGATACCATCATCCCCCGCACGATCCGTCTCGGCGAAGCCCCCAGTTTCGGCAAAAGCATCATCGAGTACGAACCCCACGGCCGCGGCTCTCAGGCCTATCAGTCCCTGGCAAACGAGTTCATGCGTCGCCACGGCATGGCCATGGCTGCTTAGTGGCGTTTGCACTCAATCTTTGCTGCGCGCCAGCGTAGTGTTTCGGCCTCATGCGTTCCCGCTTGTGTGGAACCGCACAAAAGGAATATTCTGCCGACGTGGAAATGCTTCGAATCCTTTTTTGCAATTTGCCAGCACCGACCCGTGTCGGGAGCTTAGTTACACTGTTGCTCCTGGCCGGACTGTTCTCCGCCGCATTCGCTGATAAACCAATCGAAGCCAAACCGACCCAAGCCGAAATCACGTCCGCCAAAGAAGCTGCGGATTATGTGATCGCCGATAGGGATGGCGTCCGCGCGAGTAAGCGCTCTGGAAAGGTCTTCAACGCCGCGCGTTTGTTGGAAAAGAATGGCGATCTTGACCAAGCTGCTGGCTACTACCTGAAAGGTC
Source organism: Phragmitibacter sp. (assembly GCA_965284365.1). Classification (GTDB taxonomy): domain Bacteria; phylum Verrucomicrobiota; class Verrucomicrobiia; order Verrucomicrobiales; family Verrucomicrobiaceae; genus Phragmitibacter. Next base: position 5,331,198 of record OZ260079.1, read on the forward strand.
TGCAAATCTCGCCTTGGAAACTAGAGGAGCAACTCGCCTACGCGGAACTGCTCGCCGGGCAGGGGCAAGTGAACTCGCCAGGTGAAATCGCTCGTATGGTGGAAACGCGCACTGAAAGCGATAATCTCTGCAATCGCGCCCGCAAAATATTGGGCATGGAACGCATCGCTCCCCCGCCAGTTTTGGTAGAGGGTGAGATAGATCGCTCGCCTTGGATCTGCTTGGTTCGGATCGGCACAGTGAATAATGTTGCCCTCTCAGCCACGATGAAAAAATTGCAGGATACCTTGGGCATCCCAGTCCGGCTGATGGAAACGCAGATTGAAACTGGCAAGCATCATCGCAGCGCTTTTGATCGCTGGGTGCGGAACCAAATCCGGCCAAACATGCGCTGGGAAACACCGCTACTGCAAGCTTTCATGAAGTCCCGCAACTATGCCAATCCAGAAGACATCCCGGCTGCGGAAGTGGTGGACTTGCTTAAAGGTGCGCTCAAGCTTGAGCGTCGCCAGGAAGAATTGGAACGCCTCGAAGAAGAAGCCGCGTTTTTTGGTGCTCACGATCAGCAGTGGGATGCAGAGCGTATGATTGATCCGGCAGAAGATGCGGCGACAGGCATCCGCAATATGGACAAGGCGGTCATCATCGGCATCACGGAAGCCGACCTCTATCTCAACACTGCTAATTACGTTTTCGGCTCGGCATTCACTGGCTATCGCTGCGGCGTGGTTTCATATGCCCGCTTCCGCGCAGACCTCTTCGGCGAACCTCCAGACATTCAGCGGCTCACTACCCGAATGCACAAGCAGTTGCTCTCCACCATTGGATACGCCCTCGGTGTGCCGCGCCCCACGGACCCCACGAGTGCCCGTGCCTTCCCTGCCAGTTTGGCTGAACATGACGCCAAGTCCGAATACATGTCCGAGGCCTGCATTGAGGGTTTCGAGCGTGCGCTTGGCCTGAAGTTGCCGGCGAAAGCTCACGCGCCCCAGACAGAATCCCGACCCTAAGAGGTGCCATACTCACCTTCCCGGCGTCGGCTGGGTATCCGTGCGGAACGGAAGCCGCCGGGAAGCCCCGCGAATTGAAAAAGTTTGGCTGGTCCGGTGGAGATCCAACGGGTGACCTTCTGCATGAATTCAGGGCATGCAGAGTCTACATCCCCTCGCCCTCATCCCACCAGCGCAGCAAACTGATTCCGGAATGCGTCGAAAGGACCGCATGAAGGGCCTTCGCCACCCGGTAGATATCAGGCCGCGCATCGACCTTACGGAAGAATCCCCGGCGCAAAAAGGGACGACAAGGCTCGACGAAACAAAGGAAACATATTGCCCCCGTCGCCGATCTGATTCCCGGAGCCGATGAACATGGGAGACGCTTCATTCTCCACGGGAATCTCCCAGCCCCAGTCTTCGCCGTAGGGTTCATTCGTCACGATCCCATGCTGCGGCAGTTTGCTGCAGAGATACTCTGCCAGACGCTTGCCCCAGATGCCCGGATTGATGATGTCCTCCTCACCGGGATACGCGGGGAAATCATCTGAAACGAATTCAACGTGAGTCTGTAGCGGCGCAGCTGACTGTCCGGTCATGCCGGAGGAGACTGCCAATTTTCCGTTTGGCTGGCGAGACCATTTTTGCACTCAAGCAAAGAATCTGACGCTTCCCACGACGCCCTGATTCACTTTTCAATGACCCGGTGCATAAAACTCAAGCACGGTCTTTGTCTTGCTCTGAGACACATGATTCTCGTCTTCAAATTCCAATTCTTTGATGGCCTCGTAAAAGCTTTTCGCCAGCATCTCCAGTTCGATCTGCGTGCCTTCTTCCTTCACAGACAGTTCGAGAATCTCCAGCGTCTTCCCGTCTTTCTCCAGCGGCCATGACTCGACAGTAATCTTCTTTCCAAAACCCGACAGCTTCACGTCCTTCCAGACGGTGGCTTTCACGGGACCAAAGCGCTTGAGGTCCTCCCATGCGATCGCATCCGCATTCCGGCGCTCGGCCAATTCTTTTTGTTCTTCCGTGAAGAGCTTCGCGATTCCCTCACCCTCTCCCGCAGCTGTCTTCTCAACCAGCCCCGGTTCAATATCAGCCCCATCCAGCGATCGGCATACAGACGAACGATCGGGCCCCGACCACTCAATCTCACGCTCCACACCCGCCTGTTCCTTCATAGGCTCGCCAGCTTCCACATTCCGCAATTTCACCGTTGTCTCGCCTGGTTTGGTCCCCTTCTGCCGTGCACGGAGAATGATTTCCTTCCCATTCAGATCTGCGTCACTAGTGTCAAAAAAGCAGATGACCACCGAGGTGATGTCACCTGCGGAAACTTCATCCAGCTTCAAAATCCGGCGTGCCTCGGCAATCTTTTCGGCGGGCACCGCAAACTTGATCTCACCCTTTTGCTGCGCAAAAACCATCGCTGGCAGGCCAAGCGAGGCGAGAGCCGAAATCCAGCATGTGAAGACAATGCTTTTCATGAGCAGATGGGCCGATCGGGTTACTTCACCTGTGCCTTCATGTCCTCGAGTTCCTTCCCCAGCTTTTTGATTTCACCCGGTGCGACTGCCCGATGATGAAGGCTATCATCCCAAACATGAATCCCATTATCCCTAAAGCTTCCATGATATTGGTCCAATCTAGTGGTGTTTAAACAACAAAGTTCCGCCGAAACACTATCAATAGGCACTCGCTTCGTCCATAGCCATTCACTTGGAATTATCCCGTTTAGCAACCACCGTAACCGCAAGGTGATTCGAGAAATGTTTTGGCCCTACTCCCAATCTACTGGCTCATCCACCACGCCACCAAAGCAGTCGGCGGCATCTTGCCTAAAGTATCGCCACGAGAAAAGGCCCCCATCTCACCCTCGTAGGGAGGATCGCTCTTGGACACTGGCCCAGCCACACCCATCATCCACTCCTTCTGCCAGTGCCCTTCTGGCATTTTGAATCGGAAGACGTAGCACACCAAATCAGGTTCATCTGGAGCGATGGAAACACATTCCTCCAGTTCGATGGCCGCAGGTGGCTCGCCGTATTCGTGAGGATGCATCATCCATTGTACCAGTTCGGACTCGGCATGAGCCTCTGTGGTAAAATACTTCTGCGGAAAGAGATCCATCTTCCCTACATTCTCCAAAACCATTACTAGATAACATCGGTACTTGGGCTGCGCTGCCCAGGCCTCAACTTCTTCCGCCGTGACCACCTCCCCACTTCGCAGCCGAACGGTGAGCGGAGCCATGCCATCCATAATCTTCTTCCGCACCTCCACGCCGCCTCTCCCAATCGACGCTATGGCTTGCGAGCGGAAGATGTAGTACGCGACAACTATCAGTGCGAGCAGCCCCAACAAGATGTAGATCGCGATCATCATGGCCGGGAAGTTCGCTTACTTACCCTTCGCAAACGCATCCCGCAGCGTCACCGTGCGATTAAACACCGGTGAGCCCGGCTGCGACTCCTTGGCATCGGCAATGAAGTAGCCCAGCCGAATGAACTGAAAGTGCTCCCCGGCTTTCGCTTCACCCAGGGCAGGCTCCAGCTTGGCATCTGTGATGATCTCCAGCGATTGTGCATTTAGGAATTCCGTAAAGTCGCCGTCGGAAGCATCCGGTTGGTCCACGGTAAAGAGCCGGTCATACAGCCGTACTGTGGCCGTGTGCGCATGCGCCGCGCTCACCCAATGCACCGCAGCCTTAACCTTTGGCCGTCCCGCGGGTTGGGCGCCATGGCGCGTGGTATCGTCATAGGTCCCACGCAGTTCCACCACGTTGCCCGCATCGTCCTTGATCACGTCCATGCATTGCACGCAGAACGCATTGCTCAGGCGCACCTCGGCGCCATTGGTGAAACGTCGCCAATCCTTTGGAGGCGTCTCCGCGAAGTCGTCCTGCTCGATGTAAAGCTCCCGGCTCAGCGGAATCTTGCGTGTGCCGCTCGTTGTGTCTTCCGGATTGTTGGGCGCATCCACATACTCCGTTTCGCCTTCGGCGTAGTTCGTGAGCACCAGCTTCAGGGGGCGAAGCACGGCCATGCGACGCAGGGCGATCTTGTTCAGATCCTCTCGCACGGCGTTTTCCAGCACGCTCAGATCCGTCAGCGATTTGAACTTGGTCAATCCGAGCCCCTTTGAAAAATTTCGCATAGCGGCGGGTGTGTAACCGCGTCGGCGAATGCCACTGATGGTCGGCATGCGCGGATCGTCCCACCCACTCACAAAGTTCTCTTTCACCAGTTTTAGCAGCTTGCGCTTGCTCATCACCGTGTAGTTCAGATTGAGCCGGGCGAACTCGCGTTGTTGCGGACGGGAGGGTAGTCCATCCACATTCTCCACCAGCCAGTCATAGAGCGGACGGTGATCCTCAAACTCCAGTGTGCAAAGGGAGTGGGTAATGCCTTCCAGCGCATCGCTCAACGGATGCGCATAGTCATACATGGGGTAAATGCACCAGGCATCGCCGGTGCGATGATGATGCGCATGCATGATGCGGTAGATGACCGGGTCCCGCATGTTCAGGTTCGGATGCGCCATGTCAATGCGTGCCCGCAAAGTCCGCGCTCCATCCGGGAACTTCCCTTCCTTCATGGCGCGAAAGAGTTCCAGATTCTCCTCCACACTGCGATCGCGGAACGGACTCGGCTTGCCAGGCTCGGTCAGGTTGCCGCGATAAGCGCGCATCTCCTCCGCATTCAGATCGCAGACAAAGGCCAGTTCCTTCTTGATCAACTGTTCGGCGAAGTCATACAACGCCGGGAAATAGTCACTGGCATAAAAGAGATTCTTACCCCAGTCAAAACCCAACCAGCGCACGTCCTCCATGATGGAGTCCACATACTCCACCTCTTCCTTGGTGGGGTTCGTGTCGTCAAAGCGCAGGTGGCAACGCGCGTCCGGCGCAAACTCCTGGGACAAGCCAAAGTTCAGGCAGATAGACTTCGCGTGGCCGATGTGCAGATACCCATTGGGCTCTGGCGGAAAGCGCGTCACCACTTGTCCTCCGTTCTTCCCCTGCTGGACTTCCTCAGTGATCCATTCACGGATGAAGTCGAGACGAGGCGGTTCGGGGGTTTCAGGTGTGGTCATGGCGATGTTAACGAACGTGCAGTCTAGCGCCAAGTCCCCCTCTGAAAAGGGGGAATTCCGTGCGATTTTGTGGTGCCGGATGTCCCTACACCAGCCCCGTGTCCGCGGCTCGCCGCCACTTGTGGCGGACCTCCCGTGATGAGCGATCGCCTCCTTTCTCTATTCCCCCTTCAAGAACGTCAGCAAGTCCGCCATTTGTGCTGGGTCGATCCCGCCTTCCAGTCCCATGGGCATCAGGCTCGTATCCAGGCATTTCATCTTCGCGATATTCGCCCTGGGAATGGTCTCCGCGATCCCGCCCGCCATTTTCACCGTGATCTCCCCGGGAGTCTCTGCCGCGATCAGACCGATAACAGCCCGATTGTCCTTGGTATCGATCTGATACGCCATCCAGCGCGCCTCCACCATGCGGTTTGGATCCAGGATATCGCTGAGAAGGGCTGCCTTTTCCTTGATGCGGACATCCGTGATGTCCGGGCCGACATCCATCCCTTCCCCCTTCACGCGGTGGCACACGATGCAGACCGTCGAGAAGATCTGATGACCTTTTTGCGCATCACCTTTCTTCGTGGCGGCGTCAGTGTATTTCGACATGACCGCAGCCCGATCCGCACTTGGCTGGCCAAAAATTTTCTCCGCCAAATCATGCAACGGCTGATTCGGCCGCAGGTAGCGCCAACGCGTCTCTGCATCCACAAACGACTTCGGAATCTCACCTCGCTCAATTCGCTCAAAGAAGTCCTTCACGGTTTTTCCACTGGAAGTCAGTAGCTTCACCACTTCCTGCCGTGCCGCCGGCCCGAGCTTGGGCAGCAGTTCATACATTAGTGGCGCCGCCTTGTCCGCCGGGAAAGATTTGAAGAGGGCCAACGCTGCATTCTTCAGCTCTACCGGCTGCTCTTCCGTCAAAAGACGACGCATGGTCGGCTCTGCTTTATCCCAGCCACGCTGGGCCAGCATGGGAAGACATGACAGGCGCTGCTCCATCGGTGCTGCGGCATCATTGATGAGGGCATCGGACTGCGCCAATAAAGCGGTGATTTGTTTCGCGGACTCCTCAAAACCCGCGGGCGGTTTATTGGCGAACTCCGCCAAGGACTTAACACCAAGTTTGCCGCTCGATTTTGGAAGACCCTCCGTCAGACCTTGGAGAATGGCCGACTTCCACCATGGCAACCCTCCTTGATCTTCTGCCAGCAACTTCAGCATAATCTCCACATCCAACTTGTTGGCATTGGCGGCACTAGTGGACGCCAGGGCTCGAAAGAAGTTTGCACGAGCCGGGCTGTAGGCCAGCGGGTCTTGCTTTGCGCTTTTCAACAAGTCGCCTTCGCCTGTGAAGTGAACTAATCTTTCAAGAACTGATCCTGCATGACCGGAAGCGGCCGACAAAACCGCTCGTTGCACCCAGATATCTTCGTAGAACTCCCGATCCAATGCCGTGAGTGCACGCACGTTTGTATATTCATTAAGCACTGCTTCCCTGATGATCGAGACGTAAGCCATACGGATAGTCTTCGCGCCTACGGGACTTGAGAATGCTGTCCGCCTCCCAGTTCGTTCGGCAAGTCCGGAAAGTAGCAGAAGCAACTCTGGCTTTGTTCCTTCATCACTTCGGATACTTGTGAAGAACAAGCCCAAATGGTCATCCGCCTTCAATGCACACAGCACACTGGCAGCATGCAGCTTTCCCGCAGGTGATTCCACCTTGGCTAAAGCCAGCTTTATTAGATCTGGGACAATGCCTACATCACCTCTCTCCACCAACAATCTCTGCGCCGTCTCCCTTTGCCAGGCATTCGCATGCCCCAGCCATGCAACGAGAGCCGCTCTATCCATCGGCGCCGCTTCTATGGCGCGCGCCTTCTTGCCCTTCGGTACAATCCGCCAGATTCGTCCCTCATTCTCCCCCATGCGCAGGTTATGCGTCTTTTGAAACTCCTCGGGGAAAAACCGCGCGTGATCGATATACTGACGGTAGATATCACACACATACAGTGCCCCATCTGGACCAGTCGTGATGTTCACAGGACGGCACCACTCATCCTTGCTCCCAAGGAACTCCCGGTGATCCCCCACCCTTGTCGCCTTCAGGCTCGCGCCATTCGGTTCCACATGATACCGCACCACCGCCTGCGCGGTTGGTTCGCAGACAAAGATCTCGCCACGCAGTTCCGGCATGAGATCGCCACGATAGACCCCCAATCCACAGGCTGCCGTGTGTGTGCCCGCATGGGCATCCGCCGTGGTATGCGTCAGTTGCAACGGATACACTTTCGCCTCCGCTCCCGTGGGCGCGATGTCTTCCCAGCCTTGGGTAATGCCTGCATGTGGATTCCGTACCACAGCCGCATAGGGCATGACGGCATACATGATGGGACTGCGATTCGAGGAAAAGAAATGACGCCCCCAGTCATCAAAGCAACCGCCAAACTGGCCGAAGCCCGTCGCCGGACTTAGCGTGCCGGTCGCCGGGTCATAACACAAATTGCTCCGCGTGAGATTCTGCTTCTTGTCAGGAGTGGCCGTTGGATAAATCTCTTTAGTATCCAGACCATTATTGAAATAGATTTTGTTGTCCAATCCCCATCGCGGTGCAGACACCTGCAACTGCGAATGAGTCGGATTGAATCCTTCGACCAGCGACTTGATCTCATCCGCCTTGCCATCACCATTGGTATCTCGCAGAACAAGTATCTGTGTTCGAGTCGTCGCGATAAGGCCGTCGCGGAAAGGCAGCAGGCCCTGCACATGATCCAGATGTTCCGCAAAAGTGATCGCCTTATCGTATTGGCCATCCTTGTTTTCATCCACCAGTTGCTGGATGCGCGAGAGCGGTTTCTCCCCGACAGGTGGCCCCAGTGGATAGTCGATCATGTCCGCCACAAAACAGCGTCCCATCTCATCCCAACACATCTCGACCGGATCACGCACCAAAGGCTCTGCTGCTACCAATTGCGCTTCATAATCGCCGTCCAACTGGATGGCCGCGCGGCTTTGCTCCGATGTCCATGCGCTCTCACGGCTGGCCCGCACCGGAACGTCCGTGCTCGGGATTTGCGCCAGGCAAAAACTCAAAGAGGAGCCTAGGGCCAATCCGACAAACGTGACGATGGGAGAAAGCAAAGACATGCGAGAGATACTACGTGACGCCCCGTCGGCATATTGCTGCACAGGCTCTGCTTGTGCCAAGATGCTTGCAATCCATCAGATTTGTATCATGTGTATTTACGAGCGCATCAGCTAAATAGCATCTTGCAATCAGGTCAGCCTGGCGAACTCACTGGTCAATGTTACTTCTCGTTCCCTACGAAATAGAAACACTGAACGACAATCGTCCCTGGGCCAATTGGCTTCTGATCGCCGCCTGCTGCGTATTGTCCATCGGGGCCCTCTCGAATGCCATTGAAATTGAGCCACTCGTACTCAACGGATTTAAGCTTCCTGGCTTCATTGCCCACATGTTTGTTCATGTGGGATTTATGCATTTACTTGGAAACATGGTGTTCCTCTGGGTCTTCGGGAACGCCATTTGCACGAACACGAATAACTTCATCTACCTCGCCGTCTTCTTCGCTTGCGGCGCTCTGGCAGCCACCATGCATGTGCTCTTGGACGGATCTCCCGCGATCGGCGCCAGTGGTGCGATCAATGGAATCGTCGGCATGATCTTCGCCATGTATCCCGTCAATCGCGTCCACATGTTTTGGATATTCATGATCCGTGGCGGCACCTTCACCTGTCGGGCTTGGACCATTATCCTGGCATGGTTTGTCTTTGATATCTGGGGCGCTTATACAGGCGGCGGTCATGTCGCCTATTGGGCACACATCGGCGGCTTTCTCGGGGGTCTCCTCATCGGGCTAATCGGCCTCCATTTTCGTTGGTTCCAATTGACCGAATACGACAATCGTTCCCTGCTGGAGATCATCAAAAGACAACACCCGGAAGAAGACTCCCGCCGCTGAGGAATTGTCATTTACTGGCTTGGCATCACCCCCTTCGCGCCAGATTGGGACCCACTCACCAAAACAAAAAACCCGGACACCTTCACGGTATCCGGGGTTCTTTGTATAAAACACAACAGTAATCAAGCGACTCAAGTCAGCGCTCGAACTTGTTAGGCGGACCAGCTTGGCTTAGGCCAGCTCGCTGCTGTAAAAGGTTTGCCAGTCGTCCAGGTTGTTCAGGTTGACCGCATCTTTAATGCTGCCGTCATCTGGACGGCCGGAAGCACCCAAGATGGAGGCACGGGTGCCGTCATCGTGGATGTAGCCTTTGATGGCGTCGTTCAGCTTCTTCACAGCGGCCTGATCCAGGCTGCCGCCCTTTTTGGCTAGGATCCAGTTTTCAAGCTGCACATAGGTGGGCTTGCTGCTCTTGATGTAGCTTTGAAACTCTTCACGATCAAGTTCCAAGCCATCCAGCACCATCTGGTCATAGCCTTTGCCAATGCCAGGATAATCAGGGTGCAGCTTACCAACGGCTTCGAGAGAAGACTTTTGCCACAACCGGGGCAGATGCAAAACGCCAAGGGGACCGGCAACGCCGGAGGAGATCAAGGGAACAATACTGCTCATGGAAACGTGTATGATTGATGTTTTCGAGAATTAAGAGGCCAATTTGCAAAAATCACCGGAGAGCGGCAAGCCTTTTCTACCAAATGTGCTGCAACGAAAGATTCAGGAAAGTCCTGAGCTTTTCGGGCGTACCGCACACACAACATTCCAAACATGATCACTCCTCGCCGCACCTTCCTTTTGGGCAGCACCGCCTTCGCTACGCTGAACCTCCTGCCCAGCCGCGCCGCTCGTGCTGCGACGGATGCCTCCATCATCGGCCACAACAACCGCCGCTATCGTATCGCTCAGGGGTGGGGAGTGCTGGATCCCGCCAAGTTCCCGGTCGCCAACTGCCATGAGATTGTGGAAGACAGCCAGGGCCGCATCATTCTGTTCCAGACCAATGCGAAAAACAACGTCCTTATCTATGACAAGAGCGGCAAGTTGCTCGAATCCTGGGGCACGGAATACCCGGGCGCACATGGCCTCGCCATAGTTAACGAGAACGGCACGGACTTCCTCTTCCTCACGGACACCAAGGGCACGGTCTATAAGGCCGATCTGAAAGGAAACGTCATCTTCAAGATCGAGCGCCCTGTTGAGTCAGGCAAATACCCCACCGACTCCGATCCCAAGAAACAGGTCAAATACTCGCCCACCAACATCATGCCCGCGCCAGATGGCACGTTTTACATCGGCGATGGCTACGGCAGCAGCTACATCCTTCATTATGACAACGCCGGGAAGTTCATCAAAATCTTCGGCGGCAAAGGCACGGAACCGCAGAGCCTGAACACCCCCCACGGCGGCATGGTGGATACCACGGATCCCGCCAACCCCGTGCTCCTCATCTGCTCCCGCTCCGACAAAGCGGTCAAGAAACTCACCATGGATGGCCAACACCTTCAGACCATACCCGTTCCCGGGCTTAGCGTCTGCCAGATCCGCAAGAAGGGCTCCTTCTATTACATCCCCTCTCTGGAAGGCGTCGTCACCGTTCTCGATGCCCAGCTTAAGATCGTGTCCAACCCCGGCGGCACCGCACCTGAGGCTGGCGCGGACGGTCAACTCGCTGTGATCAAACAAGTCGACCTCACCGGCGCCGTTATGCCCCCTGCCCCGCCAAAGCCCAAGGCTGGCGAACCTACTCCTCCTGCAGCCAAACGTCCGGACTCCGTCTTCCTTCACCCACATGGCATTTGGACGGACGATGCCGAGAGCGTTTACGTGGCTCAGTGGAATTCCAACAACACCTATCCGATCAAACTGGATCTGGTGTCGTAATCCGCTCCTTGCCCATCACTCCTGCGTTTATCAGAAGATCATTCCCTAACGAATGAGCGGTGAACGCAGGAGACCTCGTCTTGCGCCGGGGTTGCTGTTATCATATGAAAACGGCACTCTTGAAATGCCACCTTTGGAGGATCCCATCTCCGGTATCCTGGGGTCTCAACAGCCATCCTTGGGTCGTGACCCACCCACTCGACTCCCGTTTTTGGGCGTGGCTACAGCCAAAAAGCAGAAAACTTTTTCTAAAAACTCCAAGGAGAGGTAGTTAACAAAGTATTGCATGGCGCTGAATTTTTAGCGCTTTACTTTGGTGAGAGGCACGGAACCGCCCCATAATTGAGTGAGACGAACAGCAACAGTGCCAGACTCATACTTTTACTCAAGGAAGCTGAATAGTTTTCTTGTATTCACCCTACCATCGAAGGTAGAGAGCACAAAAGTTGTGACATTTTTTGCTTTGCCTTCTGCTTAACGAATGCGTTAAGGAGCAGGCATTTCCAGTTGCTTGCTCAGCAATCTTGATATTCAATCGACCGCCCTCTGAATGTTTAATATCGGCAGCCACTTCATAAAAAGTCTTGCTACAGTCAACACGAGTATTATATTAGAGACGGAAATTATGGTATTTATCGATACCGATAGTTCCGCTGATCCATCCTATCCGACTCTCTATGGCGTCCCTCACCTCTCTCCGCTGGCAAACGGCTCATAGTCTCTATACGATGCGTCGTTACGGAAAAATTCAGGTCTCGGAGGCCACGAATAACTTTGGCTTCCAGGTGCATGCTCGTGTTTGCCCTGAAAACCCCAGCATCGTTTTCAGCCTCACCGGCCATGGTGCAGAGCAGTCCGCGCAATTTGGCGTTCGCCTCAATTTTTCGTCCGGAGAGATCTGGGACTGCGCCAATGACACTGGCCTCATCGGATCGCTGGAACAGGACATTTTAGAGGATACTGCCGAAAATCCCGCCACCATGCTTCTACGCTGGGAGATCGAGCACCTCGGTGGCGCCATGATTCCCCGCCTCCAAATTGGTGAAGAAGAGTGGCTCTATCCTTCCGTCCGCTTCCCTGGCGATGCCCAATTCACGGCTGAAGCGGGACACGACCTTGATGGCGTGGACGTGAATGCCGTCTTCTCACCAGGCTACGTCTGGTGCCAGGATCGCCTGCGCAAATAAGCGTTCGCATCCGACAGCGAGATTCCATGGGAATCTCGTATTGACCCAAGTGAGGTGCCTGCGCAAAATCCGCAGATGGCATTCATCCACGACGACTTTCTCCTCACGACCAAGGCAGCGCGGCGGCTTTACCACGACTTCGCGGAAGCCGAGCCTATTTACGACTACCACACGCACCTGCCCGTGGATGAAATCGCCCGGGATCAGCGTTTTGAGAGCATCGCGCACCTTTGGCTCGGCGGCGACCATTACAAATGGCGCGCTATGCGGGCGAATGGCATTCCGGAAAGCCACATCACCGGCACTGCGCCATGGAAGGAGAAGTTCCTCGCCTGGGCAAAGACCGTCCCGCAGACCTTGCGGAATCCTCTTTACCACTGGACTGCCCTGGAACTGAAGCGCTTCTTCGGTATCGACGAACTCCTCAGTGAGAAGACCGCCGAATCCATCTGGGAGCGCTGCAATGAGCAGATCGCCACCCCAGAGTTCTCCTGCCGCAATCTACTTACCCGCTCCCAAGTTCGCGTCGTCTGCTCCACCGATGATCCGACAGACTCCCTGGAGCACCACATCGCCGTTTCGAAGCTTGAAGATTTCGGCACCAAGGTTTACCCCACCTTCCGCCCCGATGCGGGCATGCGCCTGGAAGACCTCTCTGCCTGGAATGCCTGGACGGATAAACTCGCCAATATCACCGAAGCAAGCTGCGATAACCTCGAGTCCTTCAAAGGCGCCATCCGGAAGCGTCATGATTTCTTCCACTCCGTCGGCGGTCGCCTTAGCGACCATGGTCTCACCACCATGGACACGGAAACCGCCACGGATACCGAAGCCCAGGGCATCTTCCAGAAAGCCCGCTCGCTGCAGGATCTCACCCCGGCGGAGATCACCCGCTTCCGCAGCTACCTCATGCTCTTCTTCGGCGAGTTGGATGCTGAGAAAGGCTGGACGAAGCAGCTCCACCTCGGTGCCTTGCGCAACACCAACACCCGTCTGTTTGAAAAGATCGGACGCGACATCGGCTGCGACTCGCCGGACGATCCCTCCCATGCCGCTGGCCTGAAGTTCTACCTGGATACCCTGGAGCAGCGCGGCCACCTGCCGAAGATGGTCCTCTACAACCTGAACCCAAAAGACAACTACGTCTTCGCCAGCATCATCGGGAACTATCAGGGCAATGAAGACGGCATTGCTGGCCGCTTGCAGTTTGGGTCCGGCTGGTGGTTCCTCGATACCATGGAAGGCATGGAGTGGCAGATCAATGCCCTCAGTTCCGTTGGCTTGCTCGCGCCCTTCGTAGGCATGCTGACAGACTCGCGCAGCTTCATCTCCCCACCCCGTCACGAGTACTTCCGCCGTATCCTCTGCAACTTGATCGGCAAAGACGTCGAGAATGGTCTCCTACCCGACGATTTCGATCTCGTTGGCACTATGGTGAAACGCATCTGCTACGCGAATGCCCACAAGTACTTCGGCATGGACGTTTCACCGGATTAAGTCACTCCTCGCAAAGTCGAAACCGCCTTCGCATCCGAATCTCTATGGGGAGATAAGGCAGCATAGGGACCGTCTCCTCTGCCTTTTACTGAATCACCTCTCTTATTCCCCTTCACCTTTCGCCACTTTTCCTCATGAGCTCAGTCAAACAACAACGCATTCTGGTCACTGGCGGCGCCGGCTTCATTGGTTCCGCCCTCATCTGGGCACTGAACCAGCGCGGCCAGGAGAACATCGTCGTCAGCGACTGCCTCACCACGGATGAGAAATGGAAGAACCTCGTCGCCTTAAAGTACGCCGACTACTTCGCCGCGGATGACCTGCTCGAAGCCGTCCAGGCCAAAGGCAATCCCCTCGGCTTCTTTGACGCAGTCTATCACCTCGGCGCGAACTCCTCCACGACCGAGCGGGACGCCGCCCACCTTATGAAGAACAACTTCGGCTACACGAAGATCCTTGCCCATTGGGCGCTGGATACCGGAGCCAAGTTTATCTATGCTTCCTCCGCCGCCACTTATGGCGATGGCGAGCACGGCATGAACGACCGCATGACGGATCTCCACCGCCTCCGCCCACTGAACATGTACGGCTACTCGAAGCACCTCTTCGATCTTTATGCGCAGCGCGTCGGCATCGCGAACAAGATCGTCGGCCTGAAATATTTCAACGTCTACGGACCCAACGAAAACCACAAAGGCGACATGCGTTCCCTCGTGAACAAAGCCTTCGACCAGATCCGCGAAACCGGCAAAGTAAAGCTCTTCAAGAGCCATCGCCCTGACTTCAAAGACGGCGAGCAAATGCGGGACTTCCTCTATGTGAAAGACGCCGTCGACATGACTCTCTTCCTTGGAAATCAGGACGACGTCGGCGGCCTCTACAACCTCGGTTCCGGCACCGCCCACACTTGGATCGAACTCGTCACCGCCATCTTCGCCGCCTTGGACTTACCGGCGAACATCGAGTTCATCGACATGCCAGAGCACCTGCAGCCGAAGTATCAATACTACACCTGCGCCGACACCTCCAAACTCCGAGAGGCCGGCTTCAACGGCACCGTCGGCGCTCTCGATGCCGCCGTGCATGACTACATCCAGAATTACCTCGTACCCGGGAAGTTCCTCGGTGATGCCATTTCAGAAGGTCCGGTAGTTGCGGTTTAACTGCCGAGTCTTTCCCGCCAAGTCTTCTTCATCGTGTTAACGTTCTAATGGTTGCTTCCACCACGGAATAAAAAAGCCCATGAATAGGCCGAAGGACGATGCCGATAACACGACATACCATATCGGCCAATCACTCATACGCTCCCATTCTGTCTTGGCTTCTATAGCCATCGGCAGAGGCGACCATATCCAACATAGTATTTGTACCAATGTAGGCTGAGACGGCGGTTTAAACCCGAATTGACCCATACCGTCCAAAAACCTTAGACCGCCGAGGGCGATGCAGCCTAAGCCATTTAGCATCGCCCCGCCGAGCAAGGCATTCCAAGAAAACCAAGGCGGCTGTTCTTTGGTATTCATCCAACGGGCGGCGCCTGCGACGCTACCGCATCCGCCGGCAAGGTCGACAGCTTGAATCCCTCATACACGGCGATGGCGTAAAACAGCAAATCCGTAGGGGAGAACATGGCGGACAACAGTTCGAATGAGGCACTGTAGTCAAACTGTGATAGGGCAGTCAAATAATCGACTCCGCCTTCATTGGCGATGAATCCGATCCCCGAAAGCAGATTCCCAAGCACGCATCCAAACCAGGGCAAGCACTGCGCCAATGACTCCAAAAACAGGCGCACTGCCTTTCCCGAGATAACGCACTGCAAATCCTACCAGAAAACCAATAGCAATGGCCATGTATCCGATCTGGTAGCCAGTGGAAACCGTCACCGCGGCCCAAATACCAGCTCCAACAAGTGCGCCAACGGCACCCCCGAGAATAGCCAATGGAATGTTGTTTTCTTTCATACTGATTCTCTGGTTAAAAAGTTATTCAGAAATCCTGTTTATGTATGCATTGGTGTATCAACATTGCGTAAGGGCACAAGCTTAAAAATTGGCAAAGCCTAATCACGCGGCCGCCGCACATAATAGATGTCCCACTCATCCTCCGCAGTCTGCTCAAATCCGTGACGTTGATAGAATCGATTGGAAGCACTGCCCCGGAGCGCACCCAAATGCACAGACATTTCACGCTCATCGGCTTCTAAGACTAGCCGATGCAAAACTTCTGAGCCAACACCACGAGACTGACAACAGGGATGGACATAAAGATGATCCAAGTGAAAGTCATCCTCGGCAGGGCGGAATGTGTAGAACCCCACACGTTCGCCACCAACAAGGATGAACTTCGTATACTCCGGATAAAACGACCCACGTAGGCGCTCCCTCGCCCGCTCGGGATCAAACCGGCCCACCTTCTCCAAACTCTCCCGCATCGCTGCGATGCGCAGAGCCAAAAGCTCCTCGAAATCGTCGGCGGTCACAGCTGCAAACGTGACGCTACTGGAGACAGGCTCTTCGTCAGGCAGCTTCATGGGTAACCTCGAAGACTTGGGTATTACTTCCACCCATCCCGCCACATATCGGGATACCAGCGGCCTTCATCCATCTCGATGAGATCAAAGTCCGTGATCACGCTCCCATCATCCTGCAGACCGTATTGCTGGATCATCTCCGGAATGAATTCATCCGTCTCATCATCCCGCCAGCCACGCTTGCTCATGAAGCTGTTGTAGATGAGCACTTCCTCTTCCGTCAGAGATCGTCCATTGGCAAAACACCAGTCGAACACCTCCTCATCACTCTTCCCGCTTAGCACCTGAGCCTTCACGTCCTCATAGCTCACCCGGAGATACCGGCACGTCCGCCCATCGAACCCCAGCCCCAGCATATCATCATATTCACCTGGCAGTTTCCCCTCCGCATGCAGCCGGATCTTGGAGCACATCCGCGCGAAGTAAAACACACCCCGCGTCTTCTCATAGCAACCTTTGATTCCTTCGACTCTCATAAGTTCTCTTTGCTTACCATGTGCTTGGAAACGCCCCCGTCAATGATGCAGCGGCACGTGTAGTCCCGCCACCAGCACGACTACTTCTTCTTGTCTTCTGTGGAATTTGGAGCGCCCCGACTCTTGGAGACTTTCTCCTGATAGACTTCCGCCGCACTTCGGGATGTCGTTTCGATTTTGCTGAGACGAAGGATCCATACCGTATTAGGCCAGGAATCAAAACTGGACATCCCCTTCTCTGTAGGCCTCACGTTAGTGGCAAAAAATTCTTTCCCATCTGCCGCTCTATGGACGCAGTCCATAGAGACGGTCTTTTGTATCCCGCTGGTCCGGGAGAGTATCGTCATATTTTCGTCCTGAGTCATCTTGAAGCTGATCGTCTTTTCGGGAGCCGTTACGCTAGCAACAACCTTTGGCCTCACCAGTTCACCTTTATCATCTTCGAACTCCAGATGAACCTCGTCGCCAGGAAACAATTCCAACACTCCGTTCTCGTCCAGTCGCGTGATCTCTGGAACCGGAATAGTCTGCTGAAATTTGAGGATGACATCACCTGCCGGCCGAATGTTTGGATCTTTGTTAGTCGGCTTTTGCGGCTCTTGAGCAATTCCCTGCATTGTCACACATGCCAAAAACGAAAGTGTTGCGACTCGCTTCATGACCGATTCCTAGCAGATCACTCCAGATGGAAAAGATTTTTCGATCTGGCATTTCCCAATATGGTATTAGGGCTCGCCAGAATTGAGATATTGAAGGCAGAAGACACCAACCAAGTTCGACATGGCTATTCGCCGCCATCACAGCTTCGGCGGCCATTCCACTCCATCGAGTTCCTTCGGCAATTGCGTCGGATCCTCGGGATAGAATCGCGATAGATCAAACTGGTCCGCCTCCATTTCCTTGTCGGGTGCTCCTACGATCAGCCACAGCACCTCCTCGTCCGTATCGTTAAACACTTGCCTCAGTTCCGCCGGCCCCACCAACACTCCACCATACCGCGGAACGGTGAGCGTTTCCTCCCCCACCCTGATCCTTCCTGTGCCTTCCAACACGAAATAAAACTCCTCCGCAATGACATGCCGATGCAGCGTGTTCGCACTCTTCGGTGGCAAACGCCATAGCCTCGCTCCCAAAAGTTCACTCCCCGCCCGCTCCAGATAATCCGCGTTAGGAATCCGCATCAGATTAGAGGGACGCCACGTCAGCTCCTCGGGCGTGATAAGCTTAAAGCCTTCAATAGGTTTCATGAAAAGGATACACTCGACCTCACGTGAAAGACTCCTGCTAATCAGACATGCGTTCCGCAGACAAGATCAATCCTGAAACTGTGAAGAAAAATCCAAACCAGCTCGACTTGGCGATTGGCGTTTTGGACAGAACTCCGAAAACGAAGAAGACGACATAAAACATGGTCAGAAATATCTGAATGCAAAGCGTCCAGGACGTAAAAGCAGTCATGAATTCAGCACCGTGAGTGAAGCAGCAAACACCAAACATAATGACACTCATCGTTTGAATAGCTCCAAACTCACGACTGCTCGGGTTCACGCTGGGGGAGGCCGACAAAACCCTCACTGTTCTGACTGCCCCGGCAACCGCCCAGTAGAGAACGTAAACTATGGGCAGCAGAGCAATGCATGCCGTCGCCATGTTGTTGGGCCTTACGACCAATGCAATCCCGCCGACACAACAAAAGGCCAGCAGAATGAATACGAACATGGCAATTGTATAACAAATAGCCGTCTGAGCCAGATTGCCCTTCTTAGCTGGGTCCAAAAACAGCGACTGCATGCTAGATAGATGATGAGATCAGTTCACTCTAACCAATCTGACCGGATTTTCCAATTACGTCCAAGTCATCACTGCACCTCATCCCTCGCCCCGATCACCCAAGCCGATCCATGCGCCTCAAATCCCAGCTTCGGGTAATACCCCGCTGCTTTCGGCGCCGCCAGCAAAATTAGCTTCGCTCTATCTCCCAGCCGCGATTGCGTCAGCCTGATCAACTCCCGCCCAATCCCCTGCTGCTGATATTCCACATCCACCGCCAGATCGGACAGATAGCAACAATACTCAAAATCCGTCACCGATCGCGCCACCCCCACGAGCTGATTCCCATCCCATGCGGTGCAGAGCAGGTTCGCGTGCTTGAGCATGGCCTCGATGCACTTCTCATCGTCCACTGGCCTACGTTCTGCCAGCGTGGAGCGCTTCAGCAGATCCACGAACTCATCAGGTGTGATAGCTTGATTGGATTCGTATCGAATGCTCATAGCAGTCGACTCTGATACACCCATTACGCACTTAACGCGATTGGCCTTCAACACAAAAAAAGGCGCTGCCTCTCAGCAGCGCCTTCTCTCAAAATCAATTGGCTGGCTAGCCAGCAACTAACTCCTAGAACAACAACGGGATCACCAAAATCGCCACGATGTTCACCACCTTGATCATCGGGTTGATCGCCGGGCCGCTCGTGTCCTTATACGGATCGCCCACGGTGTCACCCGTAACCGCCGCCTTGTGAGCCTCGCTGCCCTTGCCACCGTGGTTGCCTTCTTCAATGTACTTCTTCGCATTGTCCCAAGCGCCACCGGCGCTGGTCATGCTCAGACCCAGGAAAAGACCGGTAACGATCGTGCCCATCAGCACACCACCGAGTGTTGTGTATCCCACTTCCTTGTATCCTAGCAGCGAAACACCCCCGACCAGTAAAACGCCCACCACTGGCAGCAGCGCCGGCAGGATCATCTCACGCAGAGCGGACTTCGTCACGATGTCCACACAAGTTGCATAGTCAGGCGTATCTTTCCCGGTCAGGATGCCAGGCTTTGCCGTCACCTGACGACGCACTTCTTTCACCACGGCGCCCGCCGCATTGCCCACGGCATTCATGCTCATGGCCGTGAAGAGGAAAGGCATCAAACCACCGAGGAAGAGGCCAATGATCACATACGGATTCTTCAGGGAGAACTCAACCACGCTGCCAAGGTGCTTTTCCAGTTCCAGGAAATAAGAACCAAAGAGCACCAGTGCTGCCACCCCGGCGGAAGCGATCGCGTAACCCTTCGTCACGGCCTTCATCGTGTTACCGACGGCGTCGAGTGCATCGGTCACTTCACGCACTTCTTTCGGAAGCTCGCTCATCACGGCGATACCACCCGCGTTGTCCGTGATCGGACCAAATGCATCCAGACTCACGATGATACCTGCCATGGAAAGCATACTCATCACCGCGATCGCGATGCCATACAGACCCGCCAGCAAATAACCACCGGCGATCGCCGCGCAGATCAGAAACACCGGCAACGCCGTGGCATAGTTCCCGATGCTGATACCGGCGATGATATTGGTCGCGTGACCTGTCTCACTCGCCTTGGCGATCTTCCGAACGGGACCGTATTCGGTCGAGGTGTAATAGTTCGTGATCAACACCACCGCCCAGGTCAAAGCCAGACCGATCAATGCTGAGAAATACAATTCGTTAGGCGTGAAAGGAAGATTGGCCACACCTTTGAAAAGCGTCTGCGTCACCGGATAGGCCAGCACCGCAGTCACAATGGCGGAAATACCCACGCCCTGCATCAGCAGCGCCGTCGCTCCACCTTGGCGAATGTTCACCCAGAGGATGCCCAGCACCGCACCGATGATGGAGATGCCACCGATCAGGAAGGGATACACCAGCGCAGCACCGATCCCGTTTAAGGTCAGCGAGGCCACCAGCAGCGCGCCGATCAGCGTCACTGCATAGGTCTCAAACACGTCGGCCGCCATACCCGCGCAGTCACCGACATTGTCACCGACGTTGTCGGCGATCGTAGCAGGATTACGTGGATCATCTTCGTCCAGCGCGTTCTCGTTCTTGCCGACCAGGTCAGCACCTACGTCGGCCGCTTTGGTGTAAATACCGCCACCGAGACGGGCGAACACACTGATGAGCGAAGCACCGAGCGCCAGACCCACGAGGGAATCAATCGCCAGTTGGCCGCTGCCCATCACCAGGAAGAAAACTGCCACCGATACGAGCGCCAGTCCCACCACCAGCAGACCTGTCACCGCGCCACCGTTAAAGGCCACGCGCAGCGCAGCCGTGCTGCTTTCGCTCGCGGCCTGCGTCGTGCGCACATTCGCCACCACGGCAATGCGCATGCCAATATAACCTGCGATCATGGAGCAGACCGCCCCAATTACAAAACCCACCGGCACCGGCGCGCTCTTCTTCCAAAGGACCAAAAGGATGGTGATGATGATGGCGATGACACTCACCGTGGTCACCTGACGCCGGAGATACGCCTTCGCCCCCAGTTGGATGGCGCCCGCCACCCGTTGCATGGCTTCATTCCCAGGAGAGCAGCCCATGATCTTTTTGATCAAAAGCAACGCGTAGGCCAGGCCTACGACGCCGAGGACGATAGATAGCGTTATTCCGGAATTCTGGAGAAATGACATGTGAGGTTGGTTTGAGGCGTGCGACTGTTGAATCTGGAACTTCCAAATGGAAAAAGAGCAGTGACTCTAGCGAGGTTGTTAATTGAAGCAATAACGATTTAATGCCCAACGGGTTCTCCGGTGGGGCGGATTAAACGCACAAAAGCCTCTCGGCCTTGCGCGCCTATCCACTTGCCGCTGAATCATTTTCTCCCATAATGCCCGGCGATGATTCTCCGCCGGCAGCCTGCCCAGACCCTCAACCAAGCCTCAGGCGCGTTTCGGCGGCATTTTTGGCCCATGAAAACGGGGGAATTGCGGAGCGAGACTGCCGTGATCCCGGGCCTGCAAAAGGATTCGGCTCGTCAGGAGTTTGAAAGCCTTTTTGTGAAGGGTGATCTCATCTCGTCGTTTGACGCGGAACGTTTCGTCGATACGGGCGATTGGGACACCGCAATCTCGAAGCCCTAATGCCCACCTTCCTGCGCACGCTGCTCTCACCCGGGACTAACCTCCCCCGCTGGAGCTATGCCCTTTTGGCCGTCTGCCTCGCGCTGCTGATCTGCTATTACTGGCAGGCCGCTGTGAAACATGGCGAGCGCGCCAACCGCGATGTGGTGCAGAATGATCAGCGCGTCTATTTGAATGCCACCAACAATATGGTGCGCCTGAAGTGGGACTATTCGACCCCACGCATGCGGATGCCATTGTATTTTTTGGCTCTCACCCCGATCGCGGATCCCGACCGCGAAGCGGTAGATATCTTTCCGGCGGCTCGTCGCTATAACGTCGCCGTTTCCCTGGTCTGTCTCGCAGGCCTAACCGCCGCGCTGCTGCCCTGGCTGGGCGGCTGGCTCACGACCTGTTTCGCCGCCGTTGCAGGGGCGCAGCTTTTCATCCTCCGGGCCCCCTACGTGGCTCCGGAACTCCTCCTGATTTCCCTCACCGTGGTGGCCGTTGCGCTTGTCCTGGAAGTTCTTCGCAGACCGCGCTGGTGGACAGCCCTTCTCGCTGGACTGAGCCTTTATCTTTGGTACATGACCAAAGCCTCCGCCATGTTGGCATTGGGCGGATTCATTGGTGCAGTCACGGTGGCGATCATCTTCAGCAAAAACGCCAAACGGAGAGCCTATGCAGTTGCCGCTGTGGTGGTGCTCGCCTCCTTCTTCCTGCCGCTTATTCCCTATTTGATGGAGTCAAAGCGGGTCTTTGGTTCCGCATTCTACAATGCGCAGTCGCGCTACTACATGTGGTGCAAGGACGCGGAAGAGAAGCGTTTCCTCCAGAAGAACCGTATCGACGTCACACTCGTCACCTTCACCCCGGAGGAGTTGGAGACGCTCCCCAGTCCAGCACGCTACTTTCGAGAGCACGATGCGGAACACATTAAGTCCCGCATCATCCGCGGCATGAACATGATGTTTCATGACGCGCTGGAGGAGTACCCCGCCATCTTCTTCATGCTTTTCGTCTGGATGGGCATCGCCCTTTGGGCCACCGCCCGGACATTCCCCCGCACGGTGGATGGCGTAAAAAGGAACTGGGTATCCCTCATTTACGGCAGCGTGCTCATGCTGTTGTATTGCATCATCTTCGGCTGGTTCGTCGTGCTGGAGGTCGGCCCGCGGGTCATCCTCTCCGTTAGCCTGATCCCTTTATTTTATAGTATGGCCATCACCCATTACAGCCTGAAAGGCGAAGTCGAGGTCATCAGAGGCACGCCGGTTTCTGTCGAAAAGCTGGTAGCACTGCTCTTCCTGATCGCTTGGGGCATCTTCTCCTTTTTCCAGGTCCGGTGGGATCTGGCCACATGGTATTTCGGAGCCTGAGGCACTGCGTTGGGGAGGGAGGATGTCAAAAAGGCGCATTGAGTCGCGAACCGCCTGCCTTTCACCTCTTCCGTTCCACATTAGAACCTTTGACAACCCGTCCTCGTGCCACCTTATTTTCCTTGTGAATGAATAAACGCTGCCCCTACGGGCGTTTGTTTTGTTGAAAACAGCCGTCCATCCACGGTTTCTATTCGCATTCCTCCCCATCTTCATGTCTGCCAACGCCTCCAGCCTCCCCGCCAGCGAGACTGCCGCTCCCATCACCACAGCTGACACACCGCCCAAGCGCAACTACCTCCTGCGTTGGTTCAGCGCTCTCGCGATCGTCGGTTTTTTCACCTTAGCCCTCATTCAGTTTCCGCCACTGGTCAATGCAGGCAAATCCGTGCCCACGCCACAATGGGCACTCTTCCTGGGCCGCTTCCATCCCATCGCGGTGCATCTGCCAGTCGGTATTTTATTCGTCGCCGCCATTATGGAACTCCTCACCCTGACCAGCCGCCAGACGGCGCGCATCCTCAATCCCGCCCTGACGCTGATCCTCGCCATTGGCGCTGTCGGCGGCATCATTGCCGTTATTTTCGGCATCTTCCTGTCTCGCGAAGGCGGTTACGAAGGCGGCATGTTCATGGCTCACCAGATCCTCGGCATCGGCACTGCCATTGGCGCCGTGCTTTGCTATATTTTAAAGCTGGTTGCTGACGAGACTAATCACATGCGGCTCGTTTACCGCGGCATGCTGCTATTCACCCTTGGCATCATGAGCGTCGGTGCTCACTTCGGTGGCAATATGGTCCACGGGAGCAACTACCTCCTGGAGCACGCACCTGAATCGGTCCGTGCCCAAGTCAAAAAGTCCGAAGACTTCATCGTCTCCCGGTTCGCGCCCAAGACGCCTATCCCTTCCCCCGATCCGAGTCCGATCCCGCCTCCGGCGCCCGGCGCTGCTGACCTGCTGAATCCGTCGTCCGGCTCTCCCACCGTGTACGCGGCCCTGGTTGCGCCCCTTCTGGATCAAAAGTGCAACAGCTGCCACAACGAGGAAAAGAACAAAGGCGGGCTCCGTCTCGACACCCACGAGTTCATTATCAAGGGTGGCGATAGTGGCGACAACGTTGTCCCTGGCCAGCCGGACAAGAGCCTTATCATCACGCTCATGCAATTGCCGGCAGACGACGACGATCACATGCCGCCCGACAACAAGACGCAGCCAACGACAGAGGAGATCGCTCTTCTCAGTTGGTGGATCAAGGAAGGCGCCCGCAAAGACCTGACCGTGGCCGAAGCTAAACTCCCTGCAGAGCTGAGCAGTCTGGTTCAGACCATGCTGACGAACTCCACCACCGGCAGTGCGGGGAGCACACCACCCGTGCTCCTGATCTCCACCGTGGAAGCAACCGGAGCTGCCGCCGCAGATCTGGGCGTCGCCGCAGCCATGAAGAAGATCAATGGCAGTGGCGCCAGCCTGGCCCCCGTGGCCAACGGCCTCACCGAACTGCGCTTCACGGCTCTCAACGTAGCCCGCGATTACACCGACGCCAACCTGAAGGACCTCGAACCAATCGCCACCAGCATTGTCGAGCTGGATCTGTCCAAGACCAAGGTCACGGATGCCGCAGCCGCAATCATCGGCAAGATGACGAACCTCCGCCAGCTGCACCTGGAAAACAGCGCTGTCACGGATGGCATCCTGCCTGCCCTCAAAACGCTTCCCAAACTGGAGTATTTGAATCTCTACGGCACCAAGGTTTCCGACAAGCTCTTCACCGCACTCGAAGGCTCTGCGAATCTGAAGTCGCTCTACATCTGGCAGACAACTATCACCCCGCAGGCCGCAGAAAGCTTCCGTGCCAAACGCCCTGGATTGGAAGTAAACACCGGCTGGAACGAAGCAAACGCCGCGAAACCCACAGTCGCCGCAGTGCCCCCTGCACCGGCCGCTGCGCCTGCTGCCAAACCCGCTACCGCTACCTCCACACCGGCACCAGCCTTAGCAGCAGCGACAACACCGGCAGCCGCGCCAACTCCCGCTGCGGCGCCTGCCAAGCCTGCCACACCAGCCGCTGCCTCTGCTCCCACTGCCGCCGCTGCCGGCAAAGGCGCTGACCCGAATGCTGTCGTCTTCAAGCAGGTCGTCCTGCCCATTCTGGAAGCAAAGTGCGTAAGTTGCCATGGTGCCGACAAGTCCAAAGGCAAACTCCGCGTCCACACCTTTGCCGACGTCATGAAGGGCGGCAGCGATGGCGCCACCACCGTCATCCCAAACAATATCAAGGACAGTCTCTTACTCGTGCGCGCCATGTTGCCGCTCGACGATGACGACCACATGCCGCCCTCGGATGAGCCGCAGCTGACCAAGGAGGAATTGGCCCTCCTTACCTGGTGGGTCGAACAAGGCGCCAGCGAAACCGCCAAGATCGCGGACGTCAAAAAGAATGCCGAAGTCGAAGGCATCCTCAAAACACTCAAGATCTCCAGTGTCGCTGCCACCGGGCATGCCGAGCCGAAGAAGCCCGCAGCACCCAAGGCCAAGCCTCTCACCCCGGAAGAAAAGAAGACGATCGCGGAGGTCACCGCCAAAATGACCGCCATCAACGCCACCCTCATGCCGGTCGCGCTCGACAGCGAGCAACTCCGTTTTGCCTGCGTGAATGCCACGGACAAGCTGGATGACACCGCCGTCGCCCTGCTCACGCCCGCAGCTCCTCACATCATCTGGGCGGATTTCTCCCGAAGCAAAATCACCGATGCCTCCCTGGCCACGATCGCGAAGATGACGAATTTGGAGCGCCTTCATCTGGAAAATACCGCCATTACCGATGCCGGCCTCGCTCAACTGGCTGGCCTGACCAAACTCGGTTATCTGAACCTCTATAGCACCAAAGTCACTGACGCAGGCCTCGCCAAACTGGCTTCGCTCAAGGCCTTGAAAAAAGTCTTCGTCTGGCAAACCGCCGTGACGGCCGCTGGTGCCAAAAAACTCGAGTCCAGCGTCCCCGGCCTCGTCGTGAACGTCGGTCTCACCGAAGCGGATGTGGCCAAGCTCATCCAGGCCGCCACCCCGCCGCCTCCTCCTGTTGCACCCAAAGCTGCTCCGAAGCCTGCGCCAGCGAAACAACCCGAAGCCAAACCGGCTCCGGCCACCACTCCTCCCCCCAAACCTGCGGCCACACCGGCTCCAGCGCCGAAACCGGCAGCAGCAACGCCGACGCCCACGCCCACGCCGCCCACCCCTGCTCCGGCGGCGGCCAAACCTGCCGCGACTCCGCCTGCAGCGGAAGCAAAGAAGCCCTGATCGATCTCTTCCTTGCAGCGGCGGAAAGTGGCATTGCTACTATCCCACCCTGCGTATTGTGGCAGAGTGCTCTGGCGGCGACACCCGTCACCGTATTCCCGCTCGTCCCCTTCCCTGCCTAAGATTCGTTCTCACCTATCCGTACTTATTAACATCGTGCCTCGTTCGTTTCTGCCTACTTCATTCCTTGCTGCCCTTTGCTGGCCCTCGGCGGTTTTGATGTCCCTCACCCTCAGCTCCTGTGAGCGCATTGAGGAGACGGTGGAGATCAAGGAATCCCGCCCCCTCTCCACCTACACCGCAGCGCCCAAGCCCCTCGCCAGCAGCGCGGAGCGTTTCTACGACAACAGCGCTCAGGAAACGGCCGCCGCCCCCGCCATGGAAAACTTCCTGGACTGGACCACCCCCTCTGGCTGGAAAGATATCGGCGCCCGCGGCAGCGGCGCCGCAGGCGGCATGCGGCTCATTGATCTACGCTTTGGCGGCAATGACGAAGGCGAATGTTACCTCTCCGCCATGCCCGGCGCGGCCGGCGGTGTGGAAGCCAATATCAACCGCTGGCGCGCTCAGATGGGTCTGCCTGCCCTCACGGCCGAAGAAGTCGCCACGCTTCCCAAGAAGACGCTTTTTGGACGCGAAGCCACCTTCGTCTCTTTCGACGGCGATTTCACCAATGTGGGCGCTGCCAGCGCTTCCAAAGGCTACCGCTTGATCGGGCTCGTTCAGCCTTCGCCGGAGTACACCCTTTTCGTGAAAGCCACCGGACCAAAAGACCTCGTCGTGCAGAATGAACAGGCATTCATCGAGTTCTACCAGTCCATCAATATCAAACGCTAGGCGCAGCTCGCTCCTTCCCTATTGGTCTGACCTGTCCCGTTTCCCTCCCTCATTTCACCACACTTCCTGTGTCTGCTTCTTCCGCTAAACCCGGCCTTCTCGGCAAACTCTTTGCCTTCTTCTCTTCCTTCGGCCTTGCCACGGTCGTGCTTTCTTTCCTGCTGCTCGTTACCCTCCTGGGCACGCTGGAGCAGGTCGAGCATGGTCTCTTCATGAGTCAGAAGAAGTATTTCGAATCCTGGATCATCACCCAGGTCGATGTGGGCTCCCTGCACATACCCATCGTACTTCCCGGCGGCTTCCTGCTGATGGTCGTCCTCTTCATCAACATGCTCTGCGGCGCCATCATCCGCATCCGCAAGAGCCCCCGCACCGTCGGCGTCATCATCTCTCACTTCTCCATTCTCTTCCTCCTCGTGGCAGGCTTCGTTTCCTTCTACTTCAAGAAGGACGGCAATCTCGCTCTGTATGAAGGCCAGACCTCGGATGAGTTTCAAAGCTATCACGACAGCGTGATCGAAATCGAAAAGCTTCAGCCCGTGCCTGCCGATGGCAAACGCTCGGCTCTGGTCATCGATGGGAAGTATTACGAGGATCTCAATCCCACGACTGGCGAGAAGGAAGGCAAGGCTCGCACCTTCACCAATGCCAGCCTGCCCTTCGACCTCGTCATCATGAACTACGAGCTCAACTGTGAGCCTCGCAAAGTCGCACCGGATTCCCTGCGCATGCGAGTGGACGGTTATTACCTTCAGCCTATGGCCGCCAATCTCGAATCGGAAACAAATCTCGACGGCGCTTACGTCAAGGTCATCAGCAAAGCTGACAAGAGCGAGCAAACCGGTATCGTCTGGCGCGCTGCTGGCTCACCTTACTCCTTTAAGGTCGGCGAGGAAGTGTATGCCATTAGCCTTGGCCGCCGCGTTTGGAAGCTTCCCTTCTCTGTGCGTCTCGACAAGTTTGAGCGCGAACTCCATCCCGGCACAGAAACCGCCCGCCGCTTCACCAGCCACATCACGAAGCTGGAAGGCGACCGCGAGGAAAAGAAGATCATCACCATGAACGAACCCTTGCGCGATCAGGGCCACGTGCTCTTCCAGGCGTCCTTCAGTCAGGAGCGCGGCCAGGGTGGCCCCATGACGCGCTCTGTCTTTGCTGTCGTGGAGAACCCCTCAGACCAGTGGCCCCTCTGGTCCTGTATCGCCGTTGCTGTTGGCCTGCTTATCCACATGATCGGGCAGTTGAGCCGTTACCTTTCGCGATCCTCCAACAACAAAAAGGCGCCACCTGCTGCGCCGGTCGTTTGATCGTTCTGTTTCGTTTCGTCTGCCCTCAAGTCCGTCTTTAGATCCTATCGGTATGAAAGCTTTTACCCTTTCGCTCCTTCTCACTTTCGCCTCGCTTCTCGCGCTGCCAGTTACCTCCCGCGCTCAGGAACCAGCGGCCACTCCACAGCCTGCAGCCCCTGCCGCGCCGAGTCCCACACCGGCTCCTGTAGTTCCCGCTGTACAAGCACCCGCGCCGGCTCCAGTAGCAGCCAGCCAGGCTCCGGCCACTCCTGCTCCGCAGGCCTCGCTGGATCTCCTGCGTGATCCCGAAGTGATAAAGCTCTTCGCCAACCTGCCCGTGCAGGACAATGGACGCATCAAGCCCCTCGATACCGTAGCCCGCTTCCGCCTGCTCCGTTTCCACGGCAAGCAAAGCCTCAAATCCGAAAACGAAGCCTTTGGGGATAAGAAAAAGCTCAGCGCCATGGAGTGGCTGCTGATCACCTGGTTCCGCCCTGACCTTGCCAAGGATATGCCCGTGTTTGTGGTGGATAACTCGGACGCGGTCATCGAAGTCGGCCTTCCCGGGAAGAACAAGCGCGATCGCTATTCCTTCAATGAACTCGAACCTGGGCGCGAGCTTCTCATGCGCAAGATGCAGGAGACCCGTGAGATCGATCCGAAGAAGCGCAACCCGGTGCAACGTGCGCTGGCCAAGCTCAGCACGGACTTCCTCGACTATGAAATGATGCTCACCCATTTCGAGTTCGCGAAGAAACCCTTCGGCGATCTGGCAGCGCAAGTGCCCGCCGAGATCCTTCCTCCTGACCTCGCGGCGCATCCTCGCATCGTTGATCTCCTGCCGCGCATGGCGGCTTACTTCAAGCTACATCCCGAAGCTGCGGCGCCCATGGTGAACCCTTGGATGCGGGAGTACTTCCGTGCCACGCTCGGCGGCATGATGAGCGGCGACTCCGAGCATTCCTTCCGTATCTTCCCTCCTACTGCTGAAGCAAAGGAAGTCTGGGAAGGTCCCGGCACCATCATGGAAACGGTGCTGCGTGGGGAACTCGCGGATGCGCATTACCTGGCTGATCTCGCCGACTGGCAGTTGCTTTCCGAACAGGCGGCTGACTCGGCCAAGTTCAAACAAACCCTCCAGAAATTTCATGACACCGTAGTGAAGGATGCCACCGCCCGAACCGTGCCCAACACTAGCCGGAATGAGTACAAGTATGTCCCGCTGGAAGTGAAGTATCATAAGTCGGACTACTTCACGAACTCGCTCATCTATTTCATCATCGGTCTGTTGGCTCTGGCTGTTAGTTGGGCCGCTCCCGCCGGAAGTTGGGGCAAAATTTGCCGAGGCATCACCTGGCTCACGCTCATCGTTGGCTCCGTCTATGCCACCGTCGGCATTGTTATCCGATGCATCATCATGCAGCGCCCGCCAGTCACGACCCTGTATGAGACTATTCTCTTTATCACGGCCACGGCCGTCATCCTCTCCCTCATCGCTGAGGTGCTCTCGCGCAAAGGCATTGCCTTGATCGTCGCCGCGCTCTCCGGCGTCGTAGGCATGTTCATGTCCATCCGTTATATGAACATGGAGGGCACGGATACTCTTCAGCAGTTGCAGGCTGTGCTGATCACGAACTTCTGGCTCGCCACCCATGTGCCTTGCATCAACCTCGGTTACTCGGCCGGCATGGTGGCCGCCATCATCTCCATGGTGTACTTCACGCAACGCTTCTTCCGGGTGACCCCGGCAGGCAGTGCTCGCGCCAAGGATCTTACCCGCATCTCCTATGGCTTCGTCATTGTTGGACTCTTCCTGTCCCTTGTCGGCACGGTCCTCGGTGGCATTTGGGCGAACTACTCATGGGGCCGCTTCTGGGGCTGGGATCCGAAGGAGAATGGCGCGCTCATGATCGTCATCATGAATCTCATCATCCTCCATGCCCGCCTGGGCGGTTACATCCGTGAGGTCGGATTCCACGCCTGCAATATCATCCTCGGCATGATCGTCATGTTCTCCTGGTTCGGTGTAAACCAGCTCGGCGTGGGCCTCCACTCCTACGGCTTCACCGACGGCGTCATGCGCTGGCTCATGATCTTCTGGGCTTCCCAGCTCCTCATCATCTTCTACGCCATCTACCTGTCGTTTAAGGATCGCCGGCCTTTGACCGGCCACCTCGCGGGTCCTGCTGGTGAAGCGCCGACTGGCCTGAAGCCGGTGTCGCGTAGCTAGACGATCGCGTTCTTCATAATTTACGCTGCCATGTCCGGTTCTTCCCGGACATGGCAGTTTTGTTTAGACTGATTCTCTGGCGAAACCTTCTTGGCGCAAAGTAGCTTTCTTCCTCTGCCGACAGACTATTCTTGTCAAAATCCTCCGGCAAACATCGAGGGCCACGGCCGTCCGATTGACTTTTTGGAGTGCGGAGATGGGAGCGTAGCGGACTTCTCCGCAACACGCCGGCAACCGCGCCAGATTACTTGTATCCCGAAGCCTAAAGTCTCATGCGACAACTCCTCAGCATCGTCGCGGCACGATGCATCAAGGCAAAACATCCGCAATTGTCTGGAATTGAAAGGCCAGGGCTGGTAAAAGAATTTTACCCTCTCGGCTTCGTTCTACAACTGCACAATCCACCTATGATAAGACTGACCGCAATGATTGCATCGGTGCTATGGCTAATGTGCCCGTGTGCCATGGCCGAGGAAAAATACCCCACAGACCCGGCTAAATGGGAAGTGGTCAAACTTCCAGACAAAGGTGACTGGGATGCCAGATACCAATTCTTCCAGCGAGCAAATGGATCCAATCATGAATGGGAAGTAGCCAGTATAGAGGGGAAAGTTTCAGCGAGACTGTATGGAGACGCGCCGCCCGATAAAAGTCCGGCACCTGACTTTGATACTACCCTAAAACTTCAAGATGTGGAATCCACGGCCTTCAAAACTCTGAAGGTTTCGGACGGATGGATTGCAGCCTATAACAGAGGAGAATTTGGAGCGGCTGTGTATTGGTTCAGCCATGATGGCAAGAACAAGATCAGGATATCCAATCACCAAATCAATCAGTTTATCCTCGAAGGTGACCGTATATTCGCGGTTGAGGGACTTGCGCATCTCTCCCTGTCGAGAGGTTCCATGATCGAGATTGCGAAGCTTGATGAGAAGTGGTCTGCAATTGAGCTCTTTCCCCTTCCTGGCGCTGGCCAAGCCATCGCGCGGGTGGGCAACGGCGACTATGTGATCGTCACGTCCGGGGCGCTATTACGCGTGAACCTGGACAAAGAGATGTTGATGCTAGTTCCCTATGGTGACTGGGAAGGATTTTACCCAAACTCCGTCGCAGTAGACGGCGAATTCATCTACATCGGCATGCGTCAGTTCGTCGCTCGATGCAAGCTGGGAAAGAGCGTCCAATCTTTTGATTTACTGGTTCTTAATGCCCAGTGGCTCAACACCGAAGTGATCGAGCCATTTAAAGAGTCGCTATTGTTGAAGGAGTAGTTTTCAGTTTACGACCCGAAGATTATGGGTGCACTGCAATACCAGAAAAATCGTCTCGCAAAGACGTTAGCATCTTCGGTAAGTACGTTTCTGAGTTTCAGCCGACAATACCCCATCACACCAGAGGCTTTTCAACTTAGCGAGTATTAGCGGACTAAAATATCAATACGAGCCCACACAATCAAATATGGCCCGATTATTCATTTCCCATGCGACTTCAGATCGCAAGTTTGTCGAAGAAGAACTCCTCGGGTTGCTGCGCGCATTAGGTTTTGACCCATGGTTTGCTGAGTCCGACATTGTCACTTCAGAACAATGGGAACGTTCGATACTTGGGGCTCTGAGGTCGTCCAAGTGGCTAGTTCTGGTAATGTCTCGACAATCGGCTGCTTCTGAATGGGTCAAAGATGAAATTGCCTGGGCCATCGATGAAGCTGAAGACTGCATTATTCCAATTCTAATCGATGACTGCGACCCTCGAGATTTTCACGTTCGACTCCCGCGTATCCAATATTTAGATTACCGACACAAATCAAAAGAGGCTCGAGAGCAGCTAATTAGGCTACTTGTCGATCTCGAGTACAGACCCCTCGTTTCTCAGGACGATACGGGAGAGATACTAAAGCGTCAAAGGAGATCGTTTTGGCTTCCTTTTGTTAGGGGAGGGCTACAAATCGTCATGGGAAGATTTACCGCTTTTGAAGATTTCGAAAAATCGGGGTTTCTTGGAGTTGGCGACGCGGTAGCAATGACTGAATTGCGCGCAGGGCTTGAGTCGATAGGCTTGCCAGGAGTGCCCATTTCATTCGCTGATCGCTTGGACGGCGATGCACTGAAAACTAATTTAATTTTACTCGGTGGCCCGGATGCGAATAAATTAACTCGAGCGGTTTTTCGCAGAATTAAGTCGACTCTCGTATTTGGAAATCCTGATCAACACATTATTGCGCTTTCAGATTCTACTGACGGACGTCGATATGTTCCAAGGCAAGATCGCAATGGTATCATCGAAAATGATTATGGCATGATTTTTGTGTTCAAGAATCCTTTTGCTTCTCAGAAGCGGGTTGTACTGGCTGCAGGGAGTTTTGGCTACGGTACCTGGGCAAGCGTTCGTTTCATGCTTTCAACGGATTTTTTATCTCACGCTTTAGTAAAGTCGTCGAATCAAGCAGAATTCTTGATTGAAACTGAAGTTTTGTGGGAGACGCCACAACATATTAGGTTGCATATCGCTAGGGCGCTTCCTCATGACGAGTGAATTTGCGGTAGAACGGCATTGTTCTTATGAAAGCTTGCATTTTTCGCCCGTTGATAGCTCGAGTCCAGTTCCTCCTCGGCTTTCTTTGCTTTGCAGTTCTGATCTCAACAGCGAAGTCTTTATCAGCCGACAACCGCCAGATTAGCATACCCGAGCACACTATAGAAAAAGCCTTCACCGGCGCCACTTCAGGCTCAATCGTGCTCATTGACTGCGCCTCCGGCGAAACCTTTCAGTCTGATGCTGCAGCCTGCGCTGAGAAGCTGCCGCCGTGTTCTACTTATAAGATCTGGAACTCGGCTATTGGGTTGGAGCTGGGGATTGTCACGGATCCAGATGCGCCGTTCTGGAAATGGGATGGGGTGAAGCGATTCAGCGATCAATGGAGTCAGGATCAAACGTTGCGCTCGGCCTTTGCAGTGTCTTGCGTGCCGGCCTATCAGGAACTCGCCCGCAAGATAGGTCCAGAGCAGATGAAGAAGTGGCTCGACACCATCGGTTATGGGGATCGGAACATCAGCGCAGGGATCGATTCCTTTTGGCTGCCTCAGTCGGGCGGGCGTCAGGCTCTGCTGATCTCTCCGGTCGAGCAGGCTCAACTCATTGCCAAACTGATTGAGGGGAAGATACCTTTCTCGGAGAAGACGCTGGGCACCCTGAAAAGCATCATGACAGTGAAGACGACGGAGCGCGGTGTTTTCTATGGGAAGACAGGGACGGGCACACTGGATGAGGACAAAGATTTCCTGATGGGATGGTTCGTGGGTTATGTGGAAGTCTTGTCATCGGGGAAGACGTATGCCTTTGCCTGTCTGCTCAAGGGGAAAGGGATCATGGGGAAGGATGCGAGGGCTGCGGTTGAAAGGATTCTTGGTGAGATCAAATTTCTTTGAGCCCAATTGCCGCTCTATTTGTAGTCTCTGTCTTCTCAGCCAAATCACACGATGTCGCCCGAAGATTTCCAAACTCAGTGGACCAAAACGGATCCTGAGCCTGAACCGCTTATTACCTTCTCCCACGAAGCGGTTTCACAGCTAGCGTTATCAGAGGACACCAAGCGGCTGCTCGCTGAAATTGGACTCCCAGATTCTGCGGCGCCATTCTTATGTTTTGGGACGGAAGAGTCGATTTCGCTGCCACCTGTGCCTGAAGTTTGGCGTGATGGCGATGAACGTCAAAGGGTCATCGGGTGCAATGGAAGCGGGGATCCCATCTGCCTTCATGCAGAAACAGGCGCGATATCCTATTTGCTCCACGACCATGACATGGAAGCCAGGTTCATGAATTCGTCGGTCCTGCAACTAGCCTACACCCTTCTGGCATTTGGACTCCTCGTTAGGAAAACTAACGAGTCATCCGGTGAGGATGCCTATCTTGATGGTCGAATTCCTATGGAAGTGGCAGATGAATTCATCACTACAGTTGAGCACATCGATCCCGAGGCGATAAAGCCTGGTAGTTTTTGGTTGAGTTCGATATTTTCAGGTTAGGAGCCATACCTGCAAAACAGATGCGTTGCCGGGCGAAGGTCCAAAATCACCATGAAGACACTCTGCTCGATTAGTCCGCCCTGCTCATGGATCGATTCAAACTCCGGTTCCCCCACCATAATGTGAACAACGCAGCGCTCCAGGTGACGATGCAGATGCCCCACCAGACGCCCCAAAGCTTCCAACTCAGCGTGAAAGCCAACAGGTTAAACATGGCAAACGGCGCGAGGATCTGGCGGTACAACCCTATCCAGAAACTAAAGGCGGGTTTCTTGATGCCCTGAAGGGCAGACATGGTTGCGAAGAGGATTGGGTAGGCCGACAGCGTGATGGAGGCGGTGAGCAGGTAATCCGCGCCATAGCGGATAACAGTCGGATCTTTGGTAAACAAAGCCATGGCCGGCTCGCGGAGAAACACGATGAGCACGCCGCCAGCGACCATCATTCCGGCGCCCCAAAGCACGTTCCTGGACCAGGCCTCCTTGACGCGATGGCCGAGACCGGCGCCGAAGTTCTGGCTCACGATGCTGAGCACAGCCATATTCAAACCAATGGTGGGCAGCAGCACGATCTGCTCAATGCGAACGGCGATGCCATAGGCGGCCACGGCTTCCTTGCCGAACTGCTTCACAAACCAGGTGATCAGCACAATGCCGATGGCCACAGTCATCGAGTTCATACCGGCCGGCAGGGCTTGCCCCATGATGCGACGCATGAGGGCGAAGTCCGGTCGTAGATCAGCGCGGCCAATGCCGTGGGCGAAATCAAAACGCCGCACCTTCTTGCTCAAGTAGATGACGCCGCCGATGTGCACGAGAACTGTGGCGAGGGCGATGCCTGCCACGCCCATGGCAGGTAGTCCGAACCAACCCCAGATGAACACGGGATTGAGCGAGACATTGCCCGCGAGGGCCACAATCAGGAAGTTCCGATAGGGTTTCGTCTCTCCCTGTGAGGAGAGGGCGGCGTTTAAGATCATCGGTAATAGGATGAAGGTGCTCCCTCCCAGGATGACATTCATGAAGGCTAGCACGGTATCCAGATACGCGCCCTCTGCGCCGAGCAGTTGGAACAGAGCTGGCGCAGCCAGCCAACCAGCCACGGTGAGCAAGACGCCCGTGACTACTGTCATGAGGAGGGCCTGCGCCAGGACGGCGCGCGCCTCGTCGGGGCGGCCTCCCCCGAGAGCATTCCCCATCAAGGCAGTGGCGCCCTGGCTTAAGCCCGCACCTACTGCCCAGATGATGACGAAGACGGGAAATGACAGCGATAAAGAAGCCAAAGCATCCGTCCCGATCCAGCCTGCGCAGAGGGTATCCACCACATTGAACATGGTGTTGAAGAACATACCTACGCTCATGGGCAACGCGATGCGCCAAGTCAGTTGCGGGATGGGATCTTGGGTCAGGGAAAGGGCCGGGGGCTTGCTCATGAGGGAGCCGCGATGCTAGCCTCGTTCCGTGTAAATTGAATCGATATCCGCCGAGTATTGAGAATAAAAAAATGTCCGACCCCTGTGAGGAGCCGGACAATCGCAAAACGGATGTGAATGATCGGTAGCGCGAACGCTACTCGACAATCTTCACTGAGACGGGATGGAGCTTCTTGCCGTCTTTATTCTCGACATTGACTTCGAGCTTTTGGCCTTCTTTCAGCTCGCTGAATTCGGCCTTTTCCGAGCCCTTCATGATCTCGGTGTTTTCCTTGAGATAGAGCTCGAGGATTTTGCCGTCGTCGGTCTTCACGTAGATTTCCTTTTCACCGGGATCTACTTTGTGGGCTGTGCCTTTGTAGGTGCCGGTCGCGACGAGATTGGTCTTGTCGATTTCAGCGCCTTCGGAGGTCTTGGCTTTGTCGCCTGCGTGGACCAGCGGGACGGAAGCTAGCGACAAGGTAAGTGCGCAAAGGGATACGAGCCATTTTAATTTCATGATGAACGTGTTTTTAGAATTACTAACTGGATAAGTAATTCGCAGGAGCGTGCTTCCATGGCCCCCGATGACTTCCCCCAAGTGGTGGTCGGGGCGAAGGTCCACTAATGCCGAACACGTCTAAGTTTTCGAATCCTCATACCATAAGCATTCTCGTCGTCAGCGGGAAAGGATTCCCCTTCAAACTCGGTCCAGTCGGCTTCATCCCATTGCGGGAAGTAGACGGGTTCCTCCCCGGGCGGGAGTTTCGTGGCGACTTGAGTGAGCCAGAGCTCATCTGCATAGGGCAAGGCTGATGCGAAGACCGCCCCGCCGCCAAGGCACACCAATAGTTCATGGCCTGCTGCCGCTGCCAGCGCAAGTGCCTGCGGCACTGAAGCGACAACCTGACCGAGAGGCGGGTCCCAACCACATGAGCCGGATAAGACCAGGGGCCAATGGCCCCCACGAAACCAGTCGACCATTTCCTCATAAGTCGTCCTACCGACGAGGAGCCATTGATCTTTGGCCTGGTCACGGAAGTACGCGACATCTCGCGGCAGATGCCATGGAATGCCATGGTTACTGGCGATAAGCCGACCCTCATCCATCACGGCGATCAACGCCATCCGTGTCTTCACCGCCCACCTCCCTCTCCTGTTTGAATATGTAAAAACTAAGGCTAAGCCTTCTGAAAAACGACCGGGCAGCCCTCGTGGGGCACTTGCACTGATTGATTTAATCCCAAGCGCTCTGCGGCTTTCAGCAACCGCTCCGCCGGCTCCTGAATCGGCTCACCTCCGAGCGGGAAAGTGTCGTAATGCATCGGGATCAGATTCTTGGCGCCCAGCATCTGAAAGGACTCAATCGCTTCTTCCGGATTCATATGCACCGCGCGACCGCTGGGTGCCTGGTAAGCTCCGATGGGCATCAGGGCCAGATCTATCTTGGCGCGCTTCCCGATCTCTTCAAAGCCATCAAAAAGAGAACTGTCGCCGCAATGGAAAATGCATTTCCCCTCATGCTGAATGAGGTAGGCGCCGAACTTCCGGTAAGTGTCGTGAATGAAGCGCGCCCCCCAATGCTTGGTAGGCGTGAAGGTGAAAGTCATGTCCCCCAGAATCACGGACTGCCAATAGTCGAGTTCAATGATCTTGCTGAAAGCACAACCCTTAACAATAGTGCCAACTCCTTCCGGTACAATAATTGGCTGACCCGCGGCTACGGCCCGCAAACTCGGCAAATGGAGATGATCAAAGTGCGCATGGGTAATGAGCACCAGATCAATATAGGGCAGCGACTTCAGGGTGAGGCTGGGGTGCCGTACCCGCTTCACCGGCCCGTGCCAGAGGGCCCAATTCGGGTCCACCAGGATGTTCCTCCCGCCGATCTGCAGCAGGAATCCAGCATGGCCAAGCCAGGTGGCGGCAAATTGATTCCACTCCACGTCCGCAATCAGTGACGGCGCCCGGCCCGGAAGGCGCGGCGCCAGAAAGTGCGGAATGAGCACATCATTCAGGAACTGGATATTCCGCTGCTGCCAGCCTTTGCTGGGCAAAAGTCCTACGCGGTTTCCCTCCGCTGTCCCCTGCTTCCTCATCCCTAACCGTGACAGCATCCCCCGACGTTTCAGAGGTGCCTGTTGGAAAGAACGGGAGTATGGGTCGTGGAGCATGTCCAGAGGTGCCACCGTTGGCCCCGAGGACCCGGACGGTAAATTAAAGTTTACGATTCCTTTAGAAACATTACAAGGGTCAAATCCAATCAGCAATTATCAGGCCCGTGAGCGAAGGAACTGCCATACCCTCTAAAAAAGAACTTCGGCGGGAAGTGTCCAAAAGGTTGCTTCAAATTACAGCAAAAGATCATCATGACTGGTCTTCCAGCATCCGGCATCAACTGATGCTGCCGGACGGGATGCTGGCGCGGCATGCAGGGGGATACGTGGCGGTTTTTGGAGGATTGACCGTAGAGCCGGATCTGCTGCCGCTGATTCCGTGGCTAGTGGCTCAAGGAGTTGGGGTCGCGATTTTCCATTTCCATGGCGATGTGATGGAGCCGTATAGTCTTGAGAGTGAGGCACATCTGCTGAAGGGGCCACTGGGGGCCTGGGTACCGGATCTGGAGAAGTGTCGGCCGTTGAGTGTGAGCGAGTTAGGTACGGTGCTGGTGCCGGGTCTGGCGTTCAGCCGGAGGGACGGAATCCGTCTGGGGCGGGGCAAGGGGCACTATGACCGGGTGCTGGGAAGTGCGGACTTCCGAGGGCAGACGCTGGGGATTTGCTACGAGATGCAGATCCTAGCGACGCTCCCGCGGGAGGCGCATGACGTGCCGGTGGAGGCGCTGATTTGTGAGCATGGAAGGCTTGAATTTGGTCGATAAAGACGACTTTTGTCTCAAGAAACGAAGCCGAAGTGCTCGAAATTTGAGACATAAAGCGTATTGATAAGCTCCGTAGGCCCCAAAACCGGGCCTATCTGCATCTTCGCCTATCTTTGAGCCTCCCCCACTCAGTGACATGACTTTGGTCACCCGACTCCGCCTCCCCCTCCCTATCTCGCGAACCTTTCTCTCCGCCCGGTGCCTTGCTGCCGGGTTGGTCTTCATCGGCAGTGCCGCGATGGGCGCTGATGGTATCTGGGACGTCAGCAGGACTGGTGGTCCTTTGAGTTGGGCAGACAGCCTGAACTGGGTGGGTGGCACCATTCCCGGCACGCCGGGTGGAGCTGTTACAGACAAGGCGACTTTCAATGCGGTGGCAGCGGCGACGATTGTGGAGATCGATGCGGGGCGGACGATTCGCTCGCTGGACTTTGGCAGCGGTACGAGCGCGTATACGATCGGAGGTGCGGGGGCCAATGGTGGGAATGCGCTGACGCTGAATGCGACCGGGGCGATGACGATTTTGGCTGGCGCGACTTCGACGGTGACGGTGAATGCGCCGCTGATCCTGGGTGGAGCTTATACCTTTACGAACAACGCAGTCACCACGGCGACGACGGCTGCCACGGCGAAGCTGAACGTGACTGGGAACATTTCCAATGGCACTGCGGGAGCAGCGACTTTGACGTTGTCTGGTTCTGTAGGGACGCGCAATGCGTCGAGCCTTGCGACGGCCTTGGATCAGGCGAATACGATCAGCGGGGCGATCTCGAATGGGACCTCTGGTGGTGTGCTTTCCTTGCTTTTGAACGGCACCAATGCTGGCAGCTCCCAGATCAACGCCTGGAATCTGACATCCACGACCAGCACCTATTCCGGCGCGACCACCGTGAATAGCAACAGTACGCTTTATTTCAGTAATATTGGTAACACGGGTGATGCCAGTGCTTTGGGGACAGGGCTCAATGGGACCGTTGTGATAGGTGGTTACCTGATATACACCGGTGCGGTCGCGACAACGAACCGGACGATCACCGGCGCGGGAGGCAATCTTTATAACAACGGAACAGGCACCTTGACGCTCACCGGCACTGTGGCTCTCAATGCGGGTTCGGCTATCACCTTCCGTGGTAACAATACCATTGAGGTAACGGGACTAATTACAGGAACGACAGCAAGGGTAAGCAAGACGGGTGGGAACACGCTGATCCTGTCCAATGCGAACAACTCGTTTGGCGGTAACTTCAATGTTTCGGCGGGAATTGTCAGCATCAACAGCATTGGCAATGCGTCGGCGAACTCCACGCTGGGTGCGGGAACCACGATCTTCTTCGGCCAAAATCAGGTGGGAGAAAATGTCGGCACCTTGCGATTCACGGGGGCATCGGGTGGCTCCAGTAATCGCAATATGATCATCAATTCCGGCACTGCCAATACGGTCGCAGCAAAAGGAACGGCGGTGCTGGAGAACACAGTGGCCGGGCAGACGCTGACCATGAGTGGCACGGTCAAAGCCAATGGAACCACGGTAGCTGCGGCAACCAACTTCAGCGCCTTGACGCTTACCGGCGCGGGGAATGGCATCATGACCAATGTGATCGGCGGTCTGACGGGTGCGGGATTGGATACCACTTTGATCAACCTTACTTTGACCAAGAGCGGTGCGGGCACGTGGGAACTGCGTCAAGGCAACTACTTCTATGCGGACAGCGTGATCAACGGCGGCACGCTCTTGGCAACCAATACCTCTGGGTCAGCACTGGGAACCGGTGGTGTTGTGCTAAGTGGATCAGGGACGACGCTGGGTGGCACGGGCTTTGTCACTGGTAGCGCAGGCAAGGCGATCAACATTGCGGCGACTACCCGACTGATGGTGGGCAATAGCCATGGCGTCGCCACAGGCGTAACCAGCGGTGGTTATACAGGCGCGGCCTCGCAGTTTTCGATCGGTACGAATGCGGATGTGGCCATCACGCTGGCGGGGATTTTGCAGTTTGATTTGTTTGGCAATGATGTGGCAAACACAACGCTGGCGGAGGCGGATCGGTTGCTGGTCTCAACGACGGCTACGACGATGACGCTTGGAGGGACCATCTCGGTGGCGGATGTGAGTGGTACGAGTGACTGGCGTGCGAACGGTGGCAGCGGCTGGAGTGCGGGCACCTGGCAACTGATTAACTGGACGGGAGCCAGCAGCGCCGTGAAGAACGGAACCTTTACTTACAGCCTTCCGACCAATCCCCTCGCGATTGGATACACTTGGGACACGAGCAACTTTCTTTCTACCGGGGAGATCTCAGTAGCGAAGATTGCAGATGCCAATATTCACATCTGGGTTGGCGCAACCGGCGGCTCGTGGGTGAACGGCGAAAATTGGACTGCGGGCACGATGCCGACTTCTGCAAATACGGTCATTTTTGATAACTATGCGGGGAACACCTCGACCTTCATCGATGGCGACAAATCCGTGAAGGACATTCTCTTTACCGGTGCGGTGAACTATTCCATCGGCACAGGCACGGGCGGGGTGCTTTATGCGTTTGGCAATACGCTGGAAGTGCAGGGCGGCACTCAGAATATCAACACGCAATTGCGCGCGGCCACGAGCGGTGACTATTACATTGTTAACAATGGGACGCTCAATCTGGCGTCCAATCTGATGTTCCATCGTCAGAGCGGATCTGGAAATCTGAATATTGTGATCAGTGGCAGCGGCACTACCAACGCGCAGTATTTCACGCGTCGGGTGCTGGCCTATGATGTGTCCGTTGTTAAGAATGGAACGGGCACGCTCACCTTGAATGGTGGCACGGATAACAACGCAGATTCCGCTGGTGGGTCATATATCACGGGCACTTTCACGATCAACGGTGGCAAGGTGCGGATCAATGATGAGCGCA
Organism: Phragmitibacter sp.; assembly: GCA_965284365.1. GTDB lineage: Bacteria > Verrucomicrobiota > Verrucomicrobiia > Verrucomicrobiales > Verrucomicrobiaceae > Phragmitibacter. The sequence continues at coordinate 5,372,949 of OZ260079.1, forward strand.
ATCTGGGGGGCGACCCCCTCGCCTACAACGCGGCGCAACTGACGCTGAACGGCGGCACGCTAGGGGCCTACGCGGATGTGACGATAGATGACACGAATCGCGGGGTGACGCTGGGGGCGAATGGCGGCGGCATTGATGTGGAAGGAAACTTCACGCTGACCATGGCGAGTGTGGTGACCGGCGCGGGCGCGCTGAACAAGACGGGCACAGGGACGTTCGCGATGACGGCGGCGAATACTTATACCGGTACCACCACGGTTAGTGCCGGGACTTTGTTGGCGAACAATACGACGGGATCTGCTACGGGGACGGGCAATGTGCAGGTGACGGGGACAGGGACCCTGGGCGGCACGGGTATCGTGGCCACGGCGGTGGGGAATACGGTTTCAGTGGCATCTGGTGCTTCACTGATGGTGGGAGCGACGCACGGTGTGGCTGGCACGGCGCAGGATCTGCAACTGGGTGATAGCACGGCGGGGACGCTTACGCTGACCGGCACGCTGAAGTTCGATCTCTTTGGCGCTGGAAGTTCGGATGCTTTCGGCTCGATCAGTTATAACACGCTGGGGACGGCCAATGATCTGCTGGAGTTGAACACGACGGGCACGATCAGTCTGGCCAACGCGATCATTCAAATCGCGGCTCCGAGTGGTGCGGCTGGCTGGTTTGACGGGGCGACCTGGAAGCTGATCGATTGGACGAATGCCACGTATAGCAGCCTGGACACGACGGGCATTACCTTGGGGACAACGACGCTGAGCGGGTATTATCTGACGCAGTCGGTGCAGGCAGATGGGTATTACATTACGGCGACGGTTGTGCCGGAGCCATCCCGGATGGTGTTGCTGGGGGTGGGATTGGCGGTGGGGATTTTGAGGAGAAGGCGGGCAGTGAAATCCGAGGTGTACTGAAAGCCGAAGATGTCTGGCAAATCTTTGCCGTTGGGCCGGTACTCCGTAGCGATGGCGCAGGGAATAACCGTGTATATTACGCCTTTTTGCTCTTGTGAAGGTCTGCACCGCCGACAAGATTTCCCGATGTTAATTTGGAATCGATATGGTCAACCAAAGCCAGAATGAGGGTCCTTGCATCTTTGATCCGGTGGTAGCTGAGATGAATCTTTTGATCAGCTTTAGATTTAAAGCTTGGATAAGCCTTCTCGAATTCCTTGTCGGCAATACCATCCCTATGAACAAGTATGTGGCGCAAATCTAAATATGGCATGGCACCATCAATAATCGCAGCATCCAATCCCAATCCCAATTTTCCATCTAGCTGCTTTATTAACTTAATTGTACTTCGCTCATCTTCCAACCGCCGAAAGAGACTTTCAGAAATGTAATTTAATACGGCATTCCAAGAACCTAACGCAAGTAGGCTTTTGGCATCAATTTCAAACATATGCTTTCCGATCAGGCGATCAGGTGAAACCCCCTTTCTTGCGCAAGCTTTAACAACTTCGCTTAGATAAATTGAAAAATCTTCGTATAAATCTTTTATAAGACCACTCATCAAAGTGTTGTACAAATGGTTCCCTGCCAGAGTTCTTCCATTGTCAGAGATTACTCTTTGCGCCAGCCTCTTGTGACGATCAGGTATCACACCATCAAACAAAAAATCTTTTGATTTCAGCAGTCCCTTTTCTATCGCATTCGATAAAATATCAATCAATTCGACATCAGCATCATAATGCGCAATCCGATTAAGAAATAGGGAGCGAGCCTTAGTACTCATGCGAAACCACCTCATTGATAATTTTACACCAGTCTCGTTTTGTTTGACCTTTCACCCCCATACGCAATAATTAAAAACTTTGTTGCGACAGCTTTTTTGAAAGGTGTACACGTAAATCTCCATAACCTTGGAGGTTAGGTAAATAGCGAAGCACTCGATGGTGTTTAATGTCGAACGGAACATCGTCCAAAGACTGTGAAATTGGAACAACCAATTTACCCAGAGTGTGAGCTATTCCGGTCTCATACATCACATTTGGATTGCGGCCTGAAAAATCGGATACCACTATATGCGCTCGAAGAATAAGCGCAAAAATTTCCTGAATAATAGTCGCGTGTTCCCAAATGTCATCCGCCCTCAAACAGCGAAGGTTGGCATCTTTACATGCAAGTTGTATAGCCTCGTATACCGGATTGGAAACCAGCCGAAAACGGCATCATTACTGCAACTAGATCACGCTCTAAAGTAACCTCAGGCACGGTAAATACGTGTGGGGCAAACGTGAGTCGGCGTTCCGCTGGCTTCGCGCTCACAAAGTGATCGAGATCAGGATATTTGCGATTCAGAAGACTCTCAACCACATCCAAATTCGCAACATCATCTTGCGCGAGGTTGCCCAAAACCTGAAGCGCATTCCCATCGTAGTCCTCATCCCCCCAGCTAAGACTACGGAGCAGCCGATGATGATGAATCACCAAGTCGGGTTGTGTGCATAAATAAGCAACTTCCTCCCAATCTCCGGCATTGAAATGAGCCGTGACTCTATCACGAAGAGCAACGACTCTTTGGCCTATTTCGGAGCTAATCACGGCGGGAGTTAATATAAAGACACCTCGTAGAGGCTCGCGAATATTTAGGGACAATCAAGAATTAAATGTCTTGAATTCGGAAATGACTTCAGAGCTAATTGCCGCAAGGGATAGAAGCGCAAGCACTCACGACTGCTGACACTTGTTGACGGCTAACAAAGACGCTGGCGTTCGCGTCTCGGATGCGGAGCCCGGGTGCTTACGGCGGTTATTGTTCGAGGCGGGAGGCCACCTCTTGAGGGGCGGCGTGGCAAGCCCCGCCTGAGGAAGGCGGTGGCAAGCCACACGCAGTCCAAGGTGGCTAGCGCCACTGACTGAGTTGATCCTGCCTTGCCTCGCGTGTTGCGTCGCGCTCCTTTGACCGATTGAGTCACTTGGACCAAGACCAGACGACAGGACTACTCTTCACCATGGTCACGGACTGGATGTGCGCGTGGTCGATGCAGTTCTCTATCACTTCTTCTTGGGACTTTGCTTCGGAGTCTTGAATTGTTTTTCGAATCTCTCGGACTCTTCTGCGGGGATGGGCATGAGTTGATTAAGGACGGTTTGAAGTGTGGGGTCGCTCAAGCCGGTCCACCTGGCGCGATTAAAGGGGTAGGTCATGTAGAAATTCATGCAGTGGTGGCAGATGCTGGTCTGGAAGACGATGTCCTCGCCATCCCAGATGCGGATACCGTGGATGGGAAAATGGCACATTGCTCCCCAGGTGTTCTTCTCTACTCTCCTATCTGTCTGCTGGATCATTTTGATCTGTGCTCAGTTCTACGGCGACGGGCTGGACTACTTTGCCAGTAACGCGATACCGGGAGTTTGCCAGTTCGGGTGCGGCGGCAGGTGCCTCTTCGACCACGCCGCGTCCTGGGGCTGAGTGGATGAAAGTGATGTCGCCATCGGGTGTGACTTTCAAGAAGCCGGTGTGATTGTCCAAACCTACGATGTAGTAGCCCTCTCCTTGGCGCCTTGTCTTCTCTAGAAAAGTTTCGAGGGAGGCGTCGCTGTATCTTCGGATTGATGCTGGATCAGTGGTGGCGAGGATCATCGTTTCCGAAGCTGCTTGGGCCAAGCGAACACGTTCCAATGTGACGCCAGCCTGTTGAAGTGTGGTGGTGACGAAGTAGCCGCATGCGATGGAGCCTTGCCGGGGTGTTTGGGATATTCCTGTGAACGTCCATGGTGTTCCCATCCAACTCTTATGAATCGCTGACAGTTTTGTGTCGAATGCCCTGTCGTCGGGAGACTGCTGAGGGATTGATATGGCGGTTGGTTGGGCTTTCGATTCCGGGCGTTTTGCTGGTGGACCATCGCAAGCGATAAGAAGGGTCGAGAGGAGTATGGCCCATGGGGTTTTCATCTTTCGGAGTGTGATTGTATCCTAGATGGGCGCGGGTGCGGAGGTTATTGTTCGAGGCGGTAGCAAGCCTCAGCAGAATGCAGGCGCTAACAACCTTGACGGCAAGACACGCCACACCCCCAAAGCTCCGTCAAGCCGGAGCACTCCAAACGGCTCCGCCTTCGACTTTGTCAATTGCGAAGCGCAAAGCGTTTGGGAGTGATTGCCCACCATATACTCTCCTAATACTTCGTTAGGTTTTGCTGACTTCCGGGCTGCACGCGTGACTTATGATCAACAGGCCAGAGACATCATCCGCCCCACCCGTCGGAGCAAGCTCCTCCAACCGAGCGGTAGCAAGCTACCGCACTCCAGCTAGCTCGCAGGCCCGCCACCTATGCTTTTGCTTAAATTCGCTTAGGTATGACTTTCCTGGCGTATGAAAATCGGCACTTACGGGTAGGGTCCATGACAAGCCGCGCACAATCCAAGGTGGCTGTCGCCACTAACTGAGTCGGGTCATGCGGTCCCCCCGGGACGGTCACGAAATGGCGACGCCGGGTAGTTGGACTTGCCGTGATGGGCACAACCTTTTCAAGGTTGTAGGGTCGGGGCAGTCACCTAGGGTTGCGTCTGCGCGCAACCTTGGGCTTTAAGGCTACGCCGTTGGCGTTCGGGAACAATTAAGCCTTTTGGCTAAATGACTTGAGAAGGATATAAATGGTTAGGTCACCTACCTGGAAAGTCTCCATGACATTCCCCACTCCTGGTGCGAGGTAGAAGTGCCCACTCGGGGCTGTCCCTGTTGAGATGTATTTTACCTTCAGGCATTTCTCATACTTCTGGCCGTCGACGGTGACGGTCTCTTCGGATTCCACGGTGAAGACGGTGTTCAATGTGTCTGAGAATTGCGAAGTCCAGGTCTTCCCTACGGCAAGGGGGTAGCTGGTTTCGAGATACTCGCGTTTGGTGGGATCAGAGCCCTGAAAGGCATAAGTGCCATCGTCCGCTTTCCGGCGGTAAGTGGTGGTCGAAGGAATCCCGCGTATGCCTATGAAATGCGTTTCGCTTTTGAAATAGGTCTTACCGTCGATGATCGCGGTCCCGGTGATCTCACGAGTGGCCGTGCCGTTAACGGTCTTCCCATCGGGAAACTTAAGTTCAACGGACGCCTCCCAATGGAGGCCGACCGCGAGAGGATCGTGTTCATCGTCGAGGGCGAGAGCGGTTGCGCCTGCGAGGTGTGCGATGAAGATGTAAAGGAGCCATTGCGCCGCGGTTTGATGTTTCATGATTTGGGCGTGGAGAGTTTATAGATGGACAATATGCTGGTCAGTATTCACTCGTTGTATTGACCGAGACCACCAAATTTGGTTCACCCATCAGTCTCGACTGATGACCATATGAAAGCCGGTAAATTTGTAGCGGCGTTGGAACTCGGTGTGCGAGACTTTTCTTTCTCCGTGCATGGGGTCAACATAGGTGATCTGGCCATCGTGAAAGTCGAGGACGGCAATGAAATGGCCGATGCTACCGACATGGACGCCTATGAGTGAAGGCTGTCCTGCTTCCGGGGAGAAGGTGGAACCAAAATCAAAGTGAGTCGCGAAGCCTCGGCTGCGGACATATCTTGCGAGATACCATGCTTCCGTGCCTGCGGCATAAGTGTACGCGGCACGTGCGATCTCGCGCTCGGTGGCAGGGACACCCTGGCGCCGGAGGATGGTGGCAATGCTTGCCGGACCGCATGTGGATCTGGTGCTCTGAAGGCAGACATCGCCCTGGGAGCGATCGTGCAGCAGGTGATCCGGCAGTGGGCGCAAGAGGGGTTTCATGTAGGGAATGACGGAGAGCGCGAGGGCCCCGAACAAAGGCACGCCAAGCAGGAAGCGCGGCAATAGAGTGGCAAATGCGCCACCGCCACAGCCAAGGAAGATTCCGAAAAACTCAGTCCCTGTCCACGATCGCAGCGTGTAGAACCAAGCGTACTCCGGTACGACGTGAAGGTAATAAACGGCGAACCAAACTGCAGGGATGGATAAAAGCGTGAAGATGCCGAGCCAAAGGAGCTTCCGCGAAAGGGGTAGAGGGCGGAGCTTCGTGTGAACGACAGCAAACGCGACGACGCTCAAGATGATTGCGCCGGCACCGAGGGGGTTCATGGGGAGAATCAATGGGCGGACTTTTCATCCGTTGGAGCAAGGCAGTTCAAATGCAACCATGGGTCTAAGTTGCCATGGGTGGCGATCTCAGCCCCGAAGGCGGTGCTCATGAATGCGGGATCGGGTGTGATGCCGACTCTGCCAAGGTCCAGGCGGTCGGCGTCCCAGCAGGTGCCGATGGTCGGGTCGACATGATGGCGCCCGTGGGTGTGCCAAGTGCAAGCATAGTGGAGCAGGTCGAATTGCTCGTCTGAGAGATCGAACCATTGGCCGCGCTTCGTCAGAGCATACTGTGCGGCGCGTTTGCCATGGTCTGCATCGAATCCTTCATTTTCCCGCTGACAGTCATGGAAGAGGGCGAAGAGCCGGACGACTGATAAGTCTGCGCCGGTGCGTGAGGCTAGGATGCAGGCATTGCGTTCGACGCGCTTCCAATGATCAATGCCATGGACGACGAAGGAATGGCAGTGGGGTGATTCCGCGAGGACGGATGGCCAGAGGGTGTCGAAGTTGGGGGGCATTTGGGGGGGGACTGGAAAGTCAGACGACGACGACGTGCAAACACATGAATCAACTCTTGCTTGACCATTAATGTAAGGGCTTTGCCTCTAGGGGAACAATTTTGAAATCTGTTTCAATGGAGGCGGTAATCGCAAACCATTGCGTTTCTTGGTCAAGGGGATGTGGCGCCTGTTTTTCAGGTGGCGAAAGGGGGATACACGTAAATTCTACGCGGCTTCCTATGAACCTAGTAGGGTGTATCCAGTACCGATGCTTACTAGAATAGTCGGGCTGTTTCTTCAGATACGAGATCAACTCTGGAGCCTCGGCCGGAAACTCTCGGATTTTGCACGCAGAAGCAGTTTTCTCTATAAACAGAAGCTTGGAATGTTGATCCGACTTATATCCCGAATATGTTACGAGAGCGACGAGGGCGGTCGGATGAAAGGAGATGGAGACAGTACATCCGGGAGTGGCACTCAGGTTATAGCCGAAGTCGTGGTGCCACACCCGCTGCCCGCTAGTATCGATTGCTTCGACAAGCAATCCCTCTTCGCTTTCGCCATCCAAGTGCGCTGTGATCACATCTAAGCCATTCTCTTCCCGATGACTGATGAGTTTCGAGTCCGGTGGTGGCAAGACCAGCCTGAATTGCACTGGGAAATTGTCTGGATGTTTGAATGGAATGGTGGTTGTCTCCGCACACTCGACAGTGACGGTAAGCCCTAGAAAACATAGGAGAAAGAGAATTTTCATTGCCCAAGCCTTGGTAAATACGGGTCCATCGCACATCGGAGTCATGCTGGAGTCAGTCCAGCCAAGCTTCGCTTAGTCTGTGAATTGGCAGAGAAAAAATCAATACTGTAGTCGCTGGATGTGGAAGGCACCGGCTCGAGTTGCGGCTTCGCAGCCCCCAGCGGATGGTAAGGTGTTGCAACATCGTGGAGAGTGCGCCGGTGAGGCCGTGCGGGACGCCCGGCACCACGGCTCCGCGCTTGCGGCTGCGCCGCCTTCCGAAAGCGGTGTCGCCACTTCGTTCTGCCACCGCACTCCAAAAAATACGGCGTGCTTGCGGTGCTGTGGAGAAGAGGCTGGCTTTCTTATTCCTGGACATCCATCCGGAACTCGGGGACGCGGACGTAGATGGGGGTGCCTTCGGAGGTTTCGCCGAAGAAGGTGCCGGTGGCGGTGCTGGCCTCGCGGATGAGGTGGTAGCTGTTGTAGCTGAAGCTCTGGCCGGGCTTGAGCTTGGGGGTGTGGCCGACGACGCCGTTGCCTTCGACGACCTGGGTCATGCCTTCTTCGTCCTGGACGATCCATTTGCGGCCAAGGATGGTGACGACCTCCTCGGAGTGATTGTGAATGGAGAGGTAGTAGGCGAAGGAGTGGGGCTCGCCGATCTCGTCGACCATGGTGGGCATTTGCAAGACCTGATCCACGGTGACGGTGAGGCCGGGCAACTCGTTGAAACGCATGGACAAAGCGGAGTGAAACATGACGACTGAATATGTTGATTACTCGGAGGGCCCTGGCGTTCAATCAACTGCTAATCTTCGCCGGAATGTGCGAGAGCGGATAGTATCTTATACAGGCAAAGCAGTCACCTCACGTGGCAGCGCCTATGAGTCGCACTTTCAGCGCTCCATTGTCATCTGGATTTTACCTGGGGCTGCGCTCGGCATGGCCTCGCTTACCCCAGGCTGGCATGAGTCGCGCCTTTGGCGCTCTTGAGCGGTGAACGCATCAGGACGATCGGTGTGCGTCACGACATGACGCTGTGGAGAGCCTGCCACAGCTACATCTGGTGTGAGGGGCTCCTCTGCGCTGTGGAGTGGCGATGAGGGCTGCATCTTTCTTGGAAATGAGTTTGCAGCGGCAGGAGAGTTTTGCGGGTTGGGCTGGAACGTTTTAGAGTGGGGTAATTGTATTGTATTTCGTGTTTCCGATGAGCCTGTCTTCCTCCCCTTCCCTTTCGGCTTCTGCTTTCGCTTCTGCCTCTTCACCGCCGGTGGTTTTGAGTATGGCGGGGTCGGATTGTTCTGGTGGCGCAGGGGCGCAGGCGGATCTGAAGACGTTCACTGCGTTCGGTTGTTACGGGCTGACGGCGCTGACGAGTGTGGTGGCGGAGGTGCCGGCGAAGGTGACGCGGATCCAACTGCTGGAGGGAGCGATGGTGGAGGAACAGATCAATGTGCTGGCGGAGGCACTGCCGATCGCGGCGGCGAAGACGGGGATGCTGGGCGGGACGGAGCAGATCAAGGCGGTGGTGTCTGCCTGGGGGCCGCTGGCGCAGCGGGGTATTCCCCTGGTGGTGGATCCGGTGATGGTGGCGACGAGTGGGGGGCGACTGCTGACGGAAGACGCGATGGAGACGCTGGTGCGGGATTTGTTTCCGCTGGCGACGGTATTGACGCCTAATATGGATGAGGCGGCGGTACTGCTGGGCGGGAAGATCGGATCGCGTGAAGCGATGGAAGCTGCGGCGAGGGTGCTGAGCGCGCGGTATGGCTGCGCGGTATTAATAAAGGGAGGGCACCTGGCGGGCGAGGACGCACCGGATGTGCTGGTGGGGGGGACTGGGAGTGGTGGTAGTGAGGGGGTGGTGTGGCTGGAGGGTAAGCGGACGCCGGGGGTGCATACGCATGGAACGGGGTGCACGTTTTCCGCGGCGATCGCGGCGGGATTGGCGCATGGGAGATCGCTGGAAGAGGCGGTGCGAGATGGGAAGCGGTATGTGGCCGCGGCGATCGAGGGGTATTTTCGATGGGGTGGTGTGGATGCGCTGAATCATGGGGCGTTGAGAGTGGAGTGATGGAGTGCTTGGCTGAGACGCGCGGGGACGGGCAGCGTTTTGGATTCACCGCGAAGGCGCAAAGACGCGAAGGTTTTGAGGATGGGAGTTTTTGATTTACCACGAAGACGCGCTGCGAAGTCCGACGCTGGGGAACTGCGAAGCGAACTGATAGAGTTCAAGATGCGACTGGGCGCACTTAGCTGCTGCTAGCGGTGCTTGGGTAAGTTAAAGGTTTTTTGTGGAGAGTATCTTGGTGGCACGGCTGGGGCAGGCGCGCTTCTCTTGGTTTGCGACGCAAAATGGAGTGTCACAGGCTGTATTCAGCAAAATTTATTACATAATTTATAATTTCTATTGATATTTTTTATCAGGTTGTGTAAATTGTTTACATGTACCGACCAACTCACTCCCCGAAATCCGTGAACCTCGCATCGTGCCTAGGTCTGCTGGCGCTGATGCTGCCATTCAGCCAGGCCAGTGCGGGTACGCCCGTCTCGGGCAAAGATACCGTCGCCAAGCTGGAAGCGGCGGTGGACTGGAAAGATCACACGATCTCGCCGGTGTCCGATCCGATCCTTTTTGAAGATGCGATCATTCGCACGGAAATCCGCCCTGTGGCTGGTTTCCAGCGCATCGATGACGACTTCATCACGCAGGGTGGTGATCTGCAAATTTATGGGATTCAGCTTCGCTATGCCGTGACGGATCGCCTTGCGCTGATCGGCACGAAGGGTGGCTATATGGAAGTGCAGCCTGAAGTCGGCCCTGATCTGGGCGGCTGGGCGAACGTCTCTGTCGGGGCGAAGTATGCGCTGATCGATGACAAGGACAATGCCTTCATCCTGACCCCTGGTTTGACGTATGACATTCCTCTGGGCGAAGAAGAGATCTTCAACGGCACGGGCGATGGCATATTCAATGCATTCGTCTCCACGCAAAAGGGTTTTGGCGATTTCCACATTCAAGCGAATGCCGGTCTCCTGATTCCTGTGGATGATGAAGCGAACAGCACGATCCTTCACTATCACCTGCAGGCTGATTATTATGTGTGCCGCCTGTTCATCCCCTTCGTGGTGGCTCATGGATATTCCGTGGTGTCCGAAGGGAATGCGATCCCTCTGGGTTCCGAAGGCTATGACATCGTGAACTTCGGCAGCAGCCGTGCGGACTCCGTGACGCAAGTCGTGGTGGGCGCTGGTTTCCGCTCCCGTCTGACGGACAGCGTCGACTTCGGTTTTGCTTATGAGAAGGCCGTGGCAACGCCGGAAGGCCTGCTGGACGACCGCTTCACGGTGGACTTCTCCATCCGGTTCTAAGCAGCGAGTGACAAGCAACAAACGATTTCAGTCAACAGACTAAGCACACGTACGATTTTTCAGTAGTTAGCTGGTTGGTTACTGTTCATTGATAAGATAAGGGTTGGAAGAGGTGGGCTGCGTGGTTGCGGCTCACCTCTTCTTTTTTTGTTCGTGGCTCGAAATAGGATTGGGGGCGGAGAGCGAGCATTGTCATGGGCAAGTGCTGCCCTGAGTGCCGTGGGGATGCGCGATACCTGGGGCGATGCCCAAGAGTACAATGGGGCGGCCGTTGGTCCTTCTGATGAGGTGCGTGTGATTTTATTCTTGGTATGCCGAGCGGATCGCAAGCTGTGTGATGCCAGGCTGAGTTGATCGGAGGGGAAGGTCGGTCGGTCTGAGGGGTGCTGAATCCGAAGAAGGCTGGCGCTGGAAGTGCCTATTTCCTTCCATTTGACACAAAGGGCGGTGGCCTCTCCTATGCTTGCAAGGGGATGGTGTTGTGCGGCGTTCTTTTTCTGACGCTTCCTCCACCATCCTTTCTCTCCCCTGCCCTCCCCCTTTTCCTTTTTGAATGGCCCGTCTTTCTGATCTGCTCAATGCCGAAGAATTGACTCAGCTCAATGGCCTCCCGCTCTTTGCGAGGGGAGTAATGGAAGGGATGTCCACGGGGCAGCATGCCTCGCCGCACAAGGGGTTCAGCATCGAGTTCCGCCAGCACCGCCCTTATGTGCAGGGGGATGAGATCAAGCGGCTGGACTGGAAGATTTTCGGGAAGAGCGACCGGTATTACATCCGGGAGTATGATGAGGAGACGAATCTGCGGGCGACCATCCTGCTGGATGCGAGTGGGTCCATGGCCTACCAGGGGACCACGGGAAAGGTAAAATTTCACCATGCGCGGAAGGTGGCGGCGGCGCTGGCGTATGTGCTGACGGGGCAGCAGGATGCGGTGGGACTGGTGACTTTCGATAAGAAGGTGCGGGAATTTATCCCCTGCCATACGCGCACTTCGCACCTGCATTACATCCTGGATACCTTGATGAGGACGAAGCCAGGAGCAGATACGGCGCTGGCGCCGATTTTGCAGTTCCTGGCGGCCCGGTTGAAACGGCGAGGGCTGCTGATCCTGATCACGGATGGTTTTGATGATGCCGAGAAGCTGCTGCAGGGCATCGGCATTCTGCGGAAGCAGGGTCACGAGGTGATCGTGTTTCAGGTGTGGGACCGGGATGAACTGACGTTTCCTTTTTCCCGGTGGTCGCGCTTTGAGAACCTGGAGAACAACGAAGACTTCGTGCTGGCGGATCCATCGGCGGTGCGGCATCGCTACATGGAAGCGTTGATGAAGTTCCGTGAAACGCTGACGGAAGGACTGCGGAAACATAACGTGGATTTGGTGTCCATCGTGTCAGATGAACCGGTGACGGCGGCAGTGAGGACGTATCTCTCGCTGCGCATGAGGCAGTAAGGAGGCATGAGAGACGTCGCAGCATGACCTTTCTGAATGTCATCCTCCTGGCCGGGGCAGCAGCGTTGCTGATCCCGCTCATTCTGCATCTGCTGAACAAGCGGCGGATGAAGACGGTGCAGTGGGGGGCGATGCATCTGCTGCAGGAGGCACTGCGGCAACGGAAGCGCAATCTGAAGACCGAACAATTGCTGCTGTTGCTCACGCGCATCGCGCTACCGGTGATCCTGGCGCTATGTCTGGCGCGGCCTGCTTTGAGTTTTCTCAGGCAACTGCCGGGAGCCAACAAGACGTCGCTGTTAGTGCTACTGGACAACAGCTACTCCATGCGCTCTCCCGCTGGGGCCAGCACAGTGAGGGATCAGGCCCGGGACGGGCTGCAGGCCCTCCTGCAAGATCTGCCGGCAGGGTCGGATGTGAACATCCTGCTGTGTGGTGAACCCGCGCAGCCGCTCTTTCCGGAGCCAGTGACCTTGCGGGAGAGTATCACGCCGAAACTGGCGGCGGAAAGCAGCCTGGCAGGTCCGCTGAAGCCGAATGCCATCTTTCAACAGGCTCAAGCCGAACTGAAGCGCATGGGCAATACCGCCAAAGAGATCGTGCTGATTTCAGACTTCCAAGAGAGTGACTGGAAGGCGGTTGCGGAAGGAGCGACTCTGGATGCGTGGGAGACGCTGAAGAAGAGCGAGCCTGCACCCCAATTGACCTTTTACCGGGTGGGCGGTGAAGTGCATGACAATCTGAATCTGGTCAGTGTGGAACCCTCTGCCCTCATCGTAGCAGGAGGGCAGGAAGTCGCGTTAAGAGCGCGCATCCAGAATCATGGAGCGAAGGCTTATCAAGATATCCCGGTGCATCTTGAAGCGGACGGGATTCGGCTGCGAAGCACCCGGGTTTCGGTGGCGCCGAATGCGGAGAGCATTTTGACCATGACGCATGCCTTTGACAGTCCGGGTGATCATGCTGTGACCTTGCGGCTGGAGGGTGATTCCTTCCCTGACGATAATGCCTTCACGCTGGTGCTGCCGGTGCGGGCTCAGGTGAACTGCCTGCTGCTGACGAACGGCGAAACGACGGCGCCTTTGGAAGGGGCGTCTGACTTCTTGGAGATCGCGCTGGCTCCTAACACTGCGGCGAAGGCAACATCCCTGCGGGATATTATTCATACGGAAGTTTTGGATGCGCGGCGGGTCAGGGATAAAAGCTATGACGGGCAGCAGGTCATTGTCATGGCGGACATTCAGAAGCTGGATGGCAAAGGGCTGCCCATGCTGGAAGAGTTTGTCCGCAAAGGAGGCGGACTGATTGTGTTCATGGGGCCGAATTGCGATGAGAAGTGGTATCGGGAGCAATTTTTCAAGGATGGCAAAGGTTTGCTGCCGGGCATTCCCAAAGGGTTCGGCCATGTGGACGAAGGGCAGACGCCATCTCGCGTGCTGAGCCAGCGGCACACGCATCCCGCGACGACCTATTTCAATAGTGCGCGAGGCCTGCGGCTACAGGATGCCGGATTCACCCACTGGCAGAAGTTTGAAAAGGTACCGGAAGACGCACGAGCGGTGTTGAGTCTGGATCGCGGTGATCCGCTGGCGATCGAGAAGGCGTTCGGCCAGGGCCGGGTGATTCTTTTCACCTCAACCGCCAATGCGCGGTGGAACAATCTGCCGCTGCAGCCGGTGTATGTGCCGCTGATGCAACGCATCATTACCTACCTGACCATGCAGAACACTCCCCCGCCCTCGCAACTGTGTGGCACAGTCCTGCGTGTGCCGGTGAGTCCTGAACAGTCAGGAGCGAGCTTTACCCTGACAAATCCCGGCAACCAGACGTTTCCGCTGAAGCCACAGGCGACGGGCGACAAGAGTTATTTGATCAGCTATGCGGGCACGCAGGTTCCGGGCACGTATGAATTGCGGAACGATGCTGAAGCGAAAACCGCGATACCAAAACGGTATGCGTTCAATCTCGATCCCGAGGAAGCGAATCTGGCGGTGCTGACGGGCGACAAGGTGAAGGAGATGGCGAATCGTGCCGGGGCAGCGTATGCAGAGAGCGCAAGTGCGTATCACCAGTTGGACCGGTCCCGGCGTCATGGGACAGAGGTGTGGCAACCGTTGTTGATGTTGATGCTTGTCGGGCTTTTTGCCGAAGTATTTTTGCAGCAGCGAATCAGCCGGGGGTAGAGATAATGAGGGGGGAAATTTATAAGATGAATTGTTCGCAAGATATCGGCAGTAACGCTGGGACCAAGGGGGTGGCAACCGGGCGCAACCCTTGCTGCGCCGTTGACCAGCGTGTGTGCCGGAACAGTTATCTTGGGAAAGGGCGAAATCAACCGCGCATAGGGGTACCCCTCCGGGGTACGTCTTCGCGTTACTCTAACCAGGGGTTAAAACCCCTGGCTATTCAAGGAGAGCCCCTTCGGGGCTCGAGTAGCGAAGGACCCAGAACATTTGATGTCTTTGGCACGACCGGAGCAATCGACATCAGATTAACAGCATAGTGCATTCATTCTCGTGACTAACGAATCTTCAGCTACATCGATCCATTTCAGCGGGGGCTGGCCTGCGCTGCCGGTGGGTGCGATGGCGTTGGGGTTGGCGCTGCTGATGTTCTTCTACTATCGGCGGGAACTGCGGTATCAGGCAGGAGCGGCTCGCTGGATCCCGGCCTTACTCAGGTCGCTGGCAGTCTTTCTGCTGGTTCTTTGTCTTTCCGCACCGGTGCTGCGGCATACGTCGGTGGTGCGCCAACTGGGACGTGTGGCGGTGGTGGTGGATGCGTCTGCCAGCATGAGCTATGCGGATGAAAGCCGGGAGGCTCCTCGACCCGGGGCACCAAAACCGGCAACGGCTTCTGAACCGAGATTCCAGCGCATGGAGAAGGCTTTGCTGGATCCCGCAAACTCGCTTATTCAGAAACTCGCCAAACAGCATGACGTGGAACTGTATGCCCTGCGCGGATACCAGCCCGAACGGCTCTGGTGGCGGCGCAACGGCGGGGAAGATAGTTCAGGAGAAATCCCAACAAAGCTGGGAGTCAACCCGGATGGGACGACAACCAACCTGGCTGATCCCCTGAGGAATCTGCTGGGTCCTTCCATGAGCGGGACGGCGCTCGTCATACTCACAGATGGTCAGCATAACGGCGAAGGATCGCCTGAGGATCTGGCGAGGGAATTGAGCGAAAGCAAAGTGCCGGTCTTTACGGTTGGCTACGGGCAGGAAGCCCCGCCAGCGGATCTGGCGCTGCTGGATATCGCTGCGCCGGAAGCAGTCTTTGCGGATGGCCGGGTGGAAGGTTCCCTCCTCATCCAGGACACGATGCCTGCTGATCTGCCAGCAATGGCGAGCATCATGTCTCAAGGCAAAGTGCTATGGCAGGAAGCCCTCACCACCACTGGCCGCGGCGAGAGGAAGATAGAATACAGCTTTCCGGTGAACGATCTGCCCAAGAGTGAGGGAGGGGAGACATCACTGCGGCTGCTGAAATTCCGGATCGATCTGGCGAACGGCAGCAGCGTGAAAGACAAGATCGTGGAGAACAATGGACGTGGCGTGGCGCTGCATCTCTTGAGTCATAAACGGAAGGTGCTGATTTTGGATGGGCGGCCCCGCTGGGAGACGCGGTATTTGAGGAACCACTTTGATCGTGATGAGCGGTGGGAAGTAACGGCTGCCTGGGATGATTTTAGCAGCGGCCTCAGTGCGACCGTGCAGGCGGCATTTCCCAAAACCAAGGATGAGCTCATGACTTATGATTTGGTAATCCTGGGCGATGTCAGGCCCGGCGTCATAACCGGCCCGCAGCAGGATAGCGTGCGCGAGTTTGTGGAGAAGCGTGGAGGCGGCATCATTCTGGTGGATGGACAGCGAGGTCACTTACAACAATGGGGAGATACTGCGGCTGCCGGACTTATGCCGGTGTCATGGCGCAAAGGGAGCGCGGCTGGCTCCGAGATGGCTTATAACCTTTCGGCCGAAGGTCAGGGACTGGAAGCGCTGCGTCTGAGCGACTCGCGGAGCGGGAATGCCAAACTCTGGACCAGTCTGCCGAAGGCGATGTGGTGCGCGCCCGCCGAGGCTCGTCCCGACGCTACCTTGGTGGCGAGCTTGCGTGGGTCGGGTCAGGCTGGAAATGAAATGCCGGCCGTGGTCTGGCGGCGCTACGGCGCGGGCAGTGTACTCTGGCTGGGGACCGATGAATTCTGGCGCTGGCGTTACGAAGTTGCGGACATGCATCACCAGCGTTTCTGGATGCAGATTGCAACATGGATCGCCGCGCCCCCTTTCCTGGTGGAGAATGAGAGACTGGCCATTGGAGCTGACCGTCTAAGGTATGAAGAAGGTGGCAATGCGGAATTGCGTGTGCGCCTGCGATCCGCGGAAGGAACTATCATAACCGACGCGCAGCCGCGGGCTCATGTGTTTCGCAATGGGCTGGAAGTCGCCAGTTTGCAATTGGAGACGGACCCCTCGCATGGTGGTGTCTTCCGCGCGGTAACGGGTAGTCTGCCCAGCGGAGACTATGAGGTAACTGTCACAGAACGAACCCTCGATGCTGCGGCCGATAAAGAGGTGAAACTGAAGTTTCGTGTGGAGAGTCATGCCAGTCAGGAGTGGTCCCAACTAACCCTGAACCGGCCTTTGTTGGAGAGCATGGCGCGCAGCACCGGGGGGCGTTTTTTGCGGGAAGGTGATATTGGCCAGATACCCGATCTCCTCCAGCAATTGGATCGTCAGGAGACACGCGTGAGAGAGCTGCAAGTGTGGTCGAGTTGGTGGTGCTTTGGGGCGGTGATTCTATTGCTGACCTTGGAATGGATCTTCAGAAAGGCCTGGCGGCTTGTTTAAGAGACGCCTGACTATGGAGTGCAGCGAACGCAAAAACGAGGTCGGGCGATTGTTAGTATCAACTGTTCAAAAACACAGCTAATTGATGTTAATTGGCCTTAGTTAGTGAGATTAGACAGATTAATTCACTCTTCAAAGCAGGCCTAACTCCCGCGTAAGTTCAGGATATGAGGTAATTCCCAATAGCAAATAAGACAACATTCGTGCAAATTTAATTTGTCATGAGCCTACTTACTGTTCTTAGGTATCAGACTTATGCCAGCACCAACACTAGATCAACTTAAGCGCGCCACCGCTATTGTGGAACAAATCGAAAGGCTTCAAGCCGACTTGGAAGCTATCTTCTCGTCATCGTCGCCTTCCGGACGCGGAGCTCCAGCAGCTGTCGCACCGGGAAAACCCGGCCGCAAGCCAGGCAAGGGCACCTCCAAGAAGAGTGTGGGCCGTCCTGCCAAGAAGAAGCGCGTGATGTCCGACGAAGCACGTGCCCGTATCGCCGAAGCTCAACGCCGCCGGTGGGCCAAGCAAAAGAAAGCCTAAGCGGATTCAGTCCTAAATTAGGACATCAAATGACCGCCGTTTAGCGACCTTTTAAACAACATCTTACTAAAGCAAAGACGTCTTCTCTTCGGATGAAGACGTTTTTTGTTTTTAGGTTTTAGGGGGGGTGCGAAGGGGGGCGTTGAAACTGAGGCGCGATTTCTCCTTTTCCAAGGCAGGTACTTTTCAATAGGAGCTTGGGTCGCATGAGAGATCTGGCAGTAAGTTAGCCCGGGTGGTTAGCGGCGATTGGCACAACGCCCGATGGGGTTGTGAGCTTCTTTATAACGATCCCAGGGTTGCGTCTGCGCGCAACCCTGGGCTTTAGGGCGGAATGCCGTTGGCATTCGGTGCTAACGGAAGGCGCGTTGAATGATGAGCGAGGGGCGGCCTGCCGCGACGGGGTGGGCTTACGGCCTTTTAACCTTCTGATCGTGCAATGTAGGTCGACGTTCGGCGATGCCTCGCTCGGGCCAAGATACTATGGATCGAAACGTTGAAGTATGAGAAGTTGAGAGGCAGATATTGGTTATTGTGGAACAGAACTGAGCCTTCAGTTACCTTTTGTGAGATAGATTCTGTCCGGGGTTTGACGCTCCCGCCCGTCGGAGCAAGCTCCTCCAACCGAGCGGTGGCAAGCCACCGCACTTGTATGTTCTGATCTGCCAAGTCTTTGCCCCCGCTGTAAAGCGCGGCTAAGGGTTGGCACCGTGGTTGAGATGGCCATCTCAACCACGGTGGCGTCAGTGAGAACCAACCGCACTTGTTCCGACTGCTGACACAGTCGAGAGCGCTCTTGGAGCCTGTTCCCTAACGCCTGTCTCTGAACTCGAACCGTTGAATGAGCGCTCCGGCCTGGAGCAGCTCGGATGTTACAAGTATGAGCCCTGAAGACACCGTCCCCACTATTTACCTTGGCATCGACGTTGCCAAGGACTCTCTGCAAATTGACGTGGCCGTGCTCCCCGCACTGGCTTCAGTCCCAAACACCAGAGAAGGCCACCAGCGTCTGCTCAAAGCCCTGCATAAACTCAAAACCAAACACAAAGATAAAGTATCCTTCCACGTCATCTTCGAAGCCACCGGCGGCTATGAACGCCTTCTGGAGGCCTCGCTCCATGATGCCGACATAACCTTCAGCCGCATCCATCCAAAACGGGGACGCTCCCTGGTCGACGCCCATGGTGTCCTGGCCAAAACCGATGCCATCGATGCCCACTGGCTCACCCGCTTTGGCCAGGATATCAAGCCTGCTCCCACGCTCAAACCGACCCAAACCCAACGCGATCTGACAGACTTCAACGTTCGGCGCTCTCAACTCATGAGCGAACTGGTCAAAGAGAAGAACCGTCTCCACACTCATGCCAACCCTGCGGTGATCAAGGAAGCAGAGCAAACCATCGCCTTCCTAAAAAAACAGATCGAATACTGGGACAACCGTATCTGCGCTCTAGGTGCTCACGACCCCGTGCTTCATGACAAGGTCCAACGCCTTAGTCAACTCCAGGGCGTGGGCGCCACGACCGCTCACGGCGTGCTCGCAGCTCTCCCTGAACTGGGCACCATGAATCGGCAGCAGGTCGCGGCCCTGGCGGGCCTGGCTCCACGCAACCGTGATAGCGGCACCGTTAAAGGCAAACGCACCATCGGCGGCGGCCGTGCTCAAGCACGACGCGCCCTCTACATGGCAGCGCTCAGCGCCAGCCGTTGCAACCCTGTCCTCAAACCCTACTACAACCGTCTCATCAATGACGGCAAGGCTCCCAAAACAGCTCTCACCGCAGTCATGCGCAAACTCCTTTGCACAATGAATCAAATGCTAAAAGATCCACTTTTTACACTTGCCTAGAACACCGTTGCTCCAGATCGCCCGCCAGCTTGCCAATTATTTCTCGACCCAAATGCACGTAGACATGGCTTTCCTGTCAGATGAAATCGGCACTTGTGGGTAAAGCTCAGGGCAAGCCACCGCACTCCGTTCCGGGGTATGCGGAGCGCGCGAGATAGATGATAGTGACGGGAATTTCTAGCCGTCGATTTATACTTCCACACTGGCGACGGCCATGGCGGCGATGCCTTCTTCGCGGCCGACGAAGCCGAGGCGTTCGTTGGTGGTGGCCTTGATGCCGACACAACCGGGAGCGATGCGCAGGGCTTCGGCAATCTTCAGTTTCATGGCCGCGGCATGAGGGTTCACTTTGGGCGCTTCGGCAATGATGGTGCTATCGATATTCACGATGGTCGCGCCTTTGTCCCGGGCGATTTCCGCGACTTTCTCAAGGATCTTCAGGCTGCTAATACCTTCGATAGTAGGATCAGATGGCGGGAACCAGTGTCCGATATCTGGCTCACCCAAGGCACCGAGGACGGCGTCTGCTATGGCGTGGGATAGAACGTCGGCATCGGAATGACCCTTGAGCCCTTTGTGGTGGGGTATTTCTACGCCACCCAAGACCATGCGGCGGCCTTCCTCGTAAGGATGCACGTCGTAACCGATGCCTACTTTTGTCATGACTGAGAACTGGCTGTGATGAGCTAGCTAAGTGGTGTTGGTTACAAATACTCTGTGAGATCCACTTTGCCGTTGGTGGCGCAGACGAAGAGTTTGTCGGGATGGACAGCGCTAGGTTTGAGGAGGAATTCGCCTCCTGCGGCGACCAGGAGCAAGCCACCGGCAGCTACATCCCAATCGCTGATTTGTTCTTCAATATAGGCATCCAAACGGCCGCAGGCGATGTAGGCCAAAGCGAGCGCGGCACTGCCGAGCATGCGGGTCTTCCGGACTTCCACAGAGATACGTTTGTAACGCTCGAAGCCAGCGTCGATCGATTCGCGGCTTTTCGAGAAACCGACGGTGACAACGGCGTCTGACAAGTGAGCGCGGTCACTGACGCGGATGGTCTTACCGTTAAGCGTTGGGACGCCGCCTTTCTCGACAGCCCAGGTTTCATTCTGCATCGGGTCAAAGATGACACCGGCAACCGTTTCGCCGTCGTGACGAACGGCGATGGAGACGCAGAAGTGCGGGATGCCGTAGAAGTAGTTTACGGTGCCGTCGATGGGATCAACGATCCACTGGGTCTTGCTATCGACATTGCCAGCGTTGCCTTCTTCACCGAGCACGGCGTGATCGGGGAAGTGCTTTAAGATGATACTCGTGATGAGTTCCTGGCTGCGCACATCGAGATCGAGCTTGATGTCGTAGCGGAGCATTTCATTGACGGCGTGATCCATGCCGAAGTTTTCCTTCTGGAGGGCGCCGGCGGCATGGGCGGCTTCGATGGCGACAGATAAGAGGGAACTCATGAGGAAGGTAGGATTGGGCGGGAGAGGCTATCGGCGAGGAGTTAGCGGCTGGCAACTGAATCGGAAGATGTGGGATCGGTCGCGGGCACGAGAAGTCGGGGGTAAGAATTGGGGCACTTAGATATGTGCGATGTCTGCGGCTCCGCGCTTGCGGCTGCGCCGCCTTCCGAAAGCGGTGTGGCGCCTACGGCTTCCCCCCGCAGTCCAAAAAATTGCGCGTGTGGACTAGATATGGGGGTGTTAGGGAGCGTTTGTGAGTATCTCACACCGACGGATGATGGCGGTGGCCATGCTCAGTTTCGATTGGTCGGGGAGGAGTTCGGTGTGGCCGTCGGGGAAGCAGAGAAGGGCTTCGTTGTTGTCGCTATCAAATCCCCTGCCCTGCTGGCTGACGTCATTGGCGACTGTCATGTCGCAGTGTTTGCGGCGAAGCTTGTCCATCGCGTGGGCTTCGAGGTTCTCGGTTTCGGCGGCGAATCCGACAAGTGTTCCGGTGAAGCCGAAGGGGTTACGCATGGAGCCGAGGATGTCCGGGGTGCGTTCCAATTCCAGGGTAAGTGTGTCCGCCGACTTCTTGATCTTTTGGTTTTGGGTGACCTTGGGGCGGTAGTCGGCAACGGCGGCAGCGAGGATGGCGACGTCGACGGAGTGCAGGGAGAGTGTGTTTCGAGTGGCTTCCCAGAGTTGGTGGGCGGATTCGATTATTATTAATTCCACCCCGGTGGGCGGGGCGAGATTTACCGGCCCGGAGATGAGGATGACCTCGTGACCAGCGTCCCTCGCCGCTTGGGCCAAGGCATAGCCCATTTTTCCGGAGGATCGGTTCGTCAGGTAACGGACGGGATCGATCGCCTCCCGAGTGGGGCCGGCGGTAATGAGGAATCTCATTTTCGCTTCAAACGGAAATGGAGGTCGCAGTCACGGCGCGGCGGTGGGGGCAGCCGGACCGATCTCACCCAAGATAGCGAGGGCCTCCTGCAGGATGCCATCCACGGGCCAGAGACGGCCGGAGCCTTCGTAACCGCAGGCGAGCATGCCTTCGTCCGGCCCGATGAAGCGGCAGCCGCGGGATTTCAGAGTGGCAACATTGTCCTGAGTGGCAGGGTGGAGCCACATTTTGCCATTCATGGCCGGAGCAATGAGGATGGGGGCACGGGTGGCGAGAGCGATGGCGCTGAGGGCATCGTGCGCAAAACCGTGGGCCAGGGCGGCGATGATGTTCGCCGTCGCAGGGGCGATCAGGAGGAGGTCGGCATTGTCTGCGAGCTGGATGTGGGTGGGCCGCCAGCTCTCCTTTTCGTCAAAGAGACTGGTGACGACGGGATTTTTTGACATCGTTTGCAGGGTCATGGGAGTGACGAATTCCCGGGCTCCCTCCGTCATGAGGCAGGTCACGCTGCACCCGCCTTTGACCAGCTGGCTGGCCAGATCAGCCGCTTTATACGCCGCGATGGATCCGCTCACGCCCAGGAGTACTGACTTCATGGTGAAAGGTAACGGGCGAAAAGCGTTGCGCAACGGCCAGTGCGAATCCACTGGAAATACCTTCGACCCTCGTCCATAGAGCCGCTGACCACCCATCATGATTTTGTCCGCATTCCGTCTTGTTCCCGCGCTGCTGTTTTTGGTTCTTCCGTTCATGGCCCTGCGGGGGGCTGGCACCTATGACCTGAATGCCGAGCAGGACGCCCGGCTGAAGAAATTCATGCCGCGCAGCTATGACAAGCTGAAGCGCCGGGCGCCGGTGCATGCGGTGACCATCGGTGACAGTGTGATGAACATGTATGGCTACACGCCGGAGTATGGGAACACGCTGGGCGCCTATCAGACCATCTTCCTACAGGAGCTCGCGAATCTCTTTTATTACACGGGCGGCATCCGGGTCATCCGTCCGCAGGGGGGGCATCCAGAGAAGCTGCACGAGCTGACGGGCTCGGAGATTACTCTGCAGAATCTGGCGCGCGGTGGGAAGTTCATGCTGCACGCCATGCAGACGCTGACGACCTCGGCCTTTGAGAACAAGCCGGACATTGTGTTGGTGAGTTTCGGCATCAATGACTCGATAGCGGGATGCAGCCTGTCCACCTACCGGGTGGCACTGCAAAATGTGATCGACGTGGTGAAGGCTCAGGATGCGGATATCCTGCTTTTCGGACCCAGTGTGGTGGTGCCTGACCCTCCCGAGCAGGGCCTTTCCTACACACGACCCTATGCGGATGTGATGCGCGAGGTCGCAGAGGCCAACGGGATTTTTTACGCGGATCTGGGTGATCTGTCCTGGCTGATCCGAATTGAAGAGATCAAGACTCCGTATAAAAAGCCCAAGGCGCCAACGGCTCCGGGAACTGCGACAACCCCAGCACCTGAAGTTGGTGCTGAGAAGCCTGCTAGTGAAGCCGACAAGAAGGGCAAAGAAGCTCCTGCTACCCCGGCGCCCACCGAAGGCGATGGGAAGACCGCTGCGGTGGCGGCGGCGACACCACCGGTGGAAAGTCCGGTAAAGATGCCGTCAGAGTCAGATTACGAGACCGACCCAGAAAAGCGGGCGGCAAAACTCTTTGATTTCATCGTCAACGACTACCGGAAGTTCTTCAATCATGGCACCACCACTGACTGGGTGCACCCCGATAAGGCATTCCACCGTCTGCTAGGCCAGCGGCTTTACAAAGAGCTGATCAATGGCCCCAAGGAACTGCCCTGGAAGGTCGCGAATCCCGTGGCGACCGTGCAGAGTGCGGATAACATCGTGCTGACTTATCAGTTGGAAAATCCCTCGGACAAGGACCTTACCGTGACGGTGTTGCCGTTGGTGGCTTCGGCGTGGCGTCCACAGGATGTGCCGACCGAGGTGCCAATCAAGGCGAAGAAGAAGGCAGATGTGAGCATCACTTATGTGAAGACTGCCAGTTCGCCCATCGTGATGCAAATCGATGATGCGTATTTGCGACTGCCGGTGCTGCTGGCGGGCGGTGGCACGGCTCGCATTGAGACCATGAGAGCCGTGGTCACACCGGTGAACGTTTTTTGGACGAACAATGTGCAGCACAACTTGGAAGGTTCCGTGGAACTCACGGGGACGATCAGCAACACCTCCGACAAGCCGGTCAAAGGCAAGTGGCAGGCGGACTGGAAAGAGCAGAACTGGAGTGGCGATGTGGCGCTGGAGCCGGGGGCAAAAGCGCCTGTGAAGCTGGTGGTGAAGCTGCCGGACGGAGCGACCGTGCCGCGGGACAAGGGTATTCTCGCCTTCCGGATCACGGTAGACGGCCAGACGCTGGCTTTTGACCGGGGGCTGGAAATGTCCAGGAACATCGGCTTGAAGGAATCCGTCACCATGGTGTCGCCCAATGCTGCACCTGGGGGAGATGGGGCGGGCGGCAAGAAGATCGTCTTTCGTGCGGATGCCGACAAAAGCGCGCTGTATCTGACCTGGGATATTGAGGGTGTGAACCTGCTGGACAACCCGCAGAATTCCATTGCCGCGTATGCGGAGGTGAATCTAGATGCCCGGAGTTATGGGAAGCGACTGATGCCCGGTGCAACGGATGTGATCCGGCTGACCTGTGGGGCGGCGGATGGCGACGGCGAAAGCAGTGCGCTGCTGCCGTGGGTCTTCGGCACAGGGTATGGGATGTATTACGATCCGAAAGCCGTGAAGGTGAAGATGACTAGCCGAACGGATGGCACGCGCCGGATGGTCGTGGCGCTGCCGCGGGCCTATTTGTATTTGCATGAGTGGAGCCTCGGGAATGGGAACAGTCAGATCGGCATTACGAACACCCTCTTTGTCTGGCAACAAGACTCGGCAGGCAACGCAGGCTATGAAGCCTTTGTGCTGAGCGACAACGGCTACTACCGTGATGACGCGGAATCGGTGATGGCGTTGGAACTGACGGACAAGCCAACGCGGCGATTCACGGTGCATTTTTATTAAGTTCATCCGCCGCGCAGAGTCTCCCCTGCCCTATCCACCATGTCTGCTCCATCCTTCATCTGGGATGAACACACTGTGGAGGACAAGGTGCCACCTGGGGCAATGGATAGACTCTGGGCAAAGGGATGGCGGCATTTCGGGCGGTATTTCTTCCGCTATAATTTCATGCTGGTGGAGCATACGAGCCTGCGCTTGGTGGTGCCGCTGAGAATCCCGCTAGACCAGTTCGCGCCAAGCAAAAGCCAGAGGCGGGTACTGAGGCGCAATGAAGATGTGGCCGTGCGCATTGTGCCGGCAATCGTGACACCGGAACTGGAAGCGATGTTTCACCGGCACAAGACTCGGTTTCAAGACAACGTGCCGGAAGGACTGCATAATTTTCTCTCTGAGGAGCCTGCGACGGTGCCGTGTGAATGCCTTAGTGTGATGTGCGAACTCGAGGGTGCGTGCATCGCGGTGAGCTATTGTGACGTGGGAGATGAGGCAGCCTCGAGTGTATATGCATTATTTGAGCCTGACCATGCGGAGCGAGGGCTGGGCACGCTGACGATGCTGAAGGAGATCGAGTGGTGTCAGGCGCGGGGTCTTCGCTATTTTTATCCAGGCTATGCCACGCGCGGGTCCAGCGTGTATGACTACAAGAAGCGCTTTCTGCCGCTGGAAGGTTACGACTGGCAGGACGAGAATTGGAAGCCGCTGGCGGAGATCGAGGCGAGCGTCGATCAGGTGCTATGATGATGACAATGAATCAAGAAAGGGTCAGGGAAATCTCATGATGAAACGCAGGCATTTGCTGAAATGGACGACTTCGCCTCTGGTGGCGAGCCTGGCTGCTTCAGCAGAGACGACCTTAAGCGCTGCTGATCAGAGGAATCTCACGGCTCCGCTGGACCGTGCCATGATGACGCTGCTGGCGAAGCATGGTTTTCCAGGTGGCGCACTCGGTGTGAGCCGGGGTGGAAAGCTGGTGTACGCAAAGGGTTTTGGTTTCGCTGACACGCAGACACGTCAGGGAGTGCATCCCGGCATGCTTTTCCGGATCGCGAGTGTGAGCAAGTGTTTCACAGCAGCGGCGGTGCTGCGGCTGGCGGAACGTGGAAAGCTGCGGCTGAATGACAAGCCCTTCGAGCAACTAGGGCTGACTTCGTATACTGGCAAAGAAGACCCACGGGTGCGGAAGATCACCGTGGGACAACTTTTGGAGCACAGTGGCGGCTGGGATAAGAGCAACGGAGACCCGCTGTTTTTATCACCAGAGATATGCCGCACGGTGAAGTGTGGAGCACCGGCGGGGGTGGACGATACGATTCGTTTTGTGCTGGCGCAGCAACTGGCTTTTGAGCCGGGCAGTCAGTATGCGTACTCTAACTTCGGCTACATGGTGCTGGGTCGCTTTCTGGAGAAGATCACGGGTGACACCTATGAGGATGTGATCCGGCGCGAGGTTCTGCGACCCAGTGACATCAAAGATATGAAGCTCGGGCAAACGCTGACAGCAGCGCGGGGCGAAGTGCATTATTATCACCGCTTTGTTCCCGTGGCGGCGAGCGTCTTTCCCGGTTCACCAGCCGGTGTGGCATGCCCCTACGGTTCGTTTTGTCTGGAGACGAACGCTGCGAACGGTGGCTGGATTGCGAACGTGGCGGACCTCTTGCGGTTTGCAGCGGCCATGGATATGCCGGGGAGACTCCTGCAAGCCGGAACGCTCGCAGCCATCGCGGCAAAGCCGAGCCATCTCAAGCGAGCCGCGGACGTTTACTACGGGCTCGGCTGGCAAGTGCGGGCACGTGGAGAGAACGGGCGGGCCAATCTCTGGCACGTGGGGAGCCTGCCGGGTTCGCTGTCACTGCTGGTGCGATTAGGAGATGGATTCAACTGGGCGGCGGTCTTCAATTCCATCACGCTCCAACGGGAGGAGACGATCCGGGACATCCAGATGCGAGTGCACAAGGCGGCCCGGGAGATTGGGGCGTGGCCTGAGGTGGATCTGTTCTAGCGATGGCGCTTTCGCCTCTATCCCCCCGCCCGCATGCGGTGTTCGCTGGGGCGCCAGCCGATCCAGCGTTTGAAGCTGGTGGAGAAGACGAAGGGATTCAGGTAGCCGACGGCGCGGGCAACGGTTTCGACTTTCTCGGCTGACTCAGCGAGCATGGCGGCGGCGGCGCGCATGCGGAGCCAGGTGAGATGGCGCAGAGGCGGGCGGCCGAGCTGCTGAATGCAGAGACGGCGGAGATGCTCACCGCTCATGTGAGCCTCGGCAGCGAGCGTGTGGACGGTCCAGTCTTCGCCAAGGCGATTTTCTACTCGTGACCATAACAAGGAAAGGCGGTCATCCATCTGCCAGGGCTGAGCGAAACGGAGAACGTGACCCTGGATAAGTTCCACCCAATGATGGGCGGCGGCGGCGGATTCAGATTCGGTGGAGCACTCGGCATGAAGACCGAGCACGGCGTGCTTCAGCGGGAGAGCATCGAAACTGGCGAGCATGGGCGAACTTGCAGTGACCATGCCGGATTGCTCTTTGAGCGGCTCATAGCGTGCCCATACGAATTCCCAAGTCTTTCCGGAGACGGCGTGAAAGGCATTTAACATATGAGGTGGCAGCAGGCAGGCCATGCCTTTCCTGCAGACCTGCCAACGTCCATCCACAAGAATGCGGCCTTCCCCACCGAAGCAGCCCATGAAGTAGGTGCCGCTCTGTTTCATACGCACGATGCGATAGGGCGCACGCGCGGCGCACACGCCGACATGGGCGAAACGATGGACACCGAGGGCCCGGCTGAGGGCCGCGTGTTTCAGCCAGGGGCGGTCATCTTGGTCATCGGCCTTCACCACGACTTGACTCGTGCGGGGGCCGAGCATGTGGGTTTCAGATAGGTCGTCGTGTTTCACGCTCATGCGAACAAAGACAGCTTTCCGCCGCGCTATGTGTATAAAGACTGGTAACCAGAACGCCTGTCAGCAAAAATGGAGCGGGAAAGTGCAATTGGCTTCGTCAATGGCTCATCCGTTATGTTTTCATAGCGGATTTCGCCAGTTCCTTGCCCTCTCGCGCTCCCAGTTTCCTTCCTGACATTCATCCTGGTTATCAGTCTATCCTCGTGAGTTTCGACTCATGAATCAAGTTTCAAACCAAACCAACTGACAAGCCCATGCCCAATCCCTGGACCGGAAAAGGAAATCCCTACACGCGTGAAGAAGTGCGCGAGCGACTGCAAGCCACAGTGGACAGAGGCGATGCCATCATCGCTGCAGGAGCTGGCACAGGCATCAGCGCGAAGTTCATTGAAAAAGGCGGCGCGGATTTGATCATCATCTACAACAGTGGGCGATTCCGCATGATGGGTCACGGCTCCACGGCAGGGCTGATGGCGTATGGCGATGCCAATGCGACTGCTATGGAGATCGGCGAATATGAAGTGCTACCGGTAGTGGAAGAGGTGCCAGTGATCTGCGGCGTGCACGCCACGGATCCGCGGCGCCGTATGTGGCACTGGCTGGGCAAAGTTAAGGAGATGGGATTTTCCGGTGTGAACAATTTTCCGACACATTGCATCGTAGACGGTCACTTCCGGCAAGTGCTGGAAGAAACGGGCATGAGTGTGCGGAAAGAATATGAGATGGTGGCGCTGGCGCGGCGAATGGATCTTTTCAGTGTGGTCTATGTCGCGACACCCGAGGACGCGGTGGAGATGGCGAAGGCAGGTGCCGATGCGATCATCGTGCATGTCGGCACGACGGTGGGTGGCAGTATCGGCGTGACCGGTGCGGTGGTGAGTTGGGAACACACGATCCAGACGACCAAGGATATCATCGCGGCGGCGACCCAAGTGCGGAAGGATATTTTCTTCCTGGCGCATGGCGGGCCGATCAACACGCCAGCCGACGCGAAGCGAATCATTGAGAATTCGGACGCGGTTGGTTTTGTCGGCGCGAGCAGCCTGGAGCGCATGGGCGTGGAGGAGTCTTTGACGGGGCTGACGCGGGAGTTCAAGGCGCTGAAGCTGCCTGGTCGCTGATAAGAGATTGAGAAAGACAACCGACCCTGTCTTGCTTATGTTGGCCCGTGGAAATTCAGCCCGATCCTATGCAGCAACCCATCCGGAAGCAGGTGGGACGCAAGGTGACTCCCGAGGATCGTCTGAGGCAGTTGGAAGAAATGAAGTTATTCCTCACGGAAGCTCTCGGCCATGAACCCCACATCCCAACAGAGCCAGAGCCTTTCCCAGTACGGAAAGCTGTTGGCCGACCTCGCGAAAGCGGGAGTTGATTATGCTGTGGTGGGGGGGCTGGCCGTGATCTTTAACGGCTATCCGCGATTCACACTCGATGCAGATATCATCGTGGGCGATTCCAAGGAGAACCTGGAACGGTTGCTCGCGAGTCTGCGGCACTGGGGCGAAGGCTGGGCTAAAGAACTGAGCATTGAAGATTTCCCCGCCGAAGAGGGAGCCATCAGAGTCGTGGAAGACTTTGAACTCGACATCTTTACCCGTTTGCGAGGGCGGTCCCTGGAAGATTTCCGGGATGATTTGAGATCCCTGGTTTTTCACGATGTGAAGATCGCCTTCCTCAGCCCTGCGGGGTTGCTTCACTGCAAGGAAAGTTCCGTTCGAGAAAAAGACATCCTCGATACTGCCGCGATGCGCGCAGTCATGGAACGCGAGCAGTCAGATCGCTAGCAATTAGCTTTAAATATTTTCGATTACACATGTCCAACCCAACCAATCATTTCATTCAAATCGGCGATGCTGCGCGGGAGATCAATCCGTGGACGCACAATGAGTGGCTTTGCAACCCGAATCTCGTGGATGCCGAGAAGCTCCTGCTGGTGCGGGCGAACATGGCACCGATGCATTGCCATCCGTTTCACTATCATCCGCACCGGGAAGAGATCATTTATGTGATCTACGGCCGGGCGGAGCAGTGGGTGGGGAATGAATACCGGATTCTAAGCGCGGGAGAGATGGCGCACATTCCGACGGGTGTGGTGCACGCGACTTATAATCCTCACGCGGAACCACTGGTGTTCCTGGCGATTCTTTCGCCTGCAAAGTTGCCGGATGATCTGGCCGCTGCGCCGGACCCGCAAGATGTTTCTGGCCAGGCTGAATGGGCCTCGGTACGGGAAGGCCTGCCAGAGTGCCAGACTCTCTCTTAATTGGCGCCGCTCCTCTTTTCTCCCCCACCCTCCCTCTTCTTTCCTCCTTTCGCTTTTCGCTTTTTCTTCCCTTCACCTTCTTCACCTATCATGAAACGTTTCCTCTTTTCCCTGATCCTCGTGGCAGCGGCGCTGGTCCACCTACCGGTTCAGGCTGCCGATGCGCCGCTGCGGATTTTTATCCGATCCGGCCCGAAGTCGCATGGCCCGGGAGCGCACGATCATCCGGCATTCTTGAAGGATTGGGTGCCGATGTTGCAGGCGCGTGGTGCGGTGTGTGAAGGCGGCAATGAGTTCCCCACCAAGGAGCAGTTGGACAAGACGGATGTGCTGATCCTGCACACGGATAATGGCGGCGATATCAATATCGGGCCGGAGCGCAAGAACCTACAGGAGTTCATCCAGCGCGGTGGTGGCGTGGTGAGCATCCATGCGGCGAACGTCTCGAAAGATCACGACTGGTTCAAAACCATCGTGGGCGGCTCCTGGCATCATAAGCAGACCAAGTGGCTGGAGGGCGAGATGAGCCTCTATTTCACGGATCGCGAGAATCCCATCACGAAGGACATCTCCAACTTCGACATGGATGACGAGATTTATTACGACATGGATGTGATGCCGGAAGTAAAGATTCTCGCGGCTGCCTACACGCCTAACAAGACGGGGGCGAGAAATGCCAAGAAGGCGGAAGAAGTGACCAAGGGTAGCAAGCAGGTTAGCGTGTATGATATTCAGCCGCAGATGTGGACCTATGAGCGCAATGCGGAAGGCGGCAGTGCGCCCTATCGCGCCTTCGTGTGTATTCCGGGACACTACCACAAGAATTTTTCGCACAATGGGCTGCGCACGGCGCTGCTGCGTGGGATCGCCTGGGCGGGCAAACGGTCCAATGTGGATGAACTCTGCAAGCCAGAGGAACTGGGAGATGCGCTGCGCTATGTGGAAGGCGGAACCCCTCGAGCGAAGGATCTGATCAAAGAACTGGAAGTGCATCCCGAGTTCGACATTTCCCTAGTGGCGACAGAACCACTCATCAACAAGCCCATGAATGTGGACTGGGATGAAAAGGGGCGCCTTTGGGTGTGTGAGACGCCGGAGTATCCCAACGGCCTGCGTGAACCTAACAAGGACACTGTTTCAAAAGACGTATGGAAAGACAGCGGCTCGCTGGAGCCGGGCAAGTATGATCGTGCGCCGCAGGATCGCATCAGCATCCTGACCGATACCGATGGCGACGGCCAGATGGACAAGAAGCAGGTCTTTGCCGACAAGCTGGAACTGGCCACGAGTTTCGTGTTCTACAAAAATGGCGTGATCGTGAGTTCGGCGCCAGACATCTGGCTCCTGGAGGACACAAACGGGGACGATGTAGCTGATAAACGCTCGAAGCTCTACACAGGTCTCGGCACGGGAGACACGCACGCGGTCATCAACAATCTGCGCTGGGGACTGGATGGCTGGGTCTATGCCACACATGGCTACAGTTCCGGGCATGTGACCTCGCCTGATGGAACGAAGGACTTCGGTGTGGATGGTGCGGGCGTAGTGCGGTTCAAACCGGACGGCAGCGCTTTTGAGCAATATGCTTCTCGTGGTGGTAATACCTGGGGACTGAACATCACCTGGGACGGCAATGTGTTTTACACACAACCGACCAGTGGAAATCATTTCATCCATGTGGTGCTGCCGGAGACCGTGCTGGCCAAGGGGAAGCTGCCGGGCGTGATGGGGACTAATGGCATGCTTCCGCGGGAGCCGTCCTACCCGTCCATGCATTATGAACAGCAGGCCTATGTGCAGATCGATCAAGTGGGAAGCTTCACGGCGGCTGCGGGTTGCGCTATCTATGAAGGCGGTGCGTGGCCAGAGAGATGGAACAAGGGTTACTTTGTCACGGAGCCAACGATCAATATTGTGAGCCATTTCATGGTGGAGCCTGATGGGGTGACCTTCAAGGCGAAGCGTGAACCGGGTCGTGAGCAAACGGAGTTCATTCGCAGTAAGAACTTGTGGTTCCGGCCTATCGAGGTGCGCGTAGGTCCGGATGGCGCGCTCTATGTCGTGGATTTCTGCAATCAAGCGATCATCCACAATGACACCCGAGGGCCACAACATGGTCCTGCGAATGCAGCGGTGCGTCCGGATCGGGATCACTACTTTGGCCGGATTTGGAAGGTGCAGCACAAACAGGCGAAGAAAATCCCGGTACCAGTAATGGACAAGTCCAAGCCTCAGACGCTGATTGATGCATACCACGGTTCCCCTTCAGTCCATGTGAAGATGAATGCCGTGCGTTTGGCTGCGGAGTCCGACGCGATCGGCAAAGAGAAGGTCGTCATCAATGATTTCAACTCAGCCGCTCAATTGGGGCTTAGGGCGCTTCAATTTGGCGATAAATTGCCAAAGCAGACGGGGAATTGGAAGGCCCCATTGCAGTCCTTTACTCCCGAGCAAAAGGCCCTGCTCATAGGAAAAGCGATCAGTGATAATACCCCTCTCATCGCTGATCCAAATGGATCCTTGAGCGCAATCCTGGGAGCCAGTGACATGCTGGATGAACCCGGCATCCGTGCTGCCTTTATCACGCGCTATATCAATTCAACAGACGACTGGACGAAGTCAGCCATCATCTCGGCAGGTTCAGACCACGCTGCGGAATTGATTGCGGACAGTTTGGCGGCTACATCCGTTGATAAGTTACAGTCTTTGGTAGCGGCGCTGACGCCGATCGCGGTATCACCGGACAAAGATAAGGATCACGCGCAACTGGTAAAACTGCTCCAGGCCTGCGCGGACGCACCAGGCAAAGCTGACGCGCTCAAAGCGACAATCCTGGGTGAACTCGCTGGTGCTGAAGGGGCCAACCTGGAAGGCACGCCTGCTTTGAAGGCACCCTTGCAGAAGCTGCTCGCTCAGGCTTCTATCAGCGCGCTGGCTCTGCCTCTGGCAGCCAAATGGGACTCAAAGAATAAACTCGCCGAAGAGACCGGTGTACTGACCAAGGGTCTGCTGGTAAAGCTGGCCGACAGCAAGCTGCCAGATGCGCAACGTGTCAGCATCGCGCGCAGTCTGCTTAGCATTCGCAAGGGCCATGCGGAAGTGATGCCTGCGATTGAGAAGGCATTGACCGGTGACGGCAGTGAGGGATTCAAGAAAGAGCTGCTTGCGGTCTTGGGCGAACAGGAAGGACCGGAAATCGGCAAGATGCTGGTAGCCAGCCTGACAAAAGCAGAAGGTCAACCTGCGGTGCCAATGGGGCTGGCCCTCGCGGCCTTCGATCAAATCCTTAAACGGCCTAACTGGACGAATCAGCTTCTGGATGCGGTGGAGAAAGATGGTGTAAAACCAGCTGATCTCGGCCCTGCGAATGTGGCTCGCTTGCGCACGCACCCGAACAAACAGGTGTCCGCGCGAGCAAATCAGATGCTGGAGAAGCTGAGTCCCACTACGGTGGCGAAGAATCAGGTCATCGCTCAACTCACTCCAGAAGTCGAGAAGCCCGGTGATGTGGCCAAGGGGAAACTTCTCTTTACCGCCTGCGCGGTCTGCCACAAGCTGGGCGACACGGGTCTGGCGGTGGGTCCTCCACTGGATGGCATGGGCGCTCATGGTCCTGCGGAATTGCTGACGCATATCATCGATCCGAATCGCGAAGTGGACCCCAGTTTTTGGGCGCATAACATCATCACGAAGAAGGGCGACGTCTTTGTCGGCGTGATCACGTCTGAGAACTCCAACATGGTAACGCTGGCAACACAGATCGGCGTGAAGGAGATCGCGAAGAGCGACATCGACAAGCGCGAGAACACGCGCCGCAGTCTCATGCCTGAAGGATTCGAAGCACTCGGCGCGGAGGCCTTGCGCGATCTACTTTCGTTCATGTGCGGCGGGGAACAAAAATTCCGTGTGGTGGATCTTCGGAACTCCTATAACGCCGACTCGCGACGCGGTTTGTTTGCGAAAGAAGAATCGGTAAATGACTCGGTGCATTTTGCGAAATTCGGCAATGTTACGGCGGGTGGTGTCCCCTGGTTCATCATGGACCCTCAACGTTCACCCACGGGCCTGAATTTGATCGTCCTGAAGGGCGGCGGAAAAGGTACGGCAGCAAATCAAAATGCCCAACGAGTGGCGGTGCCGATGAATGCAGCAGCGAAACAAATGCATCTGCTGAGTGGCATCGCCGGGTGGGGATGGCCTGCGACCAAGGATGACCGCATGGCTCTACGCGTCACCGTGAACCATAAGGAAGGCGAAGCGGAAGTATTTGAACTGAAGAACGGGGTGGCCTTCGCGGATTACAATCGCGAACTCGAGGTGCCCGGTAGTGCGTTGGTGGAAGGCCTTGTGAATAAAGGGCAACTGCGCCGCATCACCTTGCCTGTAAAGAATGCTTCACCGATTTCCGAAGTGGTGTTTGAAAGTCTCGACAATGGCGTGACACCCGTGATTGCCGCCGTCACCGCGGATCTATCCGGTGAAGGTCCCAAATCAGTGGAAGGCAAACCCAACGCCGCCCCGGCCAATCCCAATGAAGGCCCGAAACAGGGAGCTAAAGGCGATGGGCCGCTAGCACCAGCCAAGCCGATCACTTGGGAAGCAGGCAAGACCAAGGTCCTGGTCATCGGCGGTGGCAGTTCCCATGACTTCGCGAAGTTCTTCGGCGGCACCGATGTGGAGACGCTGAAAGCAGCGGGATTCTCCGTCAACTACACCGAGGATCGTGACCAGGCTCCCGAGGCGTTGAAAGAAGCGGACGTGGCCGTGATCAGCGTGAACCGGAAGTTCTTTGATACACCGGCCTATCGTCAGGCCGTGATGGCGTTCACTAACGCGGGCAAAGGCTTGGTGATGCTGCATCCAGGCACCTGGTTTGGATACGGCCAATGGCCTGAACTTAATGCGCAGATCGTGGGCGGCGGCTCACGCGGGCACGACAAGTTGGGGCCTTTCCTCGTGAATGTGGCCAAAGCGGAACA
Source organism: Phragmitibacter sp. (assembly GCA_965284365.1). Taxonomy (GTDB): domain Bacteria; phylum Verrucomicrobiota; class Verrucomicrobiia; order Verrucomicrobiales; family Verrucomicrobiaceae; genus Phragmitibacter. The sequence goes on from OZ260079.1 coordinate 5,407,821, forward strand.
TCCGGTCATGGCGGGCGTGCCTGCGAGTTTCGAAGTGGTGGACGAACTGTATTACATGAATGCGGAGCCGCATCGTAATTCTCCAGGCACCGCAGCCATCGAAGTGCTGGCGGAGACTTCCCCCAGTGAGAAATATGGTAAGCCGCATCCCAGTGTATGGATCACCCAACATGCGAAGGCGCGCATCGTGGGCATTGCACTTGGGCATGATCAGCGGGTGCATGATTTGCCAGCGTTCCGGGCGATCCTGACAAATGCGGTCAAGTGGGCAGGTGGGAAGTAAAGCGTGTTGGCGTCTCCGGGTTTCTGTCTGTTTCTCGTTGGCCCCATTAGCATGTTAAACAGACGGCGCATTGGGAAGCCCAAATGCCTAAAACTTGAATCTGGCACTTCCGCCAGACTCCGTGTTGGCCTTCAAAAAAACCCTCCTCTTTTGTTCTAAATTCCCGCTATATTCATACTCAGAATCGCCAGCCAATTGTGAACGAGAAACCTTAAAGCGCTTCACGTAACCTGCCACTAATGGCGGCCTATCTTCCACCAAAAAGTAGTGATGCACATTGCTTGATCCCAAATACCATGTCGTGCAGAAAGGGGAACGGTCCATTCGCCGGAATTGATCGATGGAAATTTCCTCCGCCACAGACCTGTCCCACGTCGCAACAATTGAACTACAATTGACCCCCGTCATCGTTAGAGTTGGCACTAAAAGTAAAAAGCAGATTACTCTTTTGATGTTCATAGCTCTCATACAGGTGGGAGACGGTAGAATAGCCGAGTTGTCAATACGGCTGCACGATTAACACGAACCCGTCTCACCTGACTAAAGCGTCAGGCATGGTCAATTCCCTGTCATATCTTGCCCGTAGACAAACCGAACCCTCTCCGCTAGGCTCGGCGCCATCATGAGATTTTTCTCTGCCACCCCCGCCGCGATTATTCTTTCTCTCGGGCTCGCTTCGGCGGGTCTTTTTGGTCAGACTCCGTCCTCGAACCCTCCGGGACCGGCTCAAGGTGCGGCTGATCCCGCGGCGGAGGCGGCGGCGCAGCAGAAGAAGTTGCAGGAGCTGGGAATGATCGAATCGGGAATCGGCAAAATTGGGGTTAATGCGGAGATCAACGTCCCCGAAGGCTTCGCTTTCTTCCCTGCGAAGGGCGCGAAGGTCATCATGCAGCAATGGGGAAACCTGACCAGCGGTAACGAAGACGGGCTGCTCATTGAAAACAAAACCGGGTGGTCGGTGCTCTTTCAGTTCGACAAGGTCGGCTATGTGAAGGATGACGAGAAAGCCGATCTGAACGCGGCCGACATGATGAAGCAGATGAAGGACTCGGAGCCGGCAGCAAATGAGGCTCGCAAGGAAGCCGGGCTGCCAGCACAGCATACGCTCGGGTTTGTGATGGAGCCGAAGTACAACGAGACGACCCATAATCTGGAGTGGGCCACGAAGTTCTCGGTGGAAGGCCATCCGGGAGAGTTTGTGAATTATCACACGAAGCTGCTAGGCCGTGAAGGCGTCATGAATGCGACCCTCATGGTGGAGCCAGACCAATTGCAAGCGGTGCTGCCAGACTATCAGAAGGCTTTGACAGGCTATCATTTCCTCGCGGGGAAAACGTATGCTGAGTATCGCTCCGGAGATAACCTTGCCGCTTATGGGCTGACTGGCCTTGTGGTGGGCGGGGCGGGTATTGCCGCTGCCAAGATGGGCCTGTTTGCGAAGCTCGGCGCCATCATCGCAAAGGGTGGCAAAATCGTGATCGCAGGCATTGCGCTTGTAGCTGCAGCGATTTGGAAGTTCATCGGCAAGCTGATCGGTCGACGTGATCCGAATACGTTGGGCGAGTAGTAGCACGAACGAAGGCGGGGTGACGGATATTGGGGGGTGATGCCTTCGCTGGTCTGTTCTAAATGACCGACGGTCAGATACTTTTAACCGCCGTCGCGGTTTTGACACTGTATGAGTGTCTACGGTGGGTGCCAGTTCATGCGTGGGTTTTCACCTCGCAGGACGGGCGGCGCTGGAAAGGCATGCGCACCTGGGAGCGATTCCGGGCGCGGGGTGGCGGCCTGGTGCTGCTGCCTCCCCTGCCCGCTCCGGGGCTGCATCTGATAGGTTCGCCTTGGCCCTGTGCTCCTCATGAGAAGGGTTTGTGCGTCTGGAGTCACGGAGGCGGGACAGCGAAGGTGATTCCATGGCCGGAAGTGAAGGCGGCGGCTCATGGGGCGGTGTTGCGCTTGGGAACTGGCTGTGAATGCCGCTGTGCTAATGCCCGGAGCGCTACGGAGTGGGCGCGTCTGGTGAACTCCTGGACTGCCATGCCGCAGGAGGAACGCGAGGTCAGCTTTGCTTCCAAAGTCAAGCAGATGCTGGATGGCGAGCGGACGAAAACTGAGGTGGAAAAGATTTCAGTGATCACGCGGAACCTGCGGATGGTGGGAGCCATCATCCTCGGCCTCACCTTTATTTTGATGCCCGCCGTTTACTGGCGATTCGGCGATCAACTGGTGTCCTATGTTTGTCTGGGCGTGCTCGGCGTTTTTACGCTGACGCAGGCAATACTATTGATCGGGATCATCCGGAAGCTACCGGCACTGAAGAAGGACGCGGGCGTCCACATTGTGTCCTCCGCTTTTTTTCCCCCTTCGGCCATGCGCGCCGCAGACTGGGTATGCGCGAGCCTCGCACCCGATGCGCACCCCCTCGCCGCACATCAGGCTTGGTCCGGGCAGGAAGCCCTTCTGGAAGAGTGCAGGCGCACCTGGCGGACGGCGCGGTGGCCTGGCGAGCATGTCGGCGCGTTGCCTTGGGACGGGCCGGAAGTGCGTGTGCTTCGGGAGTGGTTCGAGGGCCACCAAATCTTGTTGGAGGCACTGGAGACTGCGCCGGTGCGTCAGACGGAATGCACGCAGTATTGTCCGCGATGCCATGCACAATACCTCCCCAGTGCGGGCGCTCAGTGTGCGGATTGTGTGCAGGTGCCCCTGCTGGGTTGGCCATAAAGGACGGCAATCCCGGACCATGCCGCCGCTGAAAACTTAGGCGGGCGTCGTCTGCATTTTCTTCAGGTTGGCGATGAGTTCCCGGTTCATTTCTTCGAATGCATCCGGACTCATGCCGTGGCTTAGCTTCATCTGAAGCTGGGAACTCATAAATTCATCGGGACTGAGCCATTCCTCTCCCACTTTGATCCGGTTTGTCCATGCGCAGACGATCTGCATGCCGTCCTGAAGTTCGCGAATCCCTGTGGTGGAACCTTCGAGATGCGCCAAGGCATTTTGCAGTTCTGCATTCACACTCTTTTGTTTGGCTAGGGCCAAGCGGAGCCGATAAAAGGCAGCGCCGGTGATCAGTGAAAGCATCAGGCAGGTAAAGGCCGTCCAGAAACTGGTGATGGCAGACGTGGCCGGGTCGCGATTCACACTAAAAACGATGCCTGCGGCGAGCGCGTTCAGAATGCCCACGCTGAATACAGCGGAGATTTCGAACCGCTGCGCCGTGAGATAGACCGGCAGAATATAGGCCCACGACATGGGCGCATAGCGCCCGGAGACGCAGTCCAACCCAACGACCAAGATAAACGAGGCGACGATGAGCGGGATGGAGTGGAAAGGCAGAGAGTGACGGGGGGTCATGGGGAGCCTCTAAGAACTAGTATGAATATAATTTATAGTTGCATCCATAAAATTCACTCGAAATCTCCATCATCAGCAATATTTCGCGCAAAACGCTCCATTTCTGACAAATGGAAGATTGTCATTATCCACGAATTAAGCTCTAATCGCGCCTTTCCTTGTTATTGTGATGCGGGTGTTCCGTCCCAAAACCTCAGTTTCCCAGCCCCCTTTGCGCTTTTCTTGGCGGACCAGTCCCCTATCCATGGCGGCGGGTCTTGCTTTTCTAGCGCTGGTCGGAGTAGGGCAGTGTGCCGCCGCTGACGCGAAATCTGGAACTGTGTCCGTCGTTCAAAAGGAGCTGGCGCGGCGGCAGGCCAGACTTCACGATGCCCAGGTATTCATTTCAGAAGCGGATGCCCACTTCATGAACGGGAACGACGAGGAAGCCATGCGGCTTTATCGACAGGCCTATGACTCCGTGCCGGTGGCACCCATGACGGAAGACGTGCGCAATCGCGCACGGGATGGCTACTCCAAGGCGGCAAACCGCCATGCTAAAAAACTGGCGGCTGAAGCGCGGTACTCGGATGCCCGGCTACTGCTGCAGAACATTCTCGCCGCAGATTTCGATCCAAAGAACGAGGAAGCTAAAAAGTTCACAGAACAACTGGCCGATCCAGATCGGTTTGAGCCAGCATTAACGCCAGAGCATCTGCGCAATGCGGAGACAGTGCAGAAAACCCTGCGCATGGCGAACAGCTATTTCGATCTGGGAGATTACGACAATGCGATCGCCCAATTTCAGGCGGTGCTACGGATCGATGCTTATAACAGCGCGGCCCGCCAGGGAATGGAGCGAAGCGAGGAGCAGCGCGCAAAGTATTTTGAGACCGCTCGTGACCAACGTCGCGCCAGCGCGCTGACCGCCGTCGACGCCATGTGGGAGGAAGCAGTGCCGGTCTCGGACGTTTCGGGACTTTTTGGCGGTTCCGCGGGTATGGGCGGTGCGATCGGCTTGACCGGCGGCAACGTCCTGGCCCGTCTGAAGGAATTGGTTATTCCGCGAGTGGATTTGCAGGGAGCTTCGTTGGAAGAAGTGATGGAATTTCTCCGCATCCGCAGCCGTGAGCTGGATCCCCAGAAGCGCGGCGTGGACTTTATTCTGAAAGTGTCTGACGATATTAAGAACAAGCCGATCACGCTGAGTTTGCAGAGCGTGCCTCTGGAAGAGGCATTGCGTTATGCCACCGAGCAGGCAGATGCTGTTTACCGGCTGGATGACCATGCCGTCATCATTACTTCTCCTACCGAACGGAGTGATACGCTTTTGATCCGCAGCTATCGTGTCCCGCCCGATTTCATCTCGAACACTCCCATCGACAATGCCGGGGCCGGAGCCGATCCCTTTGCCCTACCCGGCGTCGCCGCGGCAGGAGGCGGTATGGGACGCCTGCAAGTGCGGCGCCTCACTGCCAAGGAATTTCTGGAGCAAAGGGGCGTTCCTTTCCCCGAAGGAGCCTCGGCAAACTTCAACACCAGCAATAGCGTGCTCACCGTGCGCAATACGGTGGAGAATATGGCTTACGTGGATGTGCTGGTAGAGAAGGCCGCGAGCACGATTCAGAAGCAGGTGGAGATTCAGGTGCGCATGGTTGAGGTCAGCCAGACCAATGACAGCGAACTGGGCTTTGACTGGCTACTGGGAGAGTTCGACGTGCCGGGCTCAGGAACAAAGTTGTTTGCGAGTGGTGGCACAGGGATTGTCGATGGGACAGACTACCCAGGCAATACGGCGGATGGGTCTGTAATCGGATCGCACCCTGTCACTTCCAATTTGCGGGGCATCAGTGCCACCAATAGCGCCCAGTCGATTGACAGTCTCATCGGTAGAGCGGACAACTCCGCCGCTGGCAAAACTCCGGGCGCGTTCAGCGTCATTGGAGCCTTCACGGATCCCCAGTTTCAGTTGGTGCTGCGTGCCATGAGTCAGAAAAAAGGATTGGATCTGATGGCGTCACCGTCTGTCATCACCAAAAATGCCCAGCGTGCCAGTGTGCGCGTAGTGCGTGAATTCATTTACCCGACTGAGTTCGAACCGCCCCAGATCCCGCAGCAGGTGGCGAGTGGAAGTTACCCGGTCACTCCATCGACTCCAGGTGGATTCGAGATGCGCGAAGTAGGGATCATCCTTGAGGTGGAACCGGTAGTCAGCGACAACAACCGCACGGTGGAACTCAGCATCACTCCAAGTTCCACCGAATTTGAAGGCTTCATCGATTATGGTTCCGATATCAATGGCGCTGCCACCGATGCCTTCGGCAACCCAACCACCTACACCATTGAAAATCAAATCCTGCAGCCAGTCTTCCGCAGCAACAAGGTGAATACCAATGTGACGGTGGATGACGGCCAAACGGTGATCCTGGGTGGCCTGATGAGCGAACAGGTGCAGACCATCGATGACAAGGTACCCGTGCTTGGCGACCTTCCCGTGATCGGCCGGGCTTTCCAAAGCAAGGTACGGAGCACCGTGACGAAGAACGTGCTCTTCTTTGTGACGGTTAAGGTGATCGACCCAGGTGGCCATCGACTGGTGCCATCGGGGGAAGCCACCGCAGCGCGTTAAGCTTCATCTGGCACTCACGTTCCTGAATGGGAGAGTCGCCACCGAGAGCCTTGGCTCCCAGATACTTCCGAAGATGAGTAGGAATTTCCGGATTTCTAGGAAGTCGATCTCAAAAGAGGTCTACAAGCCTTTGGGGTGCCTCATGGCGTAGCCCGAGAATTTCCGGGATTTGGGACGCCACTTGGGACCATCACCCCGGCCAGCCCCCATATCACTGGTATCGAAGCGAAGCCCACAGACAGACATGAAGACGTGCCCATTCTTTGAATAGATGGTGATATATTTGCCTGGGCCGGGCTCGCCATATTTGGCAAAACCGGTGCTGGTCAGGGGTCCAGGGAGCAGGCCTGCCATATGGAGAATGAAAGAGACGGAACCTGAGCAATCGTAGCCCCGGTCGTAGAGCTTCCGGTGTCCCCCACCCCAAACGTAAGGTTTGCCCTGGAGGCGATTTCCCGCCTGCACGGCTTTATGAACATAGACTGGAACACCATGGGGTGCCGCAGCTGACTTTCCGTTCCAATGAAGGTAGGTGGATGGGGAGCCAGTTGCTGTATCCGGAGTAAACGGAAGTGGCAGAATGACCAAGGCTGGCACCATCAGGTAAGTGAGCCATCGGCGGAAGCCTGTTTTGGCGAAAGGCAGTGGGGTTAGGACTGAGGCCATAATTGCTAGGAATTATGGTAATTATATTCAACATCACTACATTTTCAAATATGATTTTCTTTTAATTTATGATTCCTAATATCAGAATAATTTCGAGGTGTTATGACCTTTTTACCATCCCAATCTTCAAGAGTCGGCGATTGTTAGGAATTCTTAGTGTTTAGCGTCGGACATTAATCAGCCAAATTCCGCTTCTGATTCTCAGAGACGCGAATGACGCAGGAATCTCGGGGCTAAGGTCTCTAATTTGCAGCCGGAGAAGGCCTATGGGCTCAAATCCAAAGGCCGCCCGCCGTCAGGTTCAGCCTCTACTTGCGCTCGAGCTATTTCATGCCATTTTCGCGCCCCTTTCTTTCTCGCTTCTTTCGCATGTCCCTCATTGTCCAAAAATACGGCGGCACTTCCGTGCGCGATCCGGACCGCATTCGCAATTGCGCGCGGCGCATTTTGGAGACTCAGGCCGCAGGGCATCAAGTGATCGCCGTCGTATCTGCCATGTCGGGTGTCACCGACAACCTTCTCAAACTGGCGCGGGATGTCTCTCCCAGCCCGACAGAACGAGAGCTTGACGTTCTCCTGGCCACCGGTGAGCAGCAGACGATTGCGCTGACCGCCATGGCGATCAATGCGCTGGGCGGCAAGGCCGTTTCCCTCACCGGCGCGCAGGCGGGCATTCAAACTGATGGCGTTCACACGAAAGCGCGCATCGCGAATATTACCCCCACGGAAGTGCATGAGATGCTCCAGGAGGGCAATATTGTCATCCTCGCCGGCTTCCAGGGTCAGACGCGCGACGGGCTCATTACCACCTTGGGCCGCGGTGGCTCGGATCTCACCGCGATCGCCATGGCTGCCGCAGTGAAGGCGGACCTTTGCCAGATCTACACGGATGTGGACGGCGTGTATACCTGCGATCCCCGTGTGGTGCCAACCGCCACGAAGATCGATCTGATCAGTTACGACGAAATGCTGGAGATGGCCAGCAGCGGCAGCAAGGTGATGCAAAGCCGCAGTGTGGAATTTGCGAAGAAATTTGGAGTCCGATTTGAAGTCCGCAACAGCATGAACACGAACCCTGGCACCCTAGTGAAAGAAGAATCCCCCGGCATGGAATCCGTCGTGGTCCGCGGCGTGAGCCTGGAGCGCCAGCAAGCGAAGGTGACCATCGATGACGTGCCGGATCAGCCAGGTGTGGCCGCCCGCATCTTTGACGCGATCGCACGTGCGAACATCATCGTGGACATGATCGTGCAGAACGTGAGCTTTGACGGTGAGACGGACATGACCTTCACCCTGGCTGCCGCTGACCTGCCGAAGGCAGAAGCAGAATTGCACAAAGTGCTGAGCGAGATCGGGCCTCATGTAAGCCTGCGGAGCGAAAGCGGGATTGCAAAGCTCAGCATCGTAGGCATTGGCATGCGCAGTCACAGTGGCGTGGCCGCCAAGATGTTCGCCGCCTTGTCAGACGCGGGCGTGAATATCAAGATGATCTCCACCAGTGAGATCAAAACCGCCGTGATCGTGAACGAAGCGGAGATTGAGAAGGCCGCGCGGGCCGTGCATACGGCCTTTGGGCTGGATGCGTAAAAGTAGGCCCGGAAATACCAGATAGGACATATGAGACCTATGGGTCCTATTTCCCGAGTAATAGGTTCCCAGAACGAAGCTTCAGAACTGGCGGCTTAGCGTTCCGGCAACGCAGCTTTCCATCCTGCCTCAAGCATTCCCGCCAGTCCTTCTCTTCGAGTGACGTATTCCGGTTCGTCGGCCAGATTTACATTCTCGACGGGATCCTTTTCTTCGTCGTAGAGTTCAGCTCCCATCGGCTTGCCTTCCGGATCCTTCCACTCGGTGTAACGCCAGCCGCTCGTGCGAATGCTCCTGCCCACAAATTTCAGTGGCCCTTTCCCCATGAGCTTCGCGCTGCCGCGCCGCTCATACTGGCTGAAGGCAGCAGTCTTCCAGATACGCGCGGGATCTTTTAGAACCGGGACAAAGCTGGTCCCTTCCAGATGCGTCGGCAGCGGGAGTCCTGACAGTTCAGCCAGCGTGGGGTAAAGATCCACCAACTCCACCAAAGCACGGGTTCTCTTACCGGAAGCCTCTTTCGCCAGCGCTGGCGCCCGCATGATCAACGGCACCCGCGTGCCCAGTTCGAAGTTCGTCATCTTCGTGTAGAGGCCGTGCTCGCCAAGGTGATAACCGTGATCACCCCAAACGACGACGATGGTATTCTCCGCGAGGCCAAGGCGATCCAGTTCATCCAGAACGAGTCCAAGTTGGGCGTCCATGTAGCTGGTGCAGGCCTTGTATCCGCGGATCAGTTTCCGGGTCATCTCCTCGGTGATGGGCTCTCCCTCTGGCGGCGTCATGCCGTAGCTGCGCAGTTCATACGGATCGTGCAACGCAGGCGCCGGAACATTGGTTGGTGCTTTCCAATTGTCAGGCAGTTTGATTTCACTCTCCGGGTAAAGGTCCCAATACTTTTGAGGGCAGTTGAAAGGCAGATGCGGCTTCACGAAGCCAACGGCCAGGAAGAAGGGTTTCCCCTCCCCTTTCAAGCGGCCCAGAACTTCTTTCGCTTTAAGTGCTGTCTTGCCGTCAGAAAATTGCTCATCACGAGCGTTGCTGGCTTCATAGGGTGGACCACGCATCAGCTTGGAGCTGGCCTTGCCGGTTTCCTTCGCCTTTGCCGACTCCTTCTTCTTCAGCGCGGCCACATAGTCTTTGGACTCTTTGGTGAACCATTCAGAGCCGCTGGGCCACCAGGCATCTTCGGTCCAGGAGAGCGGATCATTCCCCGGCTCGCGTGCGCTGTGATGATAAATCTTGCCTATGGAAACGGATTGATAGCCATTGTCCTTAAAGAGCTGTGGCAGCGCCACTACGTCAGGCAACGAAGGCCGCATGAAGGTCTGGTTATCTACCACCTTTGTCGTATCTGGCCTGGCTCCGGATAACACGCTGGATCGGGAGGGGTTGCAGACGGAAACCTGGCAATAAGCCCGTTCAAAGAGCATCCCACGGGCAGCTAGTTTGTCCAGATTCGGCGTCCTCATATCTGCCGCGCCGTAACAACCGAGCTCCGCGCGCAGGTCATCCACGGCGATGAAGAGGACGTTGGGCCTTGATGAGGCGGTGGCCAGAGTGGGTAGAAAGGCACTTAGCCAAACTAGAAATGAAAGGGTCTTCATGCGGAGATAGTGCAGCCGCATGCAAACGTGACAAATGGCACAGTCTTTCTGGCCACGGAGAGATCGCTCCTCCCCTGCGTCTATACCTTCAAAGCTTGGCCACTTTGTCCTGAAGCAACCTGAACTGCTCCATGTCCTCAGGATTCATTGGACCGTTCCTGTTTTGCATGTCGGCAATACCGATCAAGGCAGCTTGAAAATGCTGTTTGGCAGCATGGCGATTATTCTGTTTCTCGTGCATCGCGCCCAGTTTCAAATGACACGTCACAATGCCTTTCAAGATGATGGGCCTATCGGGTGACGAGATCGACACAGCTATATACCTTTGCAGGAGTTCTTCCTGCAAACGACATGCTTCACCAATGTCACCTGCAGTGAAGGTAATCTCGCTCAACCGATCAAGGGTTTTGGCGAGCAACGCCTTGTAAAAGGGCTTTTCGGCATCCCGGCTCACTAGCAAGCGAACGATACTCAAACATTCCTGATACATTGCCTTTGCCTCGGCGACATTGTCCCTCATTCCGGCGCACTTTCCGAGGCGATCGTAGTCATCTAACTGTTTCAATAACATTTCGTCGCTTTTCCCGTAGGCCTCCATATGACCGGACGTGAAGGTCAGAGCCTCTCGGATCAGCGATTGAGCACGCCTGTCATTATTCCATTTGAGCTGAATATTCCCAAGTTCGCTGGTGCAGGTAATGAACACTTTAGAGATTTCCTCCGCCTTGGGATGACGGCTCATGGCGAGACTGGCGTTCGCAGCGCCTTCTTCATACATCCAATAGGAGTGACATCGTTTACCCTGTAGCAACAATGTCTCAGCGAGCCCTTGGTACGGAATAGCCATGTATGCATACGCCGAAGCGAGCACCGCACCACCGTCTAACCAGTCTGCCGCTAGCACGGCGCGCACTGCCATGTCCCACCATTGATTTGCCATGATGGCACAGGCCAAAAAGTGCTCCCCTACAATCTCTGGATGCTTCTTCGAATCGGACTCGGCAGCAGCTTGCAAGGCGAGCTGAAGTTGATTCCTCCAATTCGTCAGGGAGAATGTGCGCGCGGTGGGAACAAGGTCGCGGAGTGTGTACCAAGAGTCCTCCAATTCAACCTCTACCTTAGATTCGAGCCTGGCCCAGCGGGGATTTTCCGGTTCTTGTTTTCGCAAGAAAGACACTTGGCGGACTGCCTGTAAACTTGCTGCCAGCCATCCGTAGGCATCCCCATGCAACCGCGCATGGGGCACCGCATATTCCATTAGAAACTCCAAGTAGTGCTGCCTGCCCTCCGTCCAGGTCTCTTGCGTTTGCAACACCCACTGATAATAACCTACCGCCCAATCCATATCACCGTACAGCAGTGCCAAGTCGGCCATTCGCAGCATGAATATCGCGAGACGTCTATCCTCACTGGCCGCCGGTTTTTTGGCCCTCTCCACGATTTCACAAAGTTGGTCTCGGTATGACTTTTGTTGAGTGTTGTCAGCAGCGAACGTTGCCCTATCACTCAAATATACTGAGATATCACCATCCATGCTTGATGGCGGCATGGCCTTCTTTGCGGGTGCGAATTGAGCAAAGTGCGCAGCCAGGTTTTCCGCTAACCCCCGCCTAAAGGCGTTTAACTCATGAGCTAATTTTGCAGCGTGGATTCGGGTCAGCAACCCTCCACCTTGACCAGTCTTTTTCCAGTCCCGATCAGCACCGATCACTATAAAAAGGTCAAAATTAGATCGAATGCGGGCAAGCCGTTCTTCACGTTCTGGCGTTCCAACATCCGCCAATCCAGCCGGTTCTTCCAGCGCACCAATGGCGAATTCCGTTCCTGCAAATCCCGTCACAATCCCGACGGCAGCTCCGAGGCAGCGCAGAAGAATACGTGTTTTTGAAATTCCGGAACTGATCACCAACACATTAAACTATAATTTCCATAAAATGATACCGAATAATGTTTTCTAGGGGAAATTCCAATCGGGCCACATGAGTCGTTTTGCGTGATGATCAGATGTGTAAAGATAGCCATCTGGGGGCTCCCGAGCCGACCGCCGATCACCGGTCGCCTATCCCACCAGAACCTATTGTCTCCACTTTTTTGGGAGCAGGAGGAATTGACTCCTTCCATAGCTTGAACATACTCGTATTGCCCGGAGCCGGGCCAGACATAAACCAGAGCAGCCCGATGAGGCCAGCAGCGAGGACGATGCTGATGGCGTATCGCTGCCAGGGAGCGAGCTTGTCGCTCCATTTGGAAAAGTTAAGTCCGGCAATGGCGCCTAACATAGCAATGATGGCAATAGCGCCGAAAATATAGGTCGTGTAGACACCACCAAATGCATTGCCAATCATCAAGATGGCCATGGGAAAGATGATCATCGCGGCGATGCGCAGGGAGCGGTTTGGTTCAGCCACAGCTTTTTCCGCCAGGCGACGGGGCGTGATGCCCTGCGTGCGCGCCCACTCGGTGGAACAGAGAAAATCCAAAGCCATACGGCGCCAGACCGGCATGGCGAGGAGGCCGATAAAAAGAGTCAGACCGGCCAGAAAAAAACCGAGTGGTTTGCCCGGCATAATGAAAAAGACGAGGAAGACGGGGAGGAAGAAGGTCGCGGCATTCCAAATGGAAAACATGACCTCACGAATGCCACTTTCCCGGCGCTCCTGCCAAGTCATGTGCGAGGCGATCTCCTGCACGGCCTTTGACCGCATGATGGTAAAAGGAATCTTGAATTTGCTTTCAATGCCGGCACTTGTTGGACGAGGGGACGAAGCGATGGTGGCAGCGGATGCAGCAGCCGATTCCACCTCCGCCTGGAAGTCAGCAGCAGTCGCAAAGCGCAGTTCAGGCTTTGTCTGGAGAGCACGCAAGACAATCTCGTCGATGCGGATGTCCACCTGAACCCGGCGGGAGGGCGCTTCCATCGCTGCTGTCGGACGCTCACCCGTAAGCATTTCGTACAAGACGACCCCAAGGGAGTAAATGTCCGCGCGATGATCCAAAGCGGCGCCGCCCTCATGCTGTTCTGGGGCGGCGTAGTCAGGCGTGCCAAAGGCAAGACTGTGGTCAGCATCTGCGAGACCGTCTGTCTTTGCGTGTGCAGCTGAAGATTCGGAACCGTCAGCTTCAGAAGCCGATGTGCGTCCAATGAGTTTGGCGATGCCGAAGTCGGCAATCTTCACTGTGCCAGCCTTGTCCATTAGCAGGTTCTCGGGCTTGATATCACGATGCACAATGCCGTGATCGTGAGCGCACTGTAGAGCTTCGCAGATGGGCGGGACTATACTGAGCGCTTCCTTGGGCGTGAGCCGGCGGCTCTGGAGCAACTGACGTAGATTCACGCCATCCACATACTCCATGAGGAGGAAGTAAAAGCCCCCAGTCTGGCCGAAGTCATATACGTCTACGATGTGGGGATGATTCAAGGCAGCAAGGGCCTGGGCTTCGCGGGTGAAGCGCTCGGCAAAGCTGGGATCATCGGCGCGCTCAGGCGCGAGGAGCTTCAGCGCCACCAGCCGGTTCAGCGTCTTTTGCCGGGCTTTGTAAACCACCCCCATGCCACCCCGGCCAAGGCAGGCCAGGATTTCCAATTGTGGAAAGAGCGGTGCGAGCTCGGCAGGATCAAGAGGAGGCAATGCAGCACTACCCAATGTGTCCTGATCACCTCCCAGCACGCCGCTAGGCTGCAACATCTGCCCCATGAGGCAGCGAGGGCACAGCCCCTGCGGGGCGTCCTTCGGCAAAGGGGCACCACACTGGGGGCAGGGCTTGGCTGGAGTTGCGGAAGCTGAAGAGACGTTCATACCCATGCCATGACTCAACGTAAGCCGGATATAACGCATTTTTTCATCCGGAGCAGGAATTGCATCAACCCGGACGAGTCAGCGTCTTAGCGCCGCAAAGAGCGAGCACATCTCTTCGTCCACCTGCGCAGGATCTTCCAACGTGCCCGCGACCTCCATTTTCACCCGCTGCCGCAGGCGCTTTTTGAGTCGATGCAGGGCATGCGGAAGGCTGGTGTGCTGAGACCACAGGCCGCAGCGAGTTCGGTTTGATCGCCATAAGTCGCATCAGACATGAGATGCGGTTTTGCAGCATCGAAGAAGGCCGTGCGTCCCTCCGCCGTGCATTCTGCCTGCAGGGTATCCAATGATCGGCTGAGCACAGTGATGGCCCACTGACGGTCAAAGGCGGCATCAGGAGTGATCTCGCCGGCGTCGGCAAGTACGTCCGACAAGTGCTCATCCAACGGAAGGTCGGCCTGTCCCCCGCCCCGCTTTTGACGGCGGGCAGCCTGCCATTGATGCGCGAGGTAATGCTTCACCGCACCGAGCAGATAGGAACGAAAGCGCCCCTGATTTTGATCGGCTCCATGGATGGTACCGCCGCCTGATTGAAGAAGCGTGGCGAAGAAGGCATGGGCTGATTCCCTAGCCTGATCCTCGTCCCGCATGCGGCATCGCAGATAGGCCACTACCGGAGCATAATAAGCCTCGCACAAATCCCGCAAAGCCAGACGGCCATCCTCCGAGTCATGCTTCGCGCTGCGCACCCGGGTCCAGCGAGTCGTGAGGAAAGCGCCATCGGCAGAAACTGAAGACGGCAGCGCTGGCGGTGAAGTTAAGAAGGAGGTGGAGGAAGGGTTCGCCATGCAATAGAGGCGCGGGACATCACAAGTTCTGCTGCATCGTGACGCATTTGCATTCAAATATCACGCCGAAATGTAGGAACTCGCGGCTCCAACTTTTCACCCTGATTGGGTTAAGCCTATGTTATTGTTGTTGGCATGGACCTCAAAAGAATTACCCAGAGCCTCGTGTGATCACACGCAAAGCTCCGGGCTTGATAGGACACTAAATACGGATGGCTTGCTTAGACTAACCAGTTCGCGGGAGGCATTAATCCCCGGCAGGCTCGCCACCGGTTTCGGCGGGGAGGGATTTGCCTCCCAGCCAGACATATTCTTTCCAGGCGCCTTCGTAGAGGCGGACGTTCGGATAGCTGGCCACGTGCTTCAGATAGAAGCGCAGTAGGCTTCCCCCACGAGAGGTGCCGCAGTAGGCGATGATGTTTTGTCCGGGGTGATGCCAGCTTTTCGAGCTCGGCCTTCACTTCGGAGAAGGGTTTGAACTGTTCCCCCCGATGAAAAGTCATCAAAGCTTGCAGCCCTTCATGTTCGCGTGTCGCTACTGGAAGTTTACAGCGTTATAAGATCCTTGCAGGCCGAATCCCTGACACGCTCTGGTAGGCGAACATGGCACATTATGGCCTATACATTTCCTGCTCCATCACGCGGAGGTCGAGGCGGGCCTGGTCTCTCTGGCGAGCGAGGTCCTGGATGCGGGCGGCGTACGCCATGAGGTTCAATTCTGTTTCCTCGGTGAATTCGTTTAGTTCGGTTTCGAGGGTCTCGGCTTTGAGACGGAGGTCAGAGAGATGGAGCTGTAGGTGGTCTTCGACTTGTTGAAGTTCGATCGACGAGAGCGCATGGTTCGGATCGTAGGTGAAAGCAGCTTCCTTCTGGCGGCGCCATTCCATGAGTTCGGAGACTGAATCCAGAGGCATGTGGACGCGACTCAGGGCGCTGGTGGTGATGTCCGCGGCGGTCTCAATACCGAAGGACTGGATGGCGGCGAGGTGGGAGGAATTGACGGAACGGAACCGCTGCTTGCGGATCGGGTATTGCTCCAGATAACGCAAGAGCGCGCTTTGCCGGCCGTCACTCCGCACCGTTTGCTCGGCCTTGGCGCGCAAGGCCGCGATGTTGGTGAAAGCGTGCAGGCACTGGGTCAGCGTCGTGTACTTGGCAATGTATTCGTGATTGTAGCTGACGATGATCTTTTGCTGCTGGCTGAGGTTGGAAAGGATCTCGCGCTCGGCCTGCTGGACGAGAGTTTTGCAGCGGCGGATCGGTTCACCGAGCCAGGCCTGACGCCATTGCTGTACGGCAAAGAGGTTGGAGATGCCGCTCTTCACACCCTTCGGCGCCTCAGGAAACGGCGAAGGTTTTAGGCCATGGATCACGGGTGCATCCGCACGGATGAAGGCACGAGGACGGAGACCTGCGGCACGGCGAATCAGGGCGTCATCTTCTTCCGTCAGAACGGTGAGATGAATGACATCCACTGGCACCGGGAAGATGTCGATACCGGTTTCTTCCAGGAAGGCACACCAAGGGCAGGCTTCAGCATCGCCCCAATAGAGATGGGAGCTTTGTATGGGACAGCCCACCAATTCGGCGGTGAGGATTTCCAGTTGCTCCCTCCAGAAGCGAGCCGTAGGCCGGGCATCAGGCAGCACGGACTCGTGCATGAAAGCCTGCATGAAAGCAGCCTGCATGTCCGGTGGCAGCATCTCCAGCTTCGGCGCATGAGGAGGCGGGCCAAGTGGCGAGTTCAAATGCTCCGGTGCGAAAGCAAAGGCATGACGCCGAATCGCTTCCTCGGGCAGGAGATACTCCTCTGTTTTTGGCACGCCGGAGAAGGGATTGCGGCCCGCGAATAGGATGAGGAAGATGAGCTGGGCGAGCCCAAAGAGGTCGTGGTTCTGGGTGCGTTCCAGGCCGGTAAGATCCAGGCCATGTAATTCCGGCGCGGTCCAGAGCGGTGTGCCGACGTCTGAGGTATAAACTTCTGTGCAGTTCCGGATTTGAAAGCTGTCGGTGTCGATGAAGCGCACGGTGGCGTCAGGCAGCACTTTGATGTTCTGCTCATTCACATCGCCCACCACGATGCCTTGGCGGTGCAGTTCCTCGAAGGCAGAGGCCAAGTTGTAAGCGACGCGGACGAGGAACTGGAAATTTGCTTTGGGGAAACGCTCAATGCGGGAGCGGATGCCGTAGAGTTCAAAGATTTCCACACCTCCGACGAAGGGTAAGAAAACACCCGAGTGAGAATTGACTGTGGCATCACTGAAAGCCAGTGAGATGGGCAATGCCGCGACGTGACCGAGCAGCGGCGATGCGGAGCGCAGGAGCAGTTGCTTGGCTTTGTCGCGTGCAGTGGGTTGTTGGTGATAGACCTTTACAAGATGCTCGTCCGTCCCGTCCAGACGCAACACGGTCCCCTGCCCGCCTCTGGCGAGTTCTTTTCCTACGGCGAAAGCCGCTCCGCGCTCGTCAAAGATCCACATGCGTGATGAGAGCAATCGTCGTGTCGTCGTCCGTGCGATCCCGGATCCGGTCCGAGCAGAGCCACGCCGTGAGACTTTCCTTCATCTCATCCACCTGCGGCGCCTCGCGCAGTGTGCGAATGAGGGGATCGCAAAATCCCCGATGGGGAATGCGCGATTGGAAATCAATGGCCAAACGTTCCAAGCCGTCGCTCATGCCCACCACATAGTCCACCCGGCCCGGCACCGAACTGAATTGCAGGGCATCCACGCTAGACTCGGAGGTGACGAACACGGTTTGTCCGGCAAAGTCTCCCTGCACCGGCCAGGTGGCAGCACCGAGGATTTCATTCCGCGAGACACACCAGATGCCATCGCCCACCTGATAGAAGACGGCGTGCGTGTCATCGATGATGGCAATGAGCAGAGTGCCGGCGAACTCCTGCATGCTCGTCCCGCGCCATTGGGCCAATCCGGCCAACTGGCTCCTTAGATGCTTCACCATTTTGCGACCCAACTCGGCATCACAATCTCGTACAAACTGGGCTGGTGACGGATGCTCGGCGATCAGACGCGTGAAGTAAGTGAGCGTTTCCTCCACGATGATCTGGCTGCCTTCATCCGCGAATTTGGCGGAGCCTGCACCATCCGATAGTGCGCAGAGCAGAATCTGACCCTGTTCACAGGCAGCCCCGGCATCCTGGCAAGGAAGGCCATTGGTGTGATGGGCCGATCCTCGGACGGATGTGACGACCTGCTTCCACATGGGCTCGCACCTTCCGATTAAACGTCAATGGCAGCCCAACCCGCCGGTGATGGCAACGCCAACGCGGCCATGCCTGGATTCGACGACGAGACGGATTTCAGAGACGAGGACAGCCAGGAAAAAAGCTCACGGAAACTGAGTCCCCGCAGCTTCAGGCAGGGACGGTTTGGCGGGCACACCTCATTGAGTTTGTGCTTGTCTGCGTCATTGATGGCCACTCCGAAGAAGAGGAATTTTTTCCCCAGCTCACCATCGAGCACCTGGTCCATGGCATCCTGCCAGTGGTTCGTGTGATAGTCTGTGGGAGCGCCATCCGTCAGGAGGAAAATCCACGGACGGAAGAAGGATATGCCCGCATTCTTGTAGAGGGTTTTGCGGGTTTCGAGAAGTTCGATGCCCTTTACGACGGCTTCCCCCATGGGCGTGGGACCGAAGGCCTCAAAACGTGGCGGGACGAAGGAACTGACGCCGGTGAAGTTCACCACGGTTTCCACGCTGTGCCCAAAGGTGATGACGGCGACCTCCACCCGCTTCCGCGCGAGTTTGTCCTCATTGAGGTCTTTGCAGAACTGTTCTATACCCGCGTTAAGCTGTTCGATGGCGTCGCCATCCATGGACGAAGAAGTGTCCACCAGCAGCACGCAGGGGCAGCGGGGTTCGGGGTTGTCGATAAAATCGACCTCGTTGAATGGGATCTGCGAAGCCATGTATAGTCATAATTTATATGATATTTATGAATATTAAAGATATTTTTCTGTTTTTTTACGATTTGTTAGGAATTAAGGCAGTGTACAATTCTGTCCCCCAAAAGTGCGGTTGGGCATTTCAAGATGGCCAAAAAGGCGCGTACTGGCGTAGAGGCGTATCGGAATCCGCGATATTCCGGACTATATAGTACTGAATGGCGGAAAATTGGAGCGAATGAGGCCGCTGGGCCGACCAGAATTGAATGACCAAATCACGACATTTCGGCATGCCGCAAGGTGCCCGTGGCCCGGAGGCCTGGCAACGCGAGGCAAGGCCGGTTGGAATGAACCCTAGCTGTTGCTAGCTTGTCCCAGCGCAGCGTCGGCCCTGGATTTGGCCTCTTCTGCTTTGCGCATGATTTCTTCTGGTGAGGGCAGTGCAGCAAGGACTTCCGCGGGGATGAAACCGTCGGCAGCCATCTTGGTGAGGCACTTTTTGCGTTCTTCCAAGGCTTTGTCCGGGCTGCGTTCCTTGCTGAAGCGGCTTTTTGCGGCGGCGCTGCGGTCGCGGAGGCGGGCGTAGATGTCGCCACCAAGGAGGCTGCTGATGTCCACCTTCATCTTCTCCCGGCGCAAATCTTCGTCGTTCACCACGTCCCCATTGATGGGGCCGCTGGCGTATTTCGGGAACATGATGGCCACTTCCGGGCAGACGCGGGAGCAGGCGGGGCAGTTTGTTTTGCAGTTGTCGTTGTTCTGCACCTGGATCTTTCCGCCCTTATCCACGCCATAGACGTCGAAGAGGCAGAAGCTGAGACACTGCATGCAGTTCGTGCAGCGGGAGTAGTCGATGACCGGGAACCAGGGCTTCCAGACGCCGGGCTGATTCATGGGCTTCTCGCCACGGAACTTCTCCACCAGGTTCAGCACCGACTCGGCATCGAGGCCTGTGATGTCGCGCGCCTGAATGTCCACGAGACCATCCGCATCTTCCAATGATGGAGCTCTGCCATCTGCGAAAGCCGCGAGGACAAGGAGGCTACGGTCATCGTGTGGAAAGGCGGACTGGCCACGAGCGCCGGAGCGGGTCACGGCATAGCCTTTGTCCAGAAGCGACCCGATGATCTGGGACCGGGTCTGCCCGTGAAGCACGAGAGCTCCCTCGCCTTCATAGAGAACGACGCGGAGGGGACGGGCGGTGTGGGTGATCATTTAGGGAAGGAACGAAAAAGGAAGATACGAGATCAATGCGGCAGATGGACGGTCACCGGATGCCGATGTCACTGTGACTTGGGAACGAGAGATATCGCTGCGTCACGGGTGAATCTTGCCATTGGCAGGCGTTCGAGGCAAGGGAGGGTGTCAGGGAACATGAAGCTCACTGGCAAAAATCTTGCATTTCACGCTATGGAAAAGCAAACTTGCGCGTTCCCAACCCAAAGCCAAGGCTTTATCCCTCCCCTCACCTCTCACCTATGATCCGCCGTCTTACCCTGTGCTCCGCTATTCTTTCTGCTGCTTCGTTCGCGACGGCCGCTGACTTCAAGAAGGACGTCATGCCTATTCTGAAGTCTGAGTGCTACAAGTGCCACAGCGAAGCTGAAGGCAAGGAGAAGGGCGACATCGTTTTCGACAACCTGGAGCGGTTCGGCAAAGAGATCGGAGCGGGCAAGACGGTGTCTCCTGGAGATTCCAAAGGCAGCAAGCTCATGGAAACGCTCGTCTCTGCGGTGGATGACGACGGTCATATGCCGCCGAAGAAGTCGCTGGGGAAACGCGACATTGAGAAGATCCAGGAGTGGATTGACGGCGGCGCGTCTCTTGATGGAAAAGCTTCACCGGGAGCAAAGCCGACGGCGACCGCAACGCCTTCCGGTCCGGCCACGGAGCAGACTTGGATGGATAGTCAAAGCCGCAGCATCAAGGCCACCTTCCTGCGCATGGAAGGTAACAACGTAATCATCCAACGCAGCGATGGCGAGGTGTTCTCTTTCCCCTTGGACAAGCTTTCACCTTCAAGCCAGGAACTGGCGAAGCGCGGCGGGAGGTAAGTTGAGCTGAGGCGCGGGCGCGGGAGAGGCGCGAATACGATAGGTCTTATCTGACGCATGGGACCTATGGGCGGACTGTTTCTGTGGAAGCAAGCTGGCTCCCCCAGGACAAGGTTTTTTTTAGAGAGGGCCACTTGATGGACCGCCCTCGAGAGCGCCTATAGGACCCTTGGGTGGGGGGCTTTGACCATTTGGAGGTGGGCCGACACCGGAGTTGGCGGGACGTTTGCCACCACCCGGGCCACGGGGAAAGTTGCCGCTGTCCGGTGTGCCTTTGTAGCCGCCCAATATGTAGGGGTAACCTTCCGTGACGTGGTAGTGATAGCCGCGTGTGGAGTCCGCATGGCCGTTGCAGTCGTCGAGGTCTTTGGGTGCTTTCCCGCTCTCACCTTTGGGTCCATAGATTGCGAAGCCATCGAAGGCGAATCCGATGATGCCTGAGTGGCCATTCGGTGTGTCCTTCAAAGGTGATTTCACGCAGACGGGATACTTGTGATAGTGGTAACGACCGGCAGGGTCGGGATGGCCGCAACAGGAGTCGAAGACTTCCACTTTCACGGCATCCTGTCCTTCGCGATTGTATTGATTGAAGAACGGAATGCCATTGAGGGCGACTCCGATGGCTCCGAAGGGAGTAGGTGTCTTTGTGGAGGCGATCGAGGGGGTAAGCGGAATGCGGAACGTGTAGTTTTGCTTCAGGATGCTGTTGGGATTGTATTGATTGGGAAACTTGTCTGTCTTGTGATCCGGGATGCCATCGCTCTGGACGATCATGACATCGCCGGAGAAGGTGACCTTCACGTTGTTCGTGAAGAGATTTTTGAGGGCTTCTTTGGTGGCGGGAGTGACGACGCGGGGTTGCGGCAGTTGCTGTTGGGCGCTGAGGGTGTTGGTGAAGAGTAAAGTGAGCAGGGAGAATAGGCAGAGCACGCGGCAGATGGTCATGATTTGTATGTTGTCGGTAGAACCGTTGGATTGGGTGCAAGTTGCACCCAATGAGATGGTGAGGGTGGCGGTGCGTGTAAACTTGCTGCGGCCCAAGTAGTGTCCCGCTCATGCTGCCTACGCTCCCTTGCGGAGATTTGTCAGGGGCGTGGCAGCTCCGCGCCGCGTCGGAGCAAGCTCCTCCAACCACAAAGCGGCGGCCTGCGATGCGAACCCGCACGCACTCCGGTCGGACCGGCTGGTGGTGGTGAGGAATGGGGTTTTTAGGGTCGGGCAGCGAGGCCGAGAAGGCCGTCGACGGCCATCTCAGCAGTCGAAAAGTCTGGGGTAGCCGATGATTGGAAGCGAGAGCCCATCAGGGTTTTATTGATTCGTTTCAATAGGGAGATGCAGATAAGGCCCCGCTTTGCCATCGGCTAGCTGGTAGACCGATTTTATTCCGTGCCTTTCGGAGCGGGCGCTGGAGTTGGATTTTCTGCAGGCGGCGGGGTCGAGGGAGCGGGAGTTGGCGTGGGTTTCAGAGCGTCCTGAACTTTTTTCGTGGCTTCATCCAGTGTGGCGGCGGTCTCTGTTTTTGCCTTTTCGTAGGCGGCTTTTGCTTCTTCGGCAGCTTTGTCAGCGACGACCTTGGCTTCGTCTACCGCTTTGGAAGTGGCGACTTTCGCTTCCTCATAGGCAGCGGCGGCTTTTTCCTTGCCCTCCGCAGCCATTTCTTTGGCGGATTCCACCGCTTTATCGGTGGCTACTTTGGCCTTTTCGACGGCTTTGGCGCCCTCTTCCTTCGCGATGGCGGCGCCCTCAGCGATTTTTTCCTTGGCGGTTTCGAGGCCTTCGGCTGTGGCTTTCTTGGCCTCTTCGATAGCGGCAGAGGCTTCTTTCTGGGCCTTGTCTGCGTGCTCCTGGGCGCTTTTCTTTTGCTGCTCACAGGCGGTGAGCCCGCAGGCCAACAGGGTGACGATGAATGTGTATTTTGGTATCATGATGGAATGGAGTTGAGAAGTCTCTGACAGCGGTAAATCGGACATTATTCAATTTAGATTGGCTCCCGAAAAGACGGTTGAGACATTGACGCATCGACTCACGCCCTCGCGCTCCCAAATTTCATGCTGACATACTTTTCGAGAAGCCGTCTAGCCAAGCGGCATTTGATGAGCGATGGTGCGCGCCCCTTTTCCGTCTGAACATGCTTTCCTGGTTCCATCCTCATGCGTTTCCGCTCTATCTGGCTCCGATGGCCGGGGTGACGGACACGGTCTTCCGCAGCCTATGCAAAGAACTGGGCGCGGATGTGATGGTGACGGAGTTCGTCTCTGCGGAAGGCATTCTGCAAGCGGACGACAGGACGCGGAAGTACACCGAATTCGAAGACGAGCAACGGCCTGTGGGCGTGCAGCTTTTCGGCGCGGATGGCCAGCGCATGGGTGAAGCCGCGCGGAAGATCGTGGACTGGAAGCGTCCGGACTTCATCGACATCAATTTTGGCTGCCCGGTGAACAAGGTGGTGGCGCGTAATGGCGGCTCCTCCTTGCTGAAGGATTGTCCCCTGCTCCGCTCAGTGGCGGATGGCATTGTGAAAGGGGTGGAGGTGCCTGTGACGGCGAAGATCCGCATTGGCTGGGACCAAAACATGATCAACGCGGTGGAAGTGTGCCGTCTGCTGGAGGACTCCGGGATCCAAGCCATCGCCGTGCATGGACGCACGCGCAGTCAGGGCTATACGGGCCGGGCGGACTGGGACGTGATCGCGCAATGCGCGGACGCTGTGAAGATTCCGGTCATCGGCAATGGCGATATCTCCACCGGCGAAGATGTGGCTCTGAGAAAGAGCACTACTAGCGTGAGCGGCGTGATGATCGGCCGGGCAGCCATGGCTAACCCATGGGTTTTTGGTGAAGCACAGCACTATCTGAAAACGGGAGAACATCTTGCGCCGCCAACCGTGGAAGATCGTTTCTACTTCATGACGCGTCATTGCCGTCTGGCGCTCAAGTCCACGCGGTATCACGGCACGGAACTGCAAACGATGCGCGCAATGCGCACGCGGCTGATGGCCTATACTCAGGGGCTGCCTGGCAGCAAACATCTGCGGATGCTCTTCTGCAAAGTGGAGAGTGTAACGGAACTGGAAGACATCGCTGCTGAGTATCTGCGGCAGCATGAAGCGGGCGAACTCATCAAGTGGGGGGCGCGGGCGCTGCCGGAACTGGCTGCGCTATAAGTTATCAGCGTGCCCCATTGGTTTGTGCGGATGATGAAGCTGCCCTGTGAAGTGAAAACACGCTCCTGTTTGCCGACCGTCACGGGCTGGCTGCTTGTGCTTTCGCTCCTGGCACTGAGTGTGGTGGGCGTCCAGAAGACCACGCGAGTGAAGCTCTTCTGGGAGACTTCGCCGCTGAAGATGCAGAACATTCGTCAGGTAGAGGCGTTAGCGCTGCGCTATCAACCCACGAAGGAACAACTGGCTGACGAGGATGGCTGGCGGCAAGTGGCGGTGCGGGAGAATGGTGAGACGCTGGTGCTGCAAGCCGTCTCCTCCGAAGAAGTGGCGGCACAAGGGCGCGGGCGCTATGCGGTGACGCCGAAGAACCTATGGTTCTCCTCCACGGATGGGACTGATCCGCGCAGCAATGGACGTGTGTATGATCTGTGGTTGCCGTGGATCGTGCCGGCGGCTCTATGGCACACATTGCGCATTGGCTTTATTGTCTTGTTGGTTCTTCACGGGGTGTTGCTCTGGCGGCTCCGGAGGGAACATTTGGCTGGAGTGAAGCTGACCGCGCTACAGGAGTGGCGGCAACATCGGTGGTTCTGGCTGGGATGCGTGGGTGTGGTGGCAGTGAGGTTTCTGCTCACAGCTTGGGATGAAATAGTGGCGGCGCCTTCGGACCCGGAGAGCTACGTCTTTTTCGCGCGACAGGGGTTTTATGGGATGTCTCCCAATGCTCATGTGCGGCTGCCGGTGTATCCTGTGTTTCTAAGTGTGTGTCAGGCAACGGGACTGCCGCTGCGGTTTTGGATGGAGGTAGTGCAGTGGGGTGCGTTTGCGATCTTCGCGGCGGGCTGCCGGATGTGCGGCGCTTCGCGGGGGGCGGTCCTGGCGGTTTTCGCCGCGCTGATGCTGTGCCCTCTCATGGCGGACTGGAGCAACTATTGCTTTCCGGACATTCTTTATGCGCCGCTATCATTTGCGGTGGTAGGGTTGCTGCTTTGGCTGGTGGCACGACCTCGCTGGTGGCTGGGGATTGTCTGCGGTATCGGCATTGGACTGTTGCTGAATCTGCGGGAGGAACGCGTGCTGATCTATGGCATGTGGTTCCTTGCTTTGGTAGCGGCTTTGGGTTTATCACCACGACGGGCGCGTGCGGTCGTTGGCATGATGCTGGCGTTTCTGGTCATGTTCGCCGTGGATGCGGGATTCAAGGCTTCCTTCAAGGCGCGCACGGGTATTGAGGGGAACAGCCTGCTGGCGACACCGGGAATGAAGTCACTGATGGAGACGCTCTTCAGTCTGCCGCAGGAGGGGCCGCCGCAGCGCTACTTCCTGGTGGACGCGGAGATGCGGAAGTATGCGGCCTCGCTGAGTCCGACGTTCCGTGAGGCGAATACAGTCTTCGAGAAATCGCATTTCCTAGGGAACATCAACACCGCAGATGGGAGGCGTGATCTGTCGCCAGATGCCATCGTGTGGGAAAGCCTGAATGCTTTCGCGGTGGATGGCAGCAAAGCATTGTTGGGAAGAGAGCAACGGATGCTGAAGGTCCGGGAGGAGATCGAGAATAGCCTGCTGACGCTTTCGGTGCCGAGGCAGACTATTTATATGGGGGGAACTTTTCCTATCAATGACGCTGTGGTGACGCTGTTAAAGGAACAGGCAGCGAGTTTGGCAGCGAACAGTTTGAGGATGGCCTTTCTTGTGCCTCCGATGGAGACTTTCCCTGCCGTGTATGCTCGGGGTGACAAAACTATCCCCATGTATGACGAAGTGGCGAATCGGCGGACGGAATTGGCGGCGAAGCTGGATGCCGCGGAAGTAAGCCGGCCTGGATGGGTGCGAGCAGGATGGCGGGTGGTGCACTGGCTGCGGCTGGCGGCGATGCCGGTGCTCGCGGTGATGGTGGCTGCGATGGCAGTGTGGTGGGTGTTGAGCGGAGAATGGAAGCGAGTGACGCGGCGCGGTATGCTGCTGTGGGTGCCGGTTGCAGTCTTGGCGTATTTTGCGAGCACACGGCTAATGATGTGCACGATCCTGGCGGTGTATTTTGGCGATGCGCCAAGGTATTTGCTGCCTCTGGCTCTGGCGGTATTGCCGATGGCGGTGCTGGCGGTGGATGGACTGAGGAAGCGGCGTGGTGGGGTAGCTACGAGATCAGGGGTGTAGCCACTCCGTGCGCGTCGGAGCAAGCTCCTACAACCTAGCGGCGGCGAGCCGCACGCACTCCGGGTCGAGGGTGATACTTGGCGGATGGTGTTTGACTGAATGTTGCGGTGTGGCGCTGCCGCTTCCCACCGCAGTCCAAAAATATTCGACGAGCTTCGGTGATGAACTATGGCCTCACAGGAGTCGGTAGCGGCTTCGGTGCTTCGGGTTCGAAGTCGAGGAGCTTTTGGTGAGCGCTGAGGGCGCGGCGGGCTTCTTTGAAGAAGGCATCCATGTCTTCCGGAGTGCGCTTTTCATCGATCATCTGATTGATGGTTTTAACTGATTTTTCCAGGTTCAGATTGGCGGCGGCCATTTGCTTCTGGGCAGAACTGTAGGCCGTGGCGAAGAGTTCGCTGGCTTCCTGGTAGCCACGGCGCTCCCCTTCCGTGCGATAGAATTCGCGCTCTTTCTCCCGGAAGTCTCGGCTGAAGAGGCGCTTCCAAAACGAGTTCTTCATGTTTGGGCTATCCACTTTTGCTTCGGCGCGTTTCGAGAAATAAGTGGCGAGTTCCGTGAACTCCTGGAAAGGCTTTTGATATTGCTTTTGCAGATGATTGAGACCAGTGGCGATGTTGGAAAGCTTCTGGGCTTCGTTCGCGGAGAGGGCCTGACCAGACTTCACTTTCTGCTCGAGCACGGCGAGGTAGTCCAGGGTCTTCCTGTTGCCTTCCAGGATATCGCTGAACTGATCCATGGCGCCGGCCATGCGCTTGCGTTCCTCCTGACGCTGGCCGTCGAGTTCCTTGCCGTGACGCTCAATCATGGCGTCGATGTCCTGCTGGTGCTGCTGGATCATCGCATTGAGAGAATTGCGGTGCTCCTCCTCCTTGGCCCGGAGCATGGCGGCGGCATTGACCTCGGTCTCGCGCAGGCTTTGCTCGGCAGCCCACTGTTTCTGTTTGGTCTGCCACACCCAAGTCCCCATGCTCGCGAGGGAGAGGATGAGCAGTGCGAAAAGGGCTCGGACTTGTGTCATACGGTAGGTTCGTATCCTTGGACTACGGGGCAAGCCGAATGTTGAACAGGCGCACAAAATGTCTTTGCAGGCGCGCGCGGCCCGCTACGATCTGCCCCATGAAAAAACAGGCTTCCTCTCCGTCCCGCCGCCGTTTCCTCAAGGGTGCGGCTGCCGTCATCGGCTTTCCAACGATCGTCCCGTCGAGCGTCTTTGGCCAAAACGCGCCGAGCAATCGCATCACCATGGGGGTGGTGGGTTGGGGCATGATGGGGCCGAGCAATACCAACAGTTTCCTGGGGGAAACGGACTGCCAGATCGTGGCGGCCTGCGATTTGGATAAGAGGGCACTCGGTGCGGCGGTGGACACGATCAACAAGCGCTATAACAACAGCGACTGCAAAGGCTACCATGACTACCGCGAGATGATGGCGCGGAAAGACATCGATACCGTGATGCTGGCGGTGCCGGATCACTGGCATGCGCTGCTAGCGATCGAGGCGGCAAAGAACGGGAAGGACATTTACGGGGAGAAGCCGCTGGCCCGGACGATTGCGGAGCAGCAGGCCATTGTGGCGGCGGTGAAACGCTTTGGCCGGATCTGGCAGACGGGATCCTGGCAACGCTCCATTGATCGTTTTCGCGTAGGAGCGGAGATCGTGCGCAACGGTCTCATTGGGAAGCTGACGGCGGTAGAAGTCGGATTGCCATCCGGCCACAATGACTTTGCCAAAACGAAGGACAAGATGAGCGTGACGCCTCCACCGGCGGAGCTGGACTATGAGTTCTGGATCGGGCCATCAAAGATGCAGGAGTACATTGAGGCGCGTATTCACAAGAACTGGCGCTGGGATTATAATATTGGCGGCGGGCAGTTGTTGGACTGGGTGGGGCACCATGTAGACATCGCGCACTGGGGCATGGATGCGGACAGCACGGGTCCGACGGAGATCATTCCCGTGCAGGTGGACTTCCCGCCGAAAGACGCTGTCTGGAACACCGCAACGAAGTACCGGACGCAAGCGAAGTATGCGAGTGGCGTGACCATGACGATCGCAGGCGGTCACGACGACATCAAGATGGGCACAAAGTGGATCGGTACTGATGGCTGGGTGTGGGTGGATCGCGGTGGTTTTGACGCCTCCCGTGATGATCTGCGCAAGAAGGTGCAGCGCCGTCAAAAAGGTGCGGATGGCAAGGACACAGTCGTGGAGGCGTATGAAGCGCCGAAGCTGGGTGAAGACGTGATCAAGAAGAAGCTTTATGAGACGCTGGGGCATCACCGGAATTTCCTGGATTGCGTGAAGTCTCGTCAGCCGACCATCACGCCAGTGGAAACGGCGCATCATAGTGCGATCCCGGGGCATTTGTCGTTGATATCGCTAATGGTGAATCGCCCGCTGAAGTGGGACCCGGAGAAGGAAGTGATCGTGGGCGATGACGAAGCCAGCAAGCTGCTGACGCGTGAGTATCGTGGGCCGTGGAAGTTGGAGGCGTAGGGCCAGGCTGGCGAGCAGTTGACGTGAATTTTGATTCATCCCCGCGCGGCGGTTTGCCGATTGCGGGGATGTTTGTTTTTCGCGCTTGAGAAAAAGCGGGGGTTTAGCGCAAAATGGCGAGAGAAAGCGGCAGGATGCTGCTTCTACCTTTACTGCGCCCGTTTAATCGCGGGCGTGACTTCGCATCGCGCACAATTTCTTCTCCCCACAACTTTTGTCATGAACGCATTTTCTCGCGCAGGCCTGGCCGCATTGGCTTTGACGGCTTTTCTGTTACCGGCTTCCCGCTTGGCGGCGGCTGATCCTGTGTCACTTTTTGATGGGAAGAGCCTAACGGGTTGGGAAGGCGATCTGAAATGGTGGTCGGTGCAGGATGGGGCGATCATGGGTGGGTCGACGACAGAGAAGATTCCGAAGAACTTTTTCCTTGCTACGCAAAAGTCGTTTCACAACTTCGACCTGCGACTGAAGATCAAGCTGACAGGCACACCCAACACAGGGATGATCAACAGTGGCGTGCAGATTCGCAGTCTGCGGGTACCGGGCTCCTCAGAGATGAGCGGCTACCAGGTGGATGCGGGGGATGGTTGGTGGGGAAAAATGTATGACGAGTCACGCCGCAACAAGGTCATCGCGGAATCTGCGAATCTGACAGCCGTGAACGCAGCCGTGAAGAAGGATGACTGGAATGAATACCGCATTCGCACGGATGGGCCGCGCATTCAGTCGTGGATCAACGGGGTGCCGGCGCTGGATTACACGGAGCCGCAGGTGGATATCGCACAGGATGGGCATATTGCTCTGCAGATTCATTCCGGCGGTATCGCGCAGGTGTATGTGAAGGACGTCATGGTGAAAGAACTGCCAGTCACGGCTGACGGGCCTACCTGGGACAAGGTTGGTCATCCGAAGGAAAAGAAAGCGGCCGCGCCTCCGGCCACAGCAGCGCCGATGAAGGAAGGCAATGCTTCCAACGCGAAACCTAACACACCGCAGCAGCAACTAAAGACCTTCAAGGTGCCGGATGGATTCGAAGTGGAACTGGTCGCGGCGGAAGATGAGGCGGCGGGTATCGGCAAATTCATTGCGGTGCATTTCGATGAGCGGGGCCGCATGTGGAGCATGACGGCGCTGGAATATCCGGTGGATGGCAATGAGAATCCCGCGGCAGCGGAGGCGCTCTATGCGAGCCATGCCAAGGACAAGGTGCTGGTCTTTGATACGCCGTTTGCGCCGGGGCCGCAGAAGCCACGGGTGTTTGCGGATGGCCTGGCCATCCCGCTGGGTATTTTGCCTTATAAGAGCGGCTGCTATGCGCTCCACGGCCCGGACATTGTCTATTTGCGGGACACGGATGGGGATGGGAATGCGGATGAGCGGGATGTGATTCTAACTGGATTCGGCGTGCAGGATTCGCATTTGTTTCCGCATCAGTTTACTCGCGCGCCGGGAGGCTGGATCTGGATGGCGCAGGGAGCGTTCAACTACAGTCAGGTGCGCCGCCCGAATGAGTCCCCTACCCGCGCGATTCAGTTCGATCAGACGCGTATGGCGAAGTTCCGGCCAGACGGAGCGGGGTTTGACATCACGAGCAATGGCCCCTGCAACATCTGGGGACTTGTGCTAACAGGTGAAGGTGAGGCTTTCATCCAGGAGGCGAATGACTTCGGCTATGCGGTAATGCCGTTTCACGAGTATGCGAACTATCCCGGCTGCTCGGGTAAGCAGTGGAAGAGCTATGCGCCGGAGTTTCCCAGCATCACGGACTTCCGGCTGGGGGGCACGGGTTTGAGCGGTCTGGCGTTGACCGATGCGAAAGGGCCGTTTCCGGAGCCCTGGCGGGATGTGATGCTGGTGGCGAATCCCATCACGCGGAAGATCAATGCGGTGAAACTCAGGCGTGAAGGCACTGGCTGGAAGGCCTCACACCTGCCGGACTTTCTGGATTCCACGGATGAGATGTTTCGCCCGGTGGCCATGACGCTAGGACCGGATGGCTGTGTTTATGTGGTGGATTGGTATAACAAGATCATTTCCCACAATGAAGTGCCGCGCACGCATCCGGATCGGGACAAGGTGCGGGGCCGCATCTGGCGCATCAAACCGAAAGTCCAACAACCCTTTGCCGTTAAAGACCTGACGTTGCTTTCGCATCAGGAACTTGTGGGGATGCTGGGTGGGCCTTCCGTGGCACAGAGCCATCTGGTGTGGCAGACGCTGGCGGATCGGCCAGTGGAAGAGACGACTCCGCTCCTGGATGCGCTTTTGAATGACGAGACCAAGTCCACGGCGGCGCGGATTCAGGCGTTGTGGGTCTTGTCTGAAAAGGGGCAACTTGAGGCTGAAGAACTGCGAAAGCTGTTCCACCATCCCAGCCGAAACGTCAGGCGCGAAGCCGTGCGTGCCTGCGTCTATGCCATCCTGCAGGAGAAAGATGCCACTCTCCTGGAGAGTCTTGAGAAGCTGCAAAGCGATACGGATACGGAAGTGCGCGCCGAGGTGGTGCGGGCAGCGGGGACATTGCTGGATGCTTTGTCCGCAGCCCCGGAACAAGCCACACTGCGCGAATCGACATTGAGCCTGCTGCTGGCTTTCGCTCAGGCGCCCATTGCGGAACCGACCGCGCCTTCATCGCATAATGCCAAAAAGATCATCAAGACCGGACTGGCCTACGAGCGGGAGTTCGAGCGGTACCTTGTACGCCTGGCGCTGGAGCGTCATCAGGACGCGGTGGCTGAATTCCTGAAGGTTCCAAGTGGGGAGAAACTGAGCACGGAGGCGCGTTTGCTGGCGGCTCTCTCGCTGAAAGCCACCGACAGCGTGCCGCTGGTGGCAGCGATTCTGCCACAACTGAAACGGCCACCCGGCTCAGAGGAATTGCTCCGCCTGACCGACGCTCTCAGCCAACCTGAAGTGGCAACCGCGTTTCGTGCCGCCTTGAGTGATCCCGTCAAAAGCCTGCCTTCACTGGAAGCGCTACTGGAAGTGCGGAGCAAGGTGGACGGAAAGCAGATCGCGCCACTCATCGTGGACATCACACGCCGCCTGCTGATGGGCGATGCGAAGCAGGCCGCTCTTGGACTACGACTGGCATCGGGCTTTCGGATTGCCGGCGTTTCCGATGCCCTGGCGAAGGTCTTGAAGAATCAGGTGGCCTCATCCGCTGCGCCTGAGGAGATCATTGTGACCCTGCGTGCGCTCTCTGAGTCGGGAGGAGCGGAGACTGCACTGTATCTTAGCTTGGCCAAGGATTCCCCGCACATTGCTGTGCGTGATGAAGCGACACTGGCGCTGGCGGGCTCGAAGGCGCCGGAAGCCATCACCGCTACGATGGAGTTGCTGCCGAATGTGTCTGCCACTCAGCGGCGGCTGGTGCTGGATCGTCTGGCGACAACTCCGGCAGCGGCCAAGGCCATTACCGCTGGGATTCAGTCGGGCGCCATCGCGAAGGACTCGCTGGAAGGAAATCTGCTCGAGCGGCTGCAAACCTTGCTACCCGATGACGCGGGATTGAAGGCCATCCTCAAGGAAGTGGCGAGCCTGAGCCGGGAGATCCTTCTGCTCAATGGCGAAGAGACGGCCTGGGCACAGACGGAACTGAAATTCGACGGGCCGCTCACCGCGGAAACTTGGGTTCGCCTGGATCCCGCGGGCCGCGCTCCTGCCAATACGGATGGCATCTTTGGCATTCCAGGATCGATCGATATCAACTTCTTTGGCGGCAAGCTGAGGGTCTATGGCTTCAAGGATTTCGGCGATGTGGTGGTCGCTGCCAAACCTATCGTGACCGGCACCTGGACGCATGTGGCGGCAAGCCGTGATGCCTCAAACATTTGGCGGCTGTATGTGGATGGCGAACTGACTGCCACCAGCACCCGGCCCATGCCGCAGTCACTGGCGCAACCACGCGTCGGTTGGAATACGGCGAACGGCGGAACACAAGGGGCGCTGACGGGCTATCGGGTCTGGGATGTGGAACGCAGCGGCGACCAGATCCGCGCATTCTTTGACCGCGATCTTCCTAAGGACACGCCGCATCTAGTCTTCAATCCCGCTGCTGGTCATGATTGGGGCACCTTGCAGAAAGGCGCGACGTTGGCGACAACGATGGACATGCCACCGATCCTTTCTGCGGATGCTGCCAAGAAACTGGATACCAGCTTTGCCAAGTACCGGACTCTTGCGGAGAAGCCAGGCAATGCCGCCAACGGCAAACTCATGGCGGCCGTCTGCATGGGCTGTCACCTCATCAATGGCCAAGGCGGCAACATCGGACCTAACCTCAGCGGCGTCGGCGCCATGGGCACCGAGGCCATCCTACGGAACATCCTCACGCCGAATGCTGCGATGGAAAGCGCGTATCGCATCTACCGGATCGAGATGAAAGACGGCTCCATCAAAGAAGGCTTTCAAGCCGGCGAAGATGCCAATGCCGTGGTGCTGCGGGTCGTGGGCATTGAGGATCAGCGGATTCCCAAGAGCGAGATCAAACACGCGAAGTTTATGCGCCGGTCTTTAATGCCGGAGGGATTGCTGGAAGCGTTCCCGGAGAGTGCGATCACGGATCTGTTTGCTTATTTGAAGACGCTGAAGTGAAGGGATCGCACTCACGTCGTTGCGCTTCACTAACCGTTTGAATGCTCATGCACGCTAAGCAGAAAATAAGAACCAGGTTTGCGACGCTCATCTGCTTGTCGGTATTTTTGTGCGAAGCATCGTGCTCATGGGATCGCGAAATTGACATCACCGAGACCAAATCCCAGTCGATAGTTGATCTCGAAACACTTGAAAAAAGATTTGGTAAAGATGCTATCCTTGGCAGAAGTTCCACACGAGTCATCCAGACCGCTGATGACTGGTTTACCATCTCAAGATATCCATTTGTGCGGCTGGAAATTACAGACGGCATCAATGATGAGCCGTTCATAGCGATTAGAATCGCTATTGATCAACCTGCCTCCCAAGGTAACGCTTTCCTCTACAACCACTCGATTCTCAGCAAAGAAACCGGCATAAGAATCAGAGGTGTAAAATTTTTCGCAGCGCACACCGCCGAAACCAAAAGTCCGGCGATGGACAAGTGGAGCAACTAACGGTCAGGCCACAACTTCACTTCGAGATGTCCTTCGACTGCACATGCGAAGATGCTTCGGCATCCTCACCACCTCCCGGAGACGGGAGCCCGGAGACCAGGACTGAGGTCTGAGGAGCTTTGCCGGAGTAAAAGGAGAGGTAGTGGGTATCGCCGATGACGGTGGCGTTAACATTGCCCGCATCCCACGTGCTCTGACTACCGGTGGCCATGACCTCGGAAACCGGCCAGAGGAGCGAATTGCTGAAGACACGCTCGGGGTCGACAACGCGACGGCGTAGGAGGCCCTTGCCGCGATGATAGTAGTAGTTGCTGAGCAACCCGGTTTTGGGATCGAGAACGAGACAGGGCGTGGAAGCGCGGATGTCGGCGATGTTGGTTGGTGTGCGCTTCCATGTTGCCCCGTAATCGGTGGAAACGATCTGCCACTGCGTTGGGCCGGTTTCCGTGCGGGCGATGGCGAGGATTTTGCCATCGCCCAGATGGACGGCGGCGGGTTCGGTCGGCCATTGCGTTTTGGGCAGGTCAGACTCGACGGTGGTCTGGGTCCAGGTGGCGCCGTTATCGCTGCTGGTGACGGTGCCCCATGCGTTTGTCGGCTTGTCCCCATAATCCCCAGCGAACCACAGGGCCATGAGTCCGACCTTGGGCACGGCGAAGATGTCGGTGATCTGCATGGGGCGCACCGCGAGCTTTGGTGTGGCGACGAGGGTGAACTTCACCCCATCCGTGGTGCGGTAGAGGTCGTGCTGCCACTCCTTGCCGATGCGGCGTAACCAGAGGAGCATTGCCCCGTCGGCATCCAGTCCCTTCCCCACGGGCACTTCACCGTAGTCCGGGGAATTGGCGACCACGGTCTCTGGCGTCCACGTTTTTCCGCCGTCACGTGAAGTGCGGGCGTAAGCGTCGCGGGCTCCTTCATTGATCGTGTGCCCTTTGCCGCGGGTGTAGACGCACACTAGCTTGTCTCCGATGGCCTGCATCATCGGCCAAGAGTTGTAGCCACTGATGTCCTGCACGAGGTGGGGCTTCGCCGGCGCATCGATGGGTGTGACCTTCACCATGGCCAGCCCCGTGGGGCTGGTGAAGGTGTCGGCGGGATCGCCAGGTTCCCGTTGGATACGCACCCAGAGCGGTGCTTTGGGCTCCACTTCGTAATAGGATTCCAAAACAATGGTCCGGCTGTGCAGCGGAGCGGAGGGCAATGCGGTGCGGACTGGCGTGCCCAGATAATAGCGATCCGTAAACGGGGCATTCTCCACCATCTGCGAGAGATGGACGCGGTAGACGTCCTCGAAGTTGGGACTCGTCGCCGCATCTGTGGTGGTCACGACGATCTCAACTTTCACCGCAGCGCAATCGCTCGGGAGACCGCTGACAAGTCCGGCGACCGATTGCCCCACGGTGCCACCGGATAAGGACCAAACCGGGACATGCACGGAACCATTCGACATGAGCACCAATGACGGCTGGCCCGTGGCGACTGACATCTGACTTGCGGTGAGGCAAAGCGGGGTTTGCACTTCTGCGAGTCCAGCAGAGAGGAGCGTCAGCAGGATTGTTGCAGTTATGAAGGATTTCATGTCTTTAGAATGACGTCGACGCCTGGCGATCTGGAACAAGCGATGGCAAGCGGGAGGTGCTATTTTCAATTGGAGAGCGCTGGTCGAGTTGCTACGGCATGGTTAGTTCATGCTCGGCTTAGCACAATGTGAGTTGCCCGCAGCGATGGAATATGCTGGGCGCAGGTGTATTCCGATTCGGCGAGGTTGATCCCGTCAAACAACCGCTCACCGGCGCCAAGCAAGATTGGCGAGATGGCGATGTGCATTTCATCGATCAATCGCGCCTGAAGGTATTGCCTGATGGCCGATGCTCCGCCTCCGATGCGGACGTCTTTTCCGTTGGCGGCTTCGCGAGCGCGTTCAAGGGCGACGTGAATCCCTCCCGTGACGAAATGAAAGGTTGTGCCTCCCTCCATGACGAGTGGCGCGCGGGGATGATGCGTGAGCACGAAGACTTGCGTGTGGTATACAGGATTCTCACCCCACCAGCCTCGCCAGCTTTCATCCGGCCAGGGACCGCGCACGGGACCGAACATATTTCGGCCCATGATCCAGGCACCCACATTGTGGAAGCCCCGCGCGGCAAAGTCATCGTCGATCCCGGTTTCTCCGCCTTCGTTGTTTCCGAACACTTTCTCCTGAAACGTGCGAGTAGGGATTGCCCAGCCATGAAGGGCAGGCCCGCCGACGCCCAGCGGGTTCTCCAGGCGCTGATCCGGGCCTGCGCCAAAGCCGTCGATCGAAATGGAATAGCTTTCTACGCGGAGTTTAGACATGGGGGGGTGCTGATGGTAGGGTGCACTTGTTAAATGCTCGCGGGTCTATTTTGTGATGCGGGTAGTGATAATGGCAACCAGGATGGGAAGCGCCACAAAAACGCCAAAAGCAAGAGTAGAAGAGAATAGCATTTCGTAAGGCGGCAACCCTGCTGACGGATCTATGGTGCTGTAGTAGAGGTTGTACGCCGTAATCACCATAAACGGAGGCGCGACTGCGATGGCGGTGAACAGCACTCGCCGTCGCCCGCCTACGAAAGCGAGCACTACGGTTGAGACGATGCACCCAAGAAGCCAGCCGCCTACGGCACCACTCCCTCCATTAAAAAAGAGAAGGCACGTTGCTGCGGCGAGCAATAGCGAGACAACGTATCGCGCGCTATCGAAATTGGAGATGGAGAAGCTTTCGACACGGACTTTAGTCATGGAATAGTTCAGCTTCCTGATTTGAATTTCGTTACAATTCTTGGGATGGAATACCGAATCGACAGCCAGACGAACAGGAGGAAAATAAAGGGCACGATCCAGAATCCCCATTTGCTTGTCTCTAAGCTCACAGTCCTTTTATCGTTCTCGTGGGTTTCGGTAATCGAGGCCAATTCGCCCTTCGTCAATAAGAGGTAGCTTCGCTGATTCCGTTTTATCTCGCTGTTGTTTGATCGGGAATAGAATGAGGACATTCCGACGCAAACGGCTACGCCACTTCGCCCATAACGATCCAACTCAGTTTCGGCCA
Organism: Phragmitibacter sp.; assembly: GCA_965284365.1. Lineage (GTDB taxonomy): Bacteria > Verrucomicrobiota > Verrucomicrobiia > Verrucomicrobiales > Verrucomicrobiaceae > Phragmitibacter. The sequence continues at coordinate 5,444,521 of OZ260079.1, forward strand.
TACTCCACGGGCGAGCTGCGTCTATGATCGGAAGAACGATAAATGCGATCACCATGACCGGCGGGATGATGATCAATCCCCGCTTCATCCACTTCAGCCAAAAATCGAAGAGATTCATTTTTTAACCGAACATCTGATTAGTCCGCGATATCGAAACAATTTAAGCGTCAATAGGGTAGCCACGACGCAGGAAACTCCGCCTGTGCGCGCTTCCAAAAATCGCTATGCACCCTTCCAGCGAGCTGCCAGACCTCGCACCGGTTGGTCGCGCTTCATGTGTATCCCAAGCGGAGAAATGTCACCGCCGTTCGCTTCAAGAGCTTTCCACTCCCGCAAGCCGAATTCCCTCTGAGATTTTGAGTCGTACGAGATTATCGTTTGTCCACTTGGCGAAGTTGTAACGTCGCTGACCTCTACCAAGTAATACTGCGGTAGTGCCACGGCGTTGACCACCGTTCCTGATGCTTCGATCGAGATGTCGAACTGCATCGTTAGGACATAGCGTCCCTGTATCAATGCCTTCGAGTTCCATCGCGGTGTACCGTGCAGGTCGTCGTAGTAGGAGATAAAGTGCTCAGACCCTGGATAGACCTTCTCGAACGCTACGGCGTTCGGCTCGGACTTTACCGCGTTCGCTATGGCTTGCTCATACCTGGCACGACTGCGTCCGCATCCGACAAGCCCAAATGCGATCGTCAGAATGAATGCTCGTCGACAGTGCATAACATAGGATTTGTCCGCGGTTCCAAAACAATTTCAATAGTCTACGTTTTATCTGCCGATTAGAAAGGCTTCGAAATCTTTTTCGCTGGCCAGCCGAGAAGTCGTGGGTGGGCTAGGTTTAGAGGGCGGTTGAGGCGCTATTTTCCGTCTTCAGCCCACCTCATACCTTGATACGCCTTTGGTGATTTGATGGCAGGAGCGTCACTTACTGAAGGGTGACGCTTTTGATGGGAGTACCCGATGGCAAGCTGGATGCTTGCCGCCATATCTGACCCATCATGCTGAAATGAACTTCAATGTCGGTGGCCTCAAGGTTATCGGTCGTGTAACTACCACCGAGAACTGGCGGCTGACGCCATGAAAGAATCTGGCCAACTGCTGGCACAGCACCAGAGCGAATAAGGGGAGCCACAAGCTGAACGGAGAAGTGTCTCAAGACAAATTCCCGGTCAGTCAGAAGCTGCTGGAAGGTTGCGCCATCCCCGGCAATCTGGGAACAAGTGCCCTCGACAACATCTACAAAGTGAACACTACCATCAGTGGAATCCTGCACGAATATGTCTCCAGCGAGCGTAGCCATGACTGGCAGCTTCGTATTGCCGATCAACCAATGCCACTCGTCGAGAAGTGTGTCTCGATCCAAGTGACTGATATTCACCGTTAGGTCGTTTATGGTCATGCTTGGTCCTGGAGAGTAAGTCTTTAGCGAAAAAAGCGAAAGTTCGGGTGTGGGCCGTGTTTAGAGAGCGGTTGGGGCGTTATTTCCCAGCCTTCAGTTCATCCCACGCCTTCGTGTACTTCGGCAAATCATTGCCGACGTCCTCGATGAGTTCGACCTTGGATTTCACGTCAGCAGGGATGGTCACGGCGGGGTTCTGGAGGAACTCTTTGCTGACGTGTTTGAGGCCTTCGGTGTTGGGGCAGACGTAGCCCATCCACTCCATGTTTTCGGCGGAGATTTCCGGGTCCAGGAGGAAGTTGATGAACTTGTGGGCGAGATCGGGCTTGGGCGCGGTCTTCAGGATGACCAGTTCGTCGCAGGCGCCAGTGACGCCTTCCTTGGGAATGAGGATGCCGACGTCTTCGTTTTCCTGAGCCACCTGCCAGAGATCGCCGCTATAGCCGTGGACGAGGAGGAACTCACCACTGTCCAGGCCTGCCTTGTAACCTTCGTTATCGAACTTGGCGAGGTTTGGCTTCCATTGCAGAACCAGATCACGGGCGGCGGCGAGTTCGGTTTCGTCTTTGGTGTTGATGCTGTGGCCGAGGACTTTAAGGGCGAGGCCAAGCACTTCGCGGGGATCATCCAACAAAGTCATGCGCTTCTTGAGATCCTGACGGGCAAACATCTTCCATGAGGCTTCCGGGTCTTTGATCTTGTCCTTGCGGTAGGCGATGACGGCGTAGCCCATGGTGTAGGGCACGCTGACTTTCATCTCCTTGTCCGGCACCTTGGCCAGCACTTCGGGATCAACGTATTTGGCATTCGGAAGCTGGGCTTTATCGAGCGGGAGGAGCATGCCCTCGGCTTCCATGACCGGGATGATGTAGCTGGATGGGACAATAATGTCGTAGCCCTTTGCGCCGGCCTTGAGGCGGGCATACATGGCTTCATTCGAGTCAAAGGTGTCGATGACTACTTTGCATTTGTTCGCCTTCTCGAACTTTTCCACGACATCCGGATTCACGTAATCCGCCCAGGTGTAAACATGGAGCGTTTCGGCCGCGAAGACGGGGCTGAAGAGAAGGCAGAGGAGCGGGACAAGATGGAAGCGTTTCATCGGTGGGTATTGGTAGAGCGTTTGGTGAGCCAGAAGCTGATGGCGACAGCGAGGAAGGTGACAGTCAGGAGAATCGTGGAGAGCGCATTGATCACGGGCATGTTCCGGCTGACCTTCATCATGCTGTAAATGCGCAACGGCAAAGTCGTCGCGCCTGCGCCCTGGACGAAAAACGAGATCACATAATCGTCAATGGAAAGTGTAAAGGCCAGCAGGCCGCCCGCGATGATGCCCGGCGCCAACAGCGGGAGCAGGATGCGCCAGGCCGTCTGCCAGGTGCTCGCGCCGAGGTCACGGGCCGCTTCGATGAGGGAGAAGTCGAAGTCCTGCAATCGCGCGAGGATGACCATGGTCACGTAGCTGACGCAGAAAGTGACATGGGCGATCCAGATGGTCATGAAGCCGGTTTCGACACCAAGGGCCACGAAAAGAAGCAGCAAAGAGATGCCCATGAGCACATCTGGCATGACAAGCGGCAGCGTCAAAAGCCCCGAGTGAAAGCGCTGCAGTCGTGTCTTGAACCGATGCAAGGCTAGCGCGGCAAGTGTGCCGAGCACCATGCTTAACACGGAAGCCAGTGCAGCAATTTGCAACGAGATGAAGAGCGACTCCCAGATGTCATCCGACTTCCAAAGGAGTTCGTACCACTTCCAGGAAAAGCCTTCCCACTTCCCGCCGAAGCGCGAGGCATTGAAGGAGTTCACCACCAGCACCACGATAGGCGCATAGAAAAAGAGTAACACCAAGGCGGAGATGAAGTAGGGCCACCAGGAGCGCTTCATGTCGGTGCCACCTCCCGTTTGGTGGAGATACGCTGCCAGGCCCAGCCACCGATCAGGATCACAGTGACCCCACCGAGCATGACGGCAGACAGGGCACTGGCCAGGGGAAGGTTCCTATCCTTCTGCGCACGCTGCGCGATCTTGTTCCCCAGCATCTCGGTATCCGTGCCGCCCGCGATATCGGGCACCACATACATGCCCAATGTGCAAACGAAGACCATCAACGCCGCCGCGCCAATGCCCCGGCTGATGCTGCGCAGGAAGATTTTCTGAAAGGCCTTCCAACCCGATGCCCCGAGATCACGGGCACTTTCCATGAGGCTGAAGTCGAACTTCTCTGCAGCGGCGAAGAGCGGGAGAATGGCGAACGGGAGTTGCGTGTAAACCATGACCAGCAACACCGCGCCAGCATTGTAAAGGAGCACGCCTCCGTCATCCACAAGTCCCATGGACTGAAGCATGCGGCTGATGATTCCCTGTGGATGCAGCAGCGACTTCCAGGCGAAGACACGGATGAGGAAGTTTGTCCAAAATGGCACGATGACCAGCAGCAGCCAGAGATTCTTCCAGCCGGGACTGCAGCGCGCCATCATGTAAGCCATGGGCACGGCCAGGATGAGGCAGATGATGGTGGTAGCAACGCACAGCCAAAGCGTGCGCCACAGGATGGCGAGGTATTGCGGGTCAGAGAGCGCGCGGAAATTATCCAGCGTCCAGCCCTCCCCCACCCCGCCCTGCATGTCTGCGGGGCGGAAGGCCAGAACGATGACCAGCAATGCCGGAGCTGCAAAGAACGCCAAAAGCCAGGCCAGGGACGGCAGCGTGATGGCCCACTCTCCAAGCCGGTTTCCCCGCGTGCTGGCTTCGCCTCCCTTCATGCCGATGCTACGAAGCAGCCTCCCGCAGCAGGAGCGCCTGACGCGCCTGAAAGGTCACGTTCAGCGTATCACCCCGTTTCAGGCTTGCCGTTGGGTGCGAGGTCTCGTTGGGAAGCTCCATACGGAAGCGATGCCCGCCTGCCTGAAGCCAAACGCAGGTGCTTGCTCCGCGATAAACGGTGTCTTCCACGGTGGATAACCATGTATTGGAGTCTGGAGGCGGCGCTGCACCATTGCAGGCCTGCAGGCGCTCGGGCCGCAGCATGACGAGCACATTGTCGCCTTTAGTTATATCAGCGCTACGCTCCACTTTCCACTCGCCCAAGCCATCAAGCGCCACGGAGCAAAGGCCATCAGCGGTTTCAGAAGTCACGCGGCCACGGATGAAATTGGCATCGCCAATGAAGGATGCCACAAAGGCATTGCCCGGTTTCTCATACAGATCGGCGGGTCGGCCAACCTGCTCGATATTCCCCTCCCGCATGACGGCGATGCGGTCACTCAGACTCATGGCTTCCTCCTGATCGTGCGTCACGAAAAGGAAGGTGATGCCAACCTCTTCATGCAGCCGGTGCAGTTCCGTAAGCATGTGCTGTCGCAGCTTCAGGTCCAGCGCGGCGAGAGGTTCATCCAGCAGCAGTACCTCGGGTTTGTTGATGAGCGCACGTGCGATCGCCACGCGTTGACGCTGGCCGCCGCTGAGTTGGGCGGGGCGTTTGTGCGCATGCTCCTTGAGCTGGATGAGGCCCAGCATGGCCTCGACTTCGCGGGTGATGTAGGTGGGGTCTTTCTTCGCCATTTGCAGTCCGAAGGCGACATTGTCCCGCACGCTCATGTGAGGGAATAGGGCGTAGTTTTGAAAGACGGTGTTTACCGGGCGCTTGTCGGGTGGCAGCGCGGTAATGTCCCGACCATTGAGCCAGACACGGCCTGAGTCGGGCTTCTCGAAGCCTGCCGCCATGCGAAGCAGCGTGGTTTTGCCGCAGCCGCTGGGTCCGAGCATCGAGAAGATCTCGCCCTTCTGGATCGTCAGCGACACCTCCTTCAAGGCACGCATGGCGCCGAAGTTCTTGGAGATGGAGTCAAAGACGAGAAAGCCTTCCATGGACAGCGCCGCAGTGAATACGGTTTCGCCCGGGATGCAAGTGTGGCGGAGAGATGTTGATTAAGTCATGGACGGGCGAAGCAGCCAAGGTGAATGCCAAGTCAGGGGTAAGCCGGCTCCGCCCCGTCGGAGCTTTGCTCCTCCAACCACAAAGCGGTAGCTGGCGCGACCGCCTTCCATAGAGCATCGAGAGATGCTAGCTTTTTATTTGGGCTCGGTCGTTGAGGCCGTGTCTTCGCCCTGAGTGGATGAGTCAGTCTGAGCATCCTCACTCTCTTTTTCTTCTTCCTCTTCCTCATCGGGCACTTTCTCGATCAACTCGCCACTGAAGTTCGCCAGCAGTCTGTCGAGGATTTTGCCCGCACCGTCGTACTTGAGGTCATCGATGATGGCCTTTTGTTCCGCGCCTTGGCCGCCCGGTTTGTGGAAGACATAGGCCAGGCCCTTGTGATCCCACTTGCGTTTATCCACCTTGAAGGCATCTGCATAACGTACCGTCTTGCCATTAGGCAGCACCAGATGGTCGGCATAACCTTTGAGAGTTTTGTTGCGATTCAACAGTAGCGTAAGGATCGCCGCCACGGCACCCACGAGCAGAGTTCCGCCCCACCAGAATTGCTGCTCGATCTCGTCCACGCTGTAATGTTTCGGGTCGGAGGCCCAGCCATGGGGAGCCGCATAGTCGTCCCAGCGGGGTTCCTGGAGAGAGGAACTGACGACCCAACCCTTAACCCGGGCCTCAGTCAGCCAGGCGGCAGCTTCCGCTTCGCCCTTTTCCTTGGCCTTCTGGAAGTCGGTCACGACATGGTCCTGGAACCACTGCTTGTGCTCCACGACCTTGTTTGCCTTTGGGTAGCCCCACTTGCCGTCATAGAGAAAATAGCTGCCCATGCCGACAAGCATGGCGGTGAGGAGAAGCATGCGTTTGTAGTACCAGCGGGTCACCCCACACCTGATCTCACTGCTGCTGTCCACCTCGGCTGGCCGCTCTTCACTCATATGTACTTCTTACTAACGACAAAAAGTGCCACTCGTGCAAGCACGCATCCTTGCTCTTGGCGGCGATTGTGGGCAAAATTTAGCCACCGCCGGGAACACATTTCGTCCATCGCTACAATCTGAACAAAATCCTGGGTTCAGACACCAAACTTCATTGCTGCGTAGCGCTGCCAATGCTCTGCTATGAATACTCAATACCGCATGCACTCGCACCACTCCAAAGCCTCTGACCACGGGAATACCGCCATGGTGCGTCCTGTGATGGGGCGTTTTTTCTTCTGCTTGCTGGCGATCACGCTACCGCTGAGTTCAGGCCGTTTGGCTCTAGCGCAGGATGGCGGCGAGACCTCCCGCGAGGCCAAGCCAGATCCCGCGGGCCAAGCAAAAGCTGCTGCCGCGGTGGATGCCGCGAAACAGCGCATCAAGAAGACGGGCGAATCCTCCTATGAGTTGGGAGACATCAAATTCGACAGCCAGAGCCGCGAGATTCGTTTTCCGGCCGTGGTGAATATGACGGACGGTATGCTGGAGTACGCCATCGTCACGGAAAACGGAAAGACCCACGAGAGTCTGTTGCGCACCACGATCAGCCCGACCGAGCTGAATCTGGTCATGCTGCTGTGCAACTACGAGCCTCATGTGGGCGAAGCCGCGAAATTCATCCAGGAGCCCCAGCCTCAGACCAAGGCGATGATCGCCAAGCCCATGGAGAAGCCGGGCGCCAATCAACTGCTGGTGGATGTGGAGTGGAAGAACAAGGAAGCGCAAATGAAGAAGTCGCCGCTCGCCTCCTGGATCGTGAACAAGGAGAACAAAGACGAGCTCTGGACGAATCACTGGACCTACACGGGCTCGATCATCGCGCAGGTCGGTTACACTGCCGAATACGAAGGTTCCATCATGGCGACGTATTTCGACATGCTCTCCATCTACAATTGCCCGGTGGCGCAGAACACGAGCGATGAAGTCTGGCTCGTTAAGACCGCCTCCGTGCCCGCAGTTGAAACACCCGTCACCGTGATCCTTTCCCCCACCAAGCTGAACTGACACCACCACGCTTCATCCATGACCCTGCAACGCACCCTCCTTACACCGCTCCTCGCCTGTCTCACGGCGACGGGCGTCTTTGCCCAATCGACCCCGCCGGATACCTCCAATGTATCGCTAAAGCAGGAGATTGATCTGGCAGTCACGCGTGGCCTGAATTTCCTCAAGACTCAGCAGAAATCGGATCAATCCTGGGAGCCTACCGAAGAGCCTGCGGTGAGCGCTCTGGTGCTGACAGCTTTCATGGCCGACCCCACCCGCAAGCCCACCGACGCCGTTCCCGACACAGTGGACAAGGGATACCAGTTCCTGCTCAGCAATGTGAAGCCTGATGGCGGCATCTATGGGAAAGGCCGCGCGAACTACAATACTTCCATTGCCCTGTTGGCGCTGACGTTTAACCCCAAGCCGGAATACCAGCAGACGATTCTGGCAGCGCGCAAGTTCGTCATCGGTGATCAGACTGATTACGATGAAAAAGGCGCGCAGGACAATGCCTTTGACGGTGGCTTCGGCTACGGCCCGCAGGACAATGCCAAGCCTGCCAATGCCGACCTTTCTAACACGAAGTTCGCGCTCGAATCTCTCTATTACTCAAAGCGCTTGTTTGAAGATCTGGCCAAGCCGGAAGACAAGAAGAATGATCTGAACTGGGGCGCCGCGATCAAATTCGTGGAGCGTTGCCAGAACCGTCCCGCATCCAATGATCAGAAGTGGGCTAGCGATGACGCGGGAAACTTAGGTGGCTTCATTTACAAACCCGCGGTCGGCGGCAACAAAGCCGAAGACCAAAAGCTCCCCGATGGTCGCGTGGCCATGCGCTCCTACGGCAGCATCAGCTACGCAGGCATGCTCAGCTTCATCTATGCAGGGCTGACTCCGGAAGATCCCCGTGTGCAGGCGGCGCTAAAGTGGCTGGGTGATAACTTTACGTTGGATGAGAATCCCGGCCTCGGCCAGGCAGGGAAGTTCTACTACTACCACACCATGGCGAAAGCTCTGACCGTGGCTGGCTTGGACGAACTGAAACTGAAAGATGGCAAGACCGTGGACTGGCGCACTCAACTCGCAGATCACCTGCTGAAGATTCAGAAAGCGGATGGCTCCTGGGCCAATGATGAAGCTAAGTGGATGGAAGGCAATCCTGTGCTGACAACAGCTTATACACTCATTGCGCTGGAGCATGTGTATCGCGCGCTGCGGTAGGCGGAGCAAAAAGAAAATCATCTTTCTTCTCTTTAAAATCGGCGATGCGCATAAAGCACATCGCCGATCTCGTTTCTGCGGACGAAGACGTCTCGGACGGTTAACAACCAATAGAGAGATTAGGTATGATCGACCATCGCAAAACCTGTTTTGCTGGTTGTCATGCAGACAGCCAATCCGCTAACATGCACACTGTCCCTCGTAGGGACGCAAGTATGCGCCGCGTTCATGAAATAACCCTATTGATGGGCAGCGCACTCCTGGCGGTACTCATCCTTCGTCCCCCTCTATTGCCATATGCGCCACATGTCTATTTCCCGATAGCCACTCTGCTATTTGCACTCAGCGTTGCCGCAGCGATCACCCTCACCCTCCGTCCCCGTGCTGCCGCACTTGACCTGAGATCAACGCTTACTTACATCCTGTCAGTCGCTGGCTTGGCGTTTATGACCATGGCTGGCGTCAACGATCTTTGGCTGCCACTTACCTATCCGCTAAGATTCGTGCTCTTCCTTTCGGTCATCTGGCTTCTCTTCGTCATTCCGTGGATTGCATCCGAGTATCGAGTACTGCGCCGAAGTCCACTGGCGTTCGATGCTGCCCTACCTCCATTCCTCGCCCTGGGCCTCTACCAGCTAGATCCATCAAATTTTGATCTTTCCATTTTCTGGGATGACCAGTTTTGGTTGGCGCTTGGCCTTCCAGCAATCGTTATTACCTACTTCGTTATGTGCGCCAGGTTGCGGAACGAGCTCAGCACGTTTGTTCCCCTCGTCATTTCGACGGCCCTTATCTATATCACACTTAGGCTGTCCATGGCAGTTGCCGTTCTCGGCTGCTACGTCCCCCAACTCAACTTCAAGCCTTAGATTGTATGTCCTAAGTCGTGCTTCGCAGCGCAGCAAAGGAATCACACGTTTTGCACGATAAAGAGATATCGCCCTACGCCTTTGGCTTGCTGAAATAGGCCCGCTGCTTCGCTGAGACCGCCAGGCCGGCCATTTCCATGACCTGCATCATGTCTTCCCAGACAAGTCTCTTCTCAGCCAGTCCCCCACCGTCTTCCTGCTCGCGGCGCAGGAGGTAGGACGGGTGGTAGGTCACCATGACCGGGATGCCGCGGAAATCCTGAAACTTGCCGCGCAGTTTGCCGACAGTGCCTTCGATTCCGAGTCCAGTCGAAGCAGTGGCTCCGAGAGCCACGAGCACTTTGGGCCGGATGATGTTAATCTCTGCTGTGATAAACGGAGCGCAGGTCAGCATCTCCCCGGGTGTGGGTGCACGATTCCGGTTGTTTTGAGGGCGACCGTCTTCGATCTTGGGACGGAATTTGCAGATGTTGCTAATATAAACGTCTGAGCGCCGCAGGCCCATGGCCTGGATGATCTTGGTGAGCAACTGCCCTGCCGGTCCGACGAAGGGTTCGCGTAGCTTCTCTTCCTCTGCGCCTGGTGCTTCACCGACAAACATGATGTCTGCATCCGGGCTGCCTGTGGCAAAGACCATGATGTCGCGCAGCGTCCCGGTATTTCGGGCAGCCTCACAATTCTCCGCCTGCAACGCCAGCTTCTTGAGTTCCGCCTCCTTCTCAGCGGTCACCATCGCAATGGCTTTGGGTGCGGAAGCCTTTGCGCTTTCGGAAACTACAGAAGCAGCCCAGGTTTTCTCAGCAGGAATTTCGCGCTCGGGCCTCGTGGGTGGAACGATTGCTGGCGTGGTCGTGGGCCTTACTTCCGGCCGTATTGCCACGTTGGATGGCATGGCGCTCGATCTCGATCTCGTTTCCGGCGCCGCTGCAGGAGCAGCGGGCTTTCCTACGTGGCGAAGGGCCGAAACTGCGTCCTTGTCCAGGGTCACATGCGTCGTTCCCCGTGCGCGTAGTTGCGCCAGGTAGTGCTGCAAGAGGTGCTGCGCGGGGTTGGGCATTCGCAGGAAAAGTCACCGAGACACCGCTTGCTTAGGCGGTAAGGCCCCTCGGCGCAAGTGCCGGAAATCGCGATTTTGAGAAGATCTCCTCTCTAACTGGTATGATTTCTGTTGTTGGTTTAGGCAAGGCCTTGGGGAGGCGGCTTTTGTCTTGACCAGAGTTCAAAAAGCCGTCAAACTCGCTTTTTATTCAGAGTTGTTAACTACCCTATGCGAATCACTCATCTTCTTGGATTGGCCGCCGTTACACTGGTATGCGTATCATGCGGAAGCACTGGCCACAAAACAAAGACCGCCGGTGCCAAGAAGATCAGTGGAGTTCGGACGACCGCCTACACGCACAGTGAGGCCGATCACGTGAAATATGGCGCGAAAACCGCGACCGGTGACACCCTGAAATACGGCAACACCCGCAGCGCCGCTGCTGACTGGTCCGTCTACCCCGTAGGCACCGTCTTCAAGATTGATGGCGAGCCATTTGTGTATGAAGTGGACGACTACGGCTCGGCTCTGGTTGGCACTAATACCATCGATATCTACAAGCCCAGCCGTGCTGAAATGAACAAATATGGCGCCAAACATGTGAGCATCAATGTGCTGCGTTGGGGCTCTTTCAGTCGCAGTTTGGCCATCATGAAGCCGCGTACGAAGTATCCGCATATCCAGCAGATGGTGAAGCGGATCGAACGTAGCTCATAGCATAGCCGTCCTGCCGCTGGCAGGGTAGCTGAATCCACCGCGCAGACCGGTCACTGTGACCAAACAGGAACGCGCCCGCTATATTCTGGGAAAGCTGGGGGAGTTGTATCCCAATCCTCCCATCCCTCTTCATCACCAGGATCCCTACACCCTGCTGGTCGCCGTGCTTTTGTCTGCGCAGTGCACGGACGCGCGGGTAAATCTGGTTACGCCTCACCTTTTTGCTCTGGCGGCAGGTCCGCAGGAAATGAGTCGGGCGCCGCTGGAAGAAATCGCGGCGATTGTGAAGCCCTGCGGCTTGGGACCTCAGAAGGCAAAAGCGATCAAGGAACTTTCCCGGCTCCTAGTGGAACACTATGACGGACAAGTGCCCGCCGATCTGGAGACTCTTGAGACGTTGCCGGGGGTCGGACATAAAACGGCTCAGGTCGTGATGGCGCAATCCTTCGGAGTGCCGAGTTTTCCGGTGGACACGCATATCCACCGCCTGGCTCAGCGTTGGAAGCTCACCTCTGGCCAGTCGGTGCTCCAGACCGAACGCGACCTCAAACAGCTATTCCCCACGGAAACCTGGAACAAGCTGCACCTTCAGATCATCTATTATGGCCGGGAATACTGCACAGCCCGGGGCTGCAATGGAACGATCTGCCCCATGTGCCGCGACCTTTTTCCCAACCGGAAAACGGCGCCTTCCACACGGAAAGCTTAGCCGCCGCGTTTGCGAGCTTGTCCGTTAGCCATTCCTCCGGTAAAAAAAGCGAGCGCACAGTCTTGTGCCGATTGCCAACAATTTCAGGGCCTTGGCGCAGATTTTTCTTGTCCTTTTCCTTGCTGCCCTGCTCTGGCTCGCCTATTTCATATTGATTAATCACCTCCCACTCCCTGCGGCCATCCTCTGCATGAGACAAATCACGACTCGACGCACCATGAAGCAACTCCTCCCGATTCTTGTCGGTTGCTGCCTGATCTCCTCCTCCCTCGTTCACGGCCAATCGGATATGTTTGGGACGCTCACGAGCAACATCAACATCACAGGCCTGGAGACGCAGTTCGATCCGGTGACCGGTATTGCAACCGCGACGGGCGATGTTGATATCCGTTATGAAGGCGTACAGATCAAAGCTGGCCGCGCGGAATACAATTCCAACACCGGTGATGTCATGGCCCGCGAAGGCGTGACCGTCGTGAAGGATGGTCAGATCTTTCGTGGTGAAAACATCATCTACAACGTGAAGACCGAAGATCTCACGGCGAACCACATCAAGGGTTCGCTCGATCCGATCTTTTATGACATGGATGACTTCAGCACCAACCTGTCTGAGCTGGAGCGCATCGACGGTTTGGATTCAGTCTTCACCACGCATGACAGCGCAGTGCCGAACTATCATGTGAAGGCGAAGACCATCACCATCTATCCTGGTGATCGCGTCGTGATGAAGAACGTAAAAGTCTATGCCGGTAAGACGCCTGTCTTCTGGTTGCCTTTCCTCTCACAACCATTGGATGATGAGTTGGGCTTCTTCTTCCAGCCGGGTTTCACCAGCCAGTGGGGCGCCTTCCTGCTGAATCAATATGGTGTCATGCACGGAGATCACACCCTGGCGAAGTATCACTTCGACCTTCGTAGCGCCCGCGGCGTCGGTGTCGGTGCGGACTACTATTCCATGAAGTTTCGGGATACGAACCCGAACGTGGGTCAGCTCAAGATCTATTACGCTTATGATTCGGACGCGACCTCCGGCGTGAATGATTCCGTCCGCCCGGACAGCCTGGTGGATGAGAACCGTTACCGCATTGCCTTCCAGCACCGCATCTTCATTCCCGGTCCTGAGAAGAGCACTTGGTACCTTGACTTCGACATCACGAAGCTGAGCGATGCTTTCATCCTGGAAGATTATTTCCTGAACATCTTCCGCACGGATCCGCAGCCGGACAATCACGTCAAACTGGTGCACCGGAATGACAACTATGTGGCCACCCTCTGGGGCCGCTTCCAGTTGAATGAATTCCACAGCATGGGCGAGCGCCTTCCGGAACTGGCATTGGACTTCAAGCGCATGCCTGTTTTCAAGACCGGCGTCTTCTACCAAGGCCAAACGACCGCTGGTAAATACATCGATAAGCTCAACGACGTGGAGCGCTTCGCGATCGGCACGGATATTGTGAACCAACAAGCTCTCCTTGCCGCAGCTGCCGCAGGCGTGCAACTGGTGGACGCGGGCACCTTGCTCGCCGAGCAGGATGAAATCAACAATGAGCTGAATGAGCTCTACGCGAGTCTGGCGGAAAATGAGTACTTCCGCGCTCACACCTACCACGAGTTCCTTTACCCGATCAGCTTTGGCCCCGGCAATAACTTCCAGTTTATCCCTCGTATCGGCGGCGGCGCCACCTACTACGGTGACATCACGGGCGCTGTAGAGGAAGTGAACAATGACACAGTGGGTATCTTCCACCTCGGTTTCGATCTCTCCACGAAGTTCAGCAAAACGTGGGATGATGTGCAAAGACCGCACATCGGTCTGGAAGGTCTGCGTCACGTGGTGCAACCTTTCATCAACTACTCCTACCTCAATGCCGATCCTGTGGAAGGCCTCTCTGGGGTTGACCGTCTGACCGCCACGACCCGTCCCCGGCCCATTGATGTGCCGCTTTTCACGGCCATCGACGACCTGAATACCTGGAATATCGCTCGCCTTGGTGTTCGCAATCTCTGGCAAACGAAGCGCTATGCCCGTCCTGCTCCTGGCACGACGGAACCGATAACCGTCACCCACAACTGGATGGGCCTGACGACCTTCGTAGATGCCTTTATCGAAGATCCCGAGTTCGATCGCGATATCTCAAACCTCTACAACACCTTCTTCTGGAGCCCGGTTCCCTGGTTGGCATTCAACCTGGACGCGCAGCTACCCATCGGCGACAGCGACTACAATTTCACCGAAGCCAACACCAGCATCACTTGGTCCCCTTCCCGCTGGTTCTCCTGGACCTTCGGCCACCAGTTCCTGCAGGATAACCCGATCATCCGTGACAGCAGCCTGGTCTACTCGAAGATCTACGCTCGCATCAACGATGAGTGGGGCTTCTCCATGAACCAGATTTACGAAATGGATGACAGCACGATGCAGTACCAGAGCTACAGCATCCACCGTGACCTCGTGAGCTGGACAGCGGCGCTCGGCGGCCTGATCCGTGACAACGGTATCGAGAACGAATACGGCGTAGTGCTCACGCTGACGCTGAAAGACTTCCCACAGGTTGGTCTGCCACTGGATCTGGATCCGAATCCCACCGGCACAGGTGGCCGCGAATAAGGTCTCTACTCACCTGAATCAGAATTTTACCAAAGCTGCGATGGTCTCAAGCCGTCGCAGCTTTTCCCTTTCTAGGGATCGCCGCTGCTGAAATTACTGGCGAAATCTCCATCCCACGCTGACATTTTCACTGCATGAAACTCACCATCATTGGTTCTGGTTACGTTGGTCTGACCACAGGCGCCTGTTTTGCCGAGGCCGGGCACCACGTCACCTGCGTGGATAACAACGAAGAAAAGATCCAAACGCTCCGGGAAGGTCGCGTGCCCATCTACGAACCCGGACTGGAAACGATCCTGCGCAAGAACATCAGCTCCAAGCGCCTCCAATTCACGACGAATACCGAGGAAGGTGTGGCTTTTGGCGAGGTCATTTTCATCGCCGTGGCCACCCCACCTCAGCCTGATGGCAGCGTGGACCTCAGCTTCATCGAGAAGGTGGCCCGCGAGATCGCCGTCTGTCTGGATAGCTACCGCGTCATTGTGGATAAAAGCACCGTTCCGGTGAAAACGGGCGAGCGCGTTGCCCAGACCATACGGCGCTATGCAAAGCCGGGCGTCGAGTTCGACATCATCTCCAATCCAGAATTCCTGCGTGAAGGCAGCGCCGTCGAAGACCTGATGAATCCGGACCGGATTGTCATTGGGGGCAACAGCGACCGCGCCTTGTCCATCATGCAGAAGGTTTACGAGCCCTTCGTGGCCCCCGTGCTCGTGACGGACATCAACAGCGCCGAACTGATCAAACACGCGGCTAACAGTTTCCTCGCCCTCAAGATTTCCTACATCAATGCGCTCGCGGAGATCTGCGAAATCAGTGGCGCTGATGTGGAAAAGGTGGCGGAAGGCATCGGCATGGACAAGCGCATCGGCCGCAGCTTCCTGAACGCCGGCCTCGGTTACGGCGGCTCCTGCTTCCCCAAGGACATCTCTGCCTTCATCGCCATCACCGAACAACTGGGCCAACCCTTCACCCTCCTAAAAGAGGTGCAGAAGATCAATGCCCGGCAGTTGCAGCGTTTCCTGGAGTCCATCAAGGAAGCACTCTGGGTCCTCAAGGACAAGAAGATCGCCGTGTGGGGTATCAGCTTCAAACCGAACACGGATGATATCCGCTCCAGCGTGGCGGTCGAACTTATTGAAGCTTTGGTCAAAGAGGGCGCCAGCGTCTCTGCCTATGATCCGAAGGGCATGGAAAAGTTCAGCGAGACCCCCTTGGCCAGCAAGGTTCGGCTCGCTGATAGTGCCTTGGATGCCGCGCAAGGTGCGGAGCTCCTGGTCGTGGCCACCGAGTGGCCGGAGTTCGCCGTCGTGGACCTGGAAGAACTCCACAAGGCCATGCGCACCCCACTGATCTTTGATGGCCGCAACCTGCTCGACCCCATGGCGGCCGCTTCTCTCGGTTTCCAATTGCGTGGCATCGGCAAGGGAACACTGCCGGTGGCGTGAGGGTGGGCAATGCCCGTGACCACTTTGTGAGCATAACTTACGAAGGGACTTCATGGGCACACTCTTCGTTCGCTTTGCGGTTTGGATTCCGGTCCTTGCCGTTCTGACCGCTTGCGGTGACCCTTGTCGTAACACAGTAAAATCGGAGCTCACGTCGCCTGACGGTAAATACGTGGCCACCGCTTTCATCAGAGACTGCGGCGCTACCACTGGTTTCAGCCCTCAAGTTCACCTGCGCGCCAGCGGTGAAAAAGCTGGCGACCTTGGAAATGTCTTCATAGGCGATCACTCGGACCAGATCACTCTTGAATGGTTCTCCCCTACCCATCTCGTAATTCATTCAGACTGCGAAGTCATCAAACACGAGAAGCAATTCACTCCGTCGGCAATCACGGCTTCAGAGAAGCGCTCGGGGAAGAGTTGAACGGCGACGATGAAAGCAGCGTCGGACGCCCAATCGGTGAGATTGAATGCGATGTCTCGTGCTGTGCGGTCGTCTGGTGATGACGACAATGCCGCGGTAATGGCCGCTGCAGAGTCGTGGTTGTAGTGCGCTTCATGGAGGCGAGACGCTCGCTCGCCGACAAGCTCGTAGAAGATGGCGGCAACCTTCGCGTCGCTATCAGCGTCGGATAGGTCACCACTCATGGCTTGGTTTCACAGGAGAGTGCTAACCATTATCAGGTGAGCTACACCTTGATCTCCTCGCCCGTTTTCACATTCGCGATCACGACGTGCTCGCGGGTGAAGGAA
The DNA here is from genome assembly GCA_965284365.1 of Phragmitibacter sp. Lineage (GTDB taxonomy): Bacteria > Verrucomicrobiota > Verrucomicrobiia > Verrucomicrobiales > Verrucomicrobiaceae > Phragmitibacter. The sequence continues at coordinate 5,461,185 of OZ260079.1, forward strand.
GGATCGGTGCGGAAGGTCATTCGGGCCTGATACTTGCGCTCCAGATCCACGAGAATCTGATCGTCGCTGGTGCGGAGGCGTTGCATGACATCCGGGTGGATGACCACCAGAAGGTCGCGCTCGGGCTCGGTGAGGCGTTGCAGAATCGAGCTAAGACGGCGCTGGATCTCCACGCTCATGGTGAGCGGGGTCTTGATCTGACCGTGGCCCTTGCAGTTCGGGCACTCTTCATAGAGCGCGTCGCTCAGACTTTCATGCAGACGCTGACGCGTCATTTCCATGAGGCCGAATTGGGAGATGGGCAGAATCTGCGTTTTCGCCTTGTCGCGGCGGGTGTGATCCACCATGGCCTTGTAGACCATCTGCTGTTCCTTGCGGCCCTTCATGTCGATGAAGTCCACCACGACCAGACCGCCCATGTTGCGCAGACGAAGCTGGCGCGCCACTTCAGCAGCGGCTTCCATGTTCGTCTCCAGAATGACCTTGTCCACACTGCCGCCACCGCCTTTGTTCCGGCCAGTGTTTACGTCGATGGAGATAAGCGCTTCTGTCTGATCGATGACGATATAACCACCGCACTTGAGCCAGACTTGGCGGTAGAACGCTGAATCAATCTGCCGCTGCACATTGTAACGGTCAAAGATGGAAGCGGGCCCCGTGAAGAGCGTGATACGCCCTGCCGCCCGGCGGGAAATAGGCGCGACCATTTCCTTCATGCGCTGCACCGTGGCAGGATCATCACAGGCGATCTCATCCACTTCTTCCGTGAGGAAGTCGCGCACGGTACGCTCAAAGATGTCCGGCTCTTCAAAGCAGCAAACTGGCGCCTGATGCGCATCGCGGCGCTGGGATATCTCGTTCCACTGCTCCACGAGGATGCTGAGGTCACGGATAATGTGGCGTGCGCGCTTGCCGGAGGCTTCCGTGCGCATGATGAGACCCATGTTATCGGGTAGGTGCATCTTCTCCACGATGTGGCGCAGACGCGTGCGCTCTTTCGGGTCATCAATCTTGCGGGAGATGCCGCAGGAATCGTTCTGTGGCATGAGCACCAGAAGTCGGCCTGCCAGGGAGATATTCGTCGTTACACGCGGTCCCTTGTTACCCACAGGGCCCTTGGTGATTTGCACGAGGATTTCCGAGCCGACGGGATAGAGCGAAGGAATGTCCTTGGCGGTGATGTTCTTGCGCTGCTTCCCCGCTCCGCTTCCGCGGCTGATCTCTTCCATGCTCTGAGCATTGAGTGCTTCCGGAATGGCATCCCAGAAATGCAGAAACGCATTCTTATCCAGGCCAATATCCACGAACATGGCCTTGAGGCCAGGCTCAATGTTCTTGATCTTGCCTTTGAAGACACTACCCACCAGATGGGTGGTGCCCACTCGCTCGATGGAATACTCCTCGAGCGTGCCATTCTCCAACAAAGCTACGCGGTTCTCGAGCTTTTCACAGTTGATGACGATGCGAGTACCACTGGTGATATCTTTTTGTCCGGTGAAAAATTCTTTGATCTTTTTAACGAATCCCAAAGCCATAAGAAAGGTGCGGTGCTGAAAGTGAGGTGAATGCCAGGCGCGCGGACCCGTTATCTCTTGAACAAACGTTGGAAGAAATTCGTACGGCGCGGGGGTGGCTGTTTGTTTTTGATTGCTCGCGAGCCTTCTTCGTCGGCCTCGACTTTGATCTTGCCCTTGGGTCGGGCGACTTGCGCGTCATCGCGCCGTTGTTTGATGCGTGCAGGCGGCTCATCATCGTTCACACTGCCGGTGTCTTCCTCATCGCTCGCCGGGAGGTTGACCTTTGCTAGCCCGTCAAAGGAAACAGAATCGACGTGATTGAAATTGCCTTTCACTTCCGGTATGGCCGCCAGTTGCACGGAATAGCCGGTCTTAAGCGCCAGCGCCTGTTCCATGACACGCTTCGCGATCGGCGCAGCACAGCCGCCGCCGGATTTTCCGCCCTGCACGAGAACGCAAACCGCAAGTTCGGGATTCACATAGGGTGCAAAGGTGATGAAAAGCGTGTGATTGTCCTGCTGGCCATCAGGACGCCAGTTCTGCGCCGTCCCCGTTTTGCCCGCCACCTCCACGTTGGGAATACGGGCCGCCTTCGCGGTGCCGCCATCTTCCTGAACCACCTTCCACATGCCTTTGCGGACCAGTTCAAGTTTTTCCGGGGTCAGGCCGAAGTCGGCGAACTTTCCACGCACTTCCGGCAATTGCTCACGAATCATTTCGCTGCCTTCCATGACCTTCTTCAGGAGGTGAGGCTTGTAGGCCGTACCGCCGTTGCCCGTAGCTGCAGCCACCCCGGCCATTTGCAAAGGACTGGCCAGCACGAAGCCCTGCCCGATGGAGGTGTTGGCCACGATTCCCGGTGAGTCAGGTCGGAGTGTCGGCTGATGCGCCCGAATCCACGAAGGACCTGGCAGAATGCCGGGATCTTCTTCTTCCAGTTCAATACCGGTGTGCTCACCGAGGCCAAACATCTGACCGGCTTTGGTGATGTTGTTAATGCCGGCGTGGTTTCCGTATTGGTAGAAGTAACAGTTGCAGGAGCGCATGATGGCATCGCTCAAGTTCAGCGTGCCATGGGAACCACCCTTGGCGGCGATCCAGCACTTCATGTACTTGTTCCCGTAGGTAACGCCGCCGCTGCAGTTCCAGCGGTCATTTTGAATTCCCGCCAGGATGCCAGCGTAGCCGATCATCACCTTGTAGGTGGAACCCGGCGCGTAGGTACGCACCGCACGGTTCAGCAGCGGCACACATTGATTGTTGAGGTAGTCTTTGAAGTCGTCCCTGGAGATGGATGGGATAAACTTGTTGGGATTGTACGACGGTACCGAAGCCATGGCCAGCACCTCGCCCGTGCTCGGTTGCAGCACCACGATCGAACCACGTCCGATGGCAGGAGTGCTCTCCCGTAGCGCCTTCTCCGCAATGAACTGAATCTGCGCATCCAGCGTCAGATATACATCGTGACCGCGACGAGGCTCCTCAAAATCCAGGGGCTTCACAAGGCGGCCCTTTTCGTTCTGCAACATGGTCTGCACGCCAGGGCGACCGCGCAGATCGGCATCAAAAGATTTTTCCACACCGGCGACGCCGAAGTCATCCGGCACGTAGAAGTCCCATTCCTTCTTCTCTTCTTCCGGCACCTTGTCTTCATCCGGCTGGCTTACATAGCCGATGAGATGGCTCGCGAATGAATCATACAAATACTGCCTCACAGGGCGCACGGTCACACTGACGCCGGGCAAGCCGAGGCGATGCTCCGCAAACTGACTGAACTCCTCAAAGCTGAGATCACTCCGGTATACCCAAGGCACCACCCCACGGTTCGTGCGATAGTGAATGCGCAAGTTTTCAGCAGAATATTCCTTGGCCAGACCAAGGTTATTCAGGCTCCCGATGATGACCTCATCAACAATGGCCTTGATGTCGATCTCCTTCTTCATGCGCGGAATACCACGTTCGAGGAACCGGTATTCGTAGAGAGGCAGGATGCGCTTGTTATCCTTTGCGAGGTGCTTGTTGTCGTCCTCGATCTGCTTCCTGTACTCATCGACCAGAGTCTTCAGATCAATGCGCACCTCGAAGGAAGGTTTGTTCGACACCAGCGGGACGCCATGACGGTCCTTGATCTCGCCGCGCACTCCCGGCACACGCGCACGCAGGGTCTTGGGCGCCGGCACCTTGTTTTTAAACTCCTCATGCCGCTCTACGCTGAGGTTCCAGAGGCGCTGGGCCAAAGCGCCGAAACCCAACAAGATGAAGAGCGTAAAAAGATACAGCCGGAAGCGGTATTTAACGACCATGGTAACGATAGGTTAGCCCTACGTTTCTTACTTCATAATTGAACAATCCCGCAAGGGTATGGAGTAAGAATAACAAGAGCGGTGAGACTAGCATGGCTAGCAGGGAATTGGTGATGATTTTTGTCCACAGGTTGGGATCAAACTCGAAACTGCCTCGGAGAAACGACATCAAAAGGTATTCTATCAGAAGCCATAGCATGGTGGCAATACCGACCATGATGACCGGCAGCTCCCAGCGGCCCCGCTTGAAAAGCGGGCGAATGCCCTGCATCAGCGCACCCGCCACGCCAAAGAGCAGAATGGAGTAGCCCAGGGAGAGGTCTCCCATGGCCGAGTGTTTCTCCACCGAGGTATCCCCCGCCAAATGATCCGCCTTTTGCGTGATGGCTGCCTTCTCGGGAGGGTAAGGCAGATGCCGCGCATCCCAGATGACTCCAGTCAGCAGGGCTAGCAGAAGCATGACCGGGAATGACACGCTCAGCGACGCCGAGAAAAAGAACACCGGCGGGAGCAACACCCGCGCCTGCTGCGCGAACTCGATGGCAGGGATGAACTCCTGGATGCCGAAGCAAAACAGCAGCACGAATACCACCGAAAGATTGTAAAGAGCGGTCATGGCGCAGCGGCAGAATCCATATGCACGACAAACACGTCCTCCATCAGGGAGAAATCCACGGCAGACTCTACGACCGCCTCACCGGAAACATCGCGTGCCTCGAACACTTTAACCTTGCCCAAAAGCAGCCCGGCTGGAAACACCCCACCGTCACCCGTGGAGAAGACATTCGCTCCCGGCAACACCGTTACGGTGCGGTCCAAAAAGCGCAGCCGCAAATCCGGCTTTGGTTTTGACTCAAAGCCACCGCGCTCCCCGCTCAGGATGCCCCGGGACTGCGTGCCCTCGATGCGCGCCGCCACCCGGCATTCTTCGTCCATGAGCAGGACGACTTCCGCCGTATGCGCTGCGACTTTGCCAGTCTTCCCCACCAGACCGATATCCGTGATGACCGGACTGTCTGTGCCCAGGCCGTCGAACGCGCCCTTATCAATGATGATCGTCGTCCACCAGTTGGAAGCGGAACGGCGCAGCACCCGTGCCGCGGTCAGCTTGAAGGGGGTCTCCTGCCGGTAGTTCAGCATGGAGCGGAACTTGTTATTCTCTTCCAGGACCTTCTGATATTCCTTTTCGATGATGATGAGGCCGTCCACCTGCTGTTTCAGGCTGTCCCGCTCTTTTAGCAGTTGAGCAGCATCCACCGGCTTGCTCATCAGGTCTTTGACTTCATGCTCAACCGCAGCGCTGCCGCGCATGAAGGGGGAAAGCATCCCCATGACCCAGCTTTGAAAGGCGATGGTCTGCGGGGTCTTCAGCGTAAAGACAAATCCCAGCGCCACCACAAACAGGATCAGGGCGATGATATTGCGTTTGCTCATGCAAGATTACAGCCGGCTAAACCACCGGGAGCTTAGGGGAGTTGATGACTTGGGCGGCTCATGCAGGACGTAACACTCCCATAGCGCCAACCCAAGAGGTCCTTAATCCGACGTGCTGACTTTCCGAAGAAACTCGATCTCGCTGAGAACTCGTCCACAACCCTCGCCCACGGCGCTCAGGGGATCATCCGCCACGTGCACAGGCAGAGCCGTCTCTTCCTGTAACAGTTTGTCGAGACCGCGCAGAAGCGCGCCGCCACCGGCCAACATGATCCCGCGATCAACAAGGTCAGCGGACAATTCAGGCGGGCAACGCTCCAGAGTCGTGCGCACCGCATCGATGATCGTATTCAGCGGCTCGAGCATCGCTTCCCGCACTTCCTGGCTGGTGATGGTGATGGTCTTTGGCAGACCGGCCACCATGTCGCGGCCCTTTACCTCCATGGTGGATTCCTTGCCCATGGGATAGGCGGATCCAATGCGCAGTTTGATTTCTTCAGAGGTGCGCTCCCCAATCATGAGGTTATACGCACGCTTCATGTAGTTGATGATCGCCTCGTCGAGTTCGTCACCGGCCACTCGGACGCTGCGGCTGTAAACGATACCGCTCAGCGAAATGATGGCCACTTCCGTGGTGCCACCGCCGATATCCACGATCATGTTCCCCGCAGCTTCCTGCACCGGCAAACCCACACCAATGGCAGCCGCCATCGGCTCCTCGATCAAATAAACTTCACGGGCGCCGGCCTGCTCCGCGCTTTCCTTTACGGCCCGCTTTTCCACTTCCGTAATACCGGAGGGGACCGCGATCACCACACGTGGACGCACGAAGGTGCGGCGGTTGTGAACTTTGTGAATGAAGTGGCGAAGCATCGCCTCCGTCACCTTGAAGTCAGCGATCACGCCGTCTTTAAGAGGACGGATGGCGACGATGTTGCCGGGCGTTCGGCCCAGCATGCGTTTGGCATCGTCCCCTACGGCTACCACTTCATTGGTACCCGCCTTCACCGCCACCACGGACGGTTCGCGTAGTACAATGCCGTGGTCCTTTACGAATACCAGGGTATTCGCGGTGCCGAGATCAATACCGATATCACTAGAGGCAAAACCAAAAAAGCGTCCAAAAAAGGCCATGTTTGAATGGAAAGTAAGTAAAATTAAGAAACTGGGAAAAACGGAAAAAGTCCAACGGCAGAATACCCCGCTGGCATCCAAAACTCCTCAGAGTCCCGGTGACTTTCCAGCATCGTACCAGCCATGTCGTGATGGCTAGCTAAGAACCCGTGCATTTTTTCGTCAAGGGGAAACCTCGCCGCTTGTGCCACCGTGGTTTGACACCAAAGTACTGCAAGTTTGCTGCCCAGAGCTCAAAACGAGCCACGCCCGTATAGCACGAAAGCGGCCCGAGGCGCAACAAAAACTAGAAAAACCTTTATAATAGGCAGAATTCTCCGCCTGCAGAGCCGCCAAGGGCGTTTTTCAACGTCTCTGCACAGTTCCGGCCTCCACCACCCACTCGTCGCCCGCAAGGCCCAGTTCTTCGGCCCAGTCAAAGGACGTAGAGGTGATTACTTTCTGGGAATCGGGAGGCAAGCTGGCTAGGAACGCCCGCCGCCGGTTCCGGTCCAGTTCCCCGAAAACGTCGTCGCACAACAGAATGGGTGCCTGTCCCCTCCCCGCTTTCAAGACTTCCGCCTGAGCCAGCTTCAATGCCAGGCTCGCGGTGCGCTGCTGTCCCTCGGACGCATACGCCCCGGCATCCAGGTCATTGATATACACCTTGAGATCGTCCCGATGCGGTCCCGCACAGGTCACGCGATTCTTTTCTTCCACATGCCGATGCTGCGAGAGGTATTCCACGAGTGTGCCTTCCACCAAGCCCGGCGCATAGCTGACCCGCGCGGCCTCAGCCATTCCACTGAGCCGATGATGCGAGGCAGATACATGCGGCTCCAGGCGAGTCACCAAGTCGGCACGACAATCCATCAGCACCTGACCATGGGATTGGAGTTGCAAGGTATATGCATCCACCTGCCGCCAGTCGATGCGCGCATCGCGCTTAAGCAGGAAGTTGCGGCTGCGCAATGCCCGCTCGTAACCGCGCAAGGCTGTCAGGTAGGAGGGAAACAATTGCGACGCTGCAAAATCGAGGAAGCGGCGGCGATGTTCCGCGCCACCTCGCAGCATGTTCATATCGGCATGATCCATCCACACCACCAACGGTGCTGCCTGAAGGTACTCTCCTACCTGACGGCAGGGCGCTTCATTGATGGCCAGCCGCCGCGCCGCAGCATTCTGCGCGTGGCGTAGCTTCAGACCGGGCAGGTCACCTTCGATCACGCTGGCTTTCGCGCCTATCTGAATTAGTTCGCCACGAGTACTTGTTCGAGGCGACTGCAACCGAAAAAGAACACAGATCGCTTCCAATAATGAAGTCTTGCCCTGGGCATTGCGCCCACCCAACAAAGTGATGGACGGATGCAGCGCCAATTCCGCTTCTGTAAAGCAACGGAAATGTTTGACGCGCAGTCGCAAAAGCATGGCAGAGATAGTTTGTTGGGAATTTGTTAGGAAATATTGCAAAGCACACACCTGACGGAAAAATCAGGCACGAAATTTGCTGAAAAGTTATCGAATCGGTGCATTCAGTGCTGCTTCACACGGACGCTTAACCCTTTCACCAGATATCAGCGCCAGAAAACGATAAAACACACATCATGACAAAACTCATCTACGTCAGCAGGAACTTCACGGAATTCGGTCCCTTTAGTGAGGCTGAGATCCAGGATTTCCGCTCCCGTGGCATTCTCCAGAGCGGGGATTTCTTCCGCTCAGAGGATTCTCATCACTGGCTCCATCTCGACGAATGGACTTTCGAAACGCCAAGTAAGCCTGCTGCCGCCAAAGCCCCAGCCGCTACCAAGGCAAAAGCTCCCACCAAACCAAAGGCAGAAGCCGCCCCCAAGGCCGCGAAGGCTGCTAAAGCGTCCAAGGACGAGGCTCCCAAGCCTGCCAAGAAGGGCAAGGATAAATCAGCCGCCTAGTCCGGCCGAACGCCTGCAAGGGCGGAGCAACTGTGCAATTCGTTTGATTTTTGCGTCAGACGGAGGCATGACTGCCCGCCCTCGATATGGCTGCATTTCAAACCGTCAAAGGCTTCCGCGATTTCTACCCCGAAGATTGCTCGCTCCGCAATTTCCTGTTTCATCAGTGGCGTGCGACAGCCGTGGGTTATGGTTTCGTGGAATATGAAGGCCCGCCGGTAGAACCGACTGATCTCTACCGGAAGAAAAGCGGCGACGAAATCACTTCGCAGCTCTTCTGTTTTGAAGACAAGGGTGGTCGCGAAATCGCGCTTCGTCCTGAAGTAACTCCAAGTCTGGCCCGTATGGCTGCAGCGCGTCAGCGCCATTATACGAAGCCGATGAAATGGTTTCAGATCGGCTCCTGCTTTCGCTACGAGGAACCGCAACGTGGCCGCACACGCGAGTTCGTGCAGTTTAATGTCGATATCCTCGGTGAAGCCTCCGCTTCGGCTGACGCGGAACTCATCGCACTGAGCATCGATGTCATGCGCCGCCTCGGTCTGGGCAAAGAAGACATCGTCATCCGTTTGAGCGACCGCCGTCTCTGGACTCAGTTCCTCGCGGACAATGCCGTGCTGGAAGAACATCACGGCGCTTTCTTGCAGATCATCGACAAGATGGAGCGCGCGCCGAAGGAAGTGACCAGCGGCAAACTTAGCGCCATTGGTCTCAGCCTTGAGCGGGTGGAAAGCTTCATCGCGGCAGTGAATGAAGATAATGAAACCTTCGCCGAGCTCAGAGCAAACCTGAGCGCACGCGGCCTCTGGGACTTTGTGAAGATCGATCCCGGCATTGTGCGTGGTCTCGCTTATTACACGGGTGTAGTCTTTGAGGTCTTTGACCTGCGTCACAATCTACGCGCCGTCGCTGGCGGTGGCCGTTATGACAATCTTGTAGGCCTGCTCAGCGATGGCGGTCAAGGCATGGCCGCCTGCGGCTTCGCCATGGGCGATGTGGTGCTGAAGGAATTGCTGGACCGCACCCCCGCCGCTCAGGAAGTCCTGCGTCAGTGGCGCGAGAACGAACAGGGCCTGGATGCCTATGTCATCATCGCCGACGAGACCAAGCGACCCGATGCCCTTGGCCTCGTCCAGAAACTGCGCGAGAACGGCCTTCGCGTGGATTACGCCATGAAGTCCTCCAAGGTAGACAAACAATTCAAAGCCGCCGAAGCTGCCAACGCCCGCTTCGCCGCCGTCATCGGCACCGAGTATCCCCTGCTCAATGTAAAGAACCTCCGCAACCGCGAACAAATGGAAGTCGCCGCCGCAGATCTGCCTCTGCGCTTGGATGGCCTGCTCAAGTCGCCGATTTATAGTCAGTTGATTGCGTGAGCTATATTCAAGTTGGGAACGACCCAAGCGCATTGGATCGCCCACCCCGGTCTGAGCAAAAGCTCACTGGCGTTTTTGCATGCAATTTTTCGTAAATTGATGCGTCCGATCCCTTATGGGTATTTCGTATTGTGGGGGCGGCATTTTCGCCTACTCTAAATACGATTGGATAGATTGGCGTGCGGCCAACTTCCTTGCCGAGCATTCGCCCTCAAAATGGTTAAGTCGCGCCATCGCTTTCAGACTGCATTCATAGCATTCGCTATGGTCTTGCTGCTTTCACACAAGTGTGTCGCAGGGTTCCTCAATTACACCTTTAACTCTGCCACGGATGTCCCTCTTACCACTAATGGATATTCGGCAACGGGAGGACTCGGCTTTTTCGCACTCAATTTCGAGCCAACCCCGGGCACAGCCCTGACAGTAATTCGAAATACAAGTCCAGCCTTCATCGATGGCACATTCAGTAATCTGAGCCAAGGGCAAGGTGTGACACTGAGTTATGGTGGCATCAGCTACTATTTTATCGCTAACTACTTTGGCGGCACTGGTAATGATCTCGTACTCGTGTGGGCTCGCAGTCGAGCCTACACGTGGGGCGAAAATTCTCGCGGCACATTGGGTATCGGCGAAGGAGGAGCATCCCAGCATCATTCCCCTGTTTCCGTGAGTGCCACCGGCGCGTTGCTGGGCAAGACGATCCTGAAGATTTCCACCGGAATCAATCACACCCTGGCATTGTGTTCAGATGGCACCCTGGCTGCCTGGGGACAAAATGATTATGGCCAATTGGGTGACGGCACGACAACTGATCGCTATACACCTGTGCGAATCACGAGTTCTGTGTTTCCCAGGGGCGCAAGACTGGTCTCGGTAGCTGCCGGAGAAAATCACAGCCTGGCACTTTTTTCAGACGGCACGGCGGTGGCCTGGGGACAAAACTTCGATGGACAATTGGGTGACAATAGCACCACGCAACGCAATGCGCCTGTGCGTGTGGACGCCACCGGTGTGCTGAGCACCAGGAAAGTGACGGCCATTGCGGCGGGAGGCCGGCACAGCCTCGCTCTTTGTGCAGATGGCGAGATCGCTTCCTGGGGAGCCAATGGCACAGGCCAACTCGGCGACAGTTCTCTGCTTCAGCGCAATGTGCCTGTAATTATCACTGCCCGTGGAGCACTGACGGGCAAGCAGGTAACAGCTCTTTCGGCTGGTAGCAATCACAGCCTGGCTCTGACGTTGGATGGAAGGGTGGCGGCCTGGGGAAGCAATCAAGATGGCCAGCTTGGGGACGGGACGAACATCGATAAAAACCTTCCCGTATCTTTATCTATAAACGGCGTTTTGGAGGGTAAGACCGCGGCGTCTGTATCGGCTGGCTCGAAACACAATCTGGCGCTTTGCACGGATGGAACCGTGGCTGCATGGGGCGCGAATACGGGTGGAAGACTGGGTGATGGAACAACCACCAGCCGTAATCGATCCGTGGCGGTGACGGCTGTCGGCGCGCTGAACGGAAAAACCGTCCTGAACATCGCGGCCGGAGCCTACCACAGCTTCGCTTCCTGCTCTGATGGCACTTTGGCCTCTTGGGGTGGCAATACTTCTGGGATTCTCGGAGATGGAACCACCAACGACAGCCATGTCCCCACGATGGTGAATACTGCGACGCTTCCGGAGCGTAACTGTTTCGCCACATCCTTCGAGTCTGGCAAAGGCAGGTTCTCATCCGCCATTGTCTCGACTGTCCCGCCTCCAGAAGCCTGGACCGAAAAGCCGGTGGCCAATCCGACCTCTAATACGATGGATGTATTTGGCACCATCATAGCGAATGGTGAGAGCACGGCCGCGTCTTTTGAATATGGGACGACAACGAGCTACGGCACCTCAGTCGCGGCAGCTCCCCCAACATTGCATAGCAACGAATCGATTCGGGTCACCGCCCATCTGACAGGACTTGCTCCAGGCCGCACCTATCAATTCCGGGCGAAAGCGGAAAGTCTGGGAGGCATTTCTTATGGCGGGAATCAAACGTTCATGGTGCCTGCGGGTGTTATCTCTGCCAACTATCAGTCTGCACAGGATGTGGCGCTGACCACTGACAGCTTCGATGCAAGGGGCGGCACACTGGTGATGGAACTGAACTTCGCACCATCGGTGGGAACGAACCTGACGGTGGTGAACAACACAGGGCTGGATTTTATCACCGGAACGTTCAGCAATGTGGCACACGGGCAGACGATTTCGCTCAGCTTTGCGGGTGTCACCTACACCTTTGTGGCCAACTATTTTGGCGGCACCGGCAATGATCTCGTGTTGGTCTGGCCGGACACTCGAGTTTTCGCCTGGGGAGCCAACGGCTACGGCCAGCTCGGTGACCAGACGACAACAATGCGCAAGGTCCCCATTCCGGTCACCGATGCAGGTGTTCTGAAAGGCAAGACCGTCATCAGCGTCGCCACCGGTGGACACCATAGCCTGGCCTTGTGCTCGGATGGCACAGTCGTGGCGTGGGGCCGCAATGCTTCAGGCCAGCTTGGAGATGGTAGCACCACTGATCGCCCGGAGCCTGTGGCCGTTTCAAGGACATCGGCCAACTCCGCGCTTTTCGGGAAGACTGTGATCGCCATTGCGGCGGGTCAGGCACACAGCCTGGCTCTATGCTCGGACGGCACAGTGGCTGCCTGGGGTGATAATGCCAACGGCCAACTCGGCAATAACACCACGGTGAATCAGCCTTTGCCAGTAACAGTGAACAAAACTGCGGGAGTTTCCCCGCTCTATGGGAAGATCGTCACAGCCATTGCGGCGGGTAAATATCACAATGTGGCAATATGTTCCGACGGCTCCGTGGCAGCATCGGGACTGAATTCCGATGGCCAATTGGGCGACAACAGCCTTGTGCAGCGAATCGTGCCGGTGAGTGTCATCACTACTGCGGTAATCTCCGCGCTCAACGGTAAACTGGCGGCGAAGGTTGCAAGCGGTGGTAACCAAAACCTTGTCTTATGTACCGATGGATCCTTGGTGGCCTGGGGCGACACTTTATTTTCCTCAGGGTCGAGGCCTGCGCTCGTCGAATATTCGTGGGGCACGACTGTCGAGCAAAACACTGTGATCGACATTGCGGCAGGAGTCTACCATAGCTTGGCCTTGAATGCCGACGGCACTGCAATGGCCTGGGGCACCAATACTCATGGTCAAATCGGCTACGAGATGTACCTCGCGGACCCAAACAATGCTTGGGGTGCTCCCATTCCCCTTTTCGCGTCCCCGAACAATGCCCTGTATATGAAGACAGTGACTGCAGTCGCTGCAGGAGAATGGCATAGCATGGCTCTCTGTTCTGACGGATCGTTAGCAGCCTGGGGCAGAAATGACTCGGGCCAGGTTGGCAATGATGGCACGACTAACCAGTTCATTCCCGTAACTGTCTCCAGGAGTAAGTTCGCCACCGGAGAGCGGTTTGTGTCATTGTCCAAATCTGGCCAAGGTGAGCACAGCCTGGCCATCGTAGCCGGTCCTCAGGTTCCATGGGTAAAGACCATGGCAGCTACTGGCATTGCTGGCACGCAGGCCACCCTGCACGGCCTGACGAATGCCAAAGAGCGCACGGCAACGATCTCGTTTGAATATGGCACAACCACCTCGTACGAGATGAGTGTCGCAGGCGACCCAGCCGATGTGACGGGAAACGTCGATACAGCAGTGAGTGCGACGATAAGCGGCCTGAATTCAGGCGCCACTTATCACTACCGGGTGAAAGGCACCAACTCGCACGGCTCCTCCGCTGGCATGGATCACACCTTCAAAGTCCCGCCAGGACCAGTCACCGTAACTTTCGCATCCGCAACCAATCCCGCCATCACGACCGATGGCTATGACGCCACCGGAGGCACCCTGGGCGTTTCTCTCGCCTTTGCTCCAAGTCCGGGAACGAATCTTACGGTGGTAAACAACACCACGCTCGACTTTATCAAAGGAAGCTTCAGTGATCTTGCCCACGGCCAAACTGTGGTCTTAAACTATGGTGGCACTGCCTACCACTTCGTGGCCGACTACTTTGGAGGCACGGGAAATGATCTGGTACTGGTCTGGAAATACAATCGGTCCTTTGCCTGGGGGCTGAACGCTTCGGGACAACTTGGAGACCAATCCAATGTCAACCGGCACTTGCCTACGCCAGTGCCTTCCTCAGAGGCGCTGAACGGAAAGACTGTAATTTCTGTCGCGACAGGCAGGTTTCACAGCTTGGCGCTGTGCTCTGATGCAACTGTCGTTGCCTGGGGAAGCAATGGCTACGGACAGATTGGAAATGGAACATCTTCGTCTCACTCCGGGCCTGTCATCGTTGACACTATGTCCGGCGTCTCAGCCCTTCATGGCAAAACGGTGGTAGCCATTGCAGCAGGAGATAGTCATAGTTTGGCCCTCTGTTCTGACGGAACGGTGGCGGCATGGGGAGCCAATTTTGCCGGTCAACTTGGTGACGGCAGCACCACGAATCGGCTCAGTCCTACGCTCGTTGACTCGACTAGCGCTCCTCTCCTCGGCAAGGTGGTAGTAGCGATATCAGCAGGGAGTTATCACAATTTGGCACTACTTTCGGATGGCACAGTCGCAGCGTGGGGGCAGAACTACGAAGGCCAAATCGGCGACAATACAAGTGAGAACATTCGAACGAGACCTGTAGTGGTCAGCGCGAGCCAGGAGACGTCGGCACTCTATGGAAAGACGGTGATAGCCATCTCTGCAGGAGGAGAACATAGCCTCGCACTCTGTTCCGATGGCACGGTCGCCTCGTGGGGATCTGGTTCCTTCGGCCAACTGGGGTTTGGAAATCCGGATGCTCCAACAACCCAGCCAGTGATGGTAAACACCACTCAAGGGACTTCCTCTCTCTATAATAAAACCGTTGTGGCTATCGCCGCAGGCGAGTTGCATAGTATTGCTTTGACTTCCGATGGGAGACTTTCTACCTGGGGTTACACCCCTTCAAGCATACCCTTTGAGAACTATGTGCCAAAGAGCGTCAACACTTCCAGCAGTTCAGCCTTATTTGGGAAGAGTGTCGTCGCTGTCACATCAGGATATTCGCGTTCATTCGCATTCTGCTCAGATGGCACTCTTACCTCATGGGGCAGTAACTTGTATGGCCAACTAGGAGACAACAGCACCGCCAATCGCTCTTTGCCTGTAAAAGTGAACAACAGCGCGCTTGCCGTTGGAGAGAAATTCACATCCTCATTCAGGTCTGGGATAGGATACCATACGCTGGCAGTCGTAACCAGTCCTATGCCGCCTGCGGCAACGACTCTCGAAGCCACAGCCATTTCTGCCACCACCGTCACTCTCAATGGATCGATTAACGCCCACGACGGTAGTGCCACGGCATCATTCGACCTCGGGCAAACCACTGAGTACGGTTCGAACCTCACGGCCTCGCCCAGTTCCGTGACTGGCTCTAACAACGCCCTCGTCAGCCTGAATGTGACTGGCCTCACGCCCAACACCACTTACCACTTCAGAGCCAAAGGTCAGAGTGTCAGCGGAAGCCAGGTTGGAGAGGACTACTCCTTCACCACCCTCGTCTCCCCTCTCCAGACCTGGCGAGAGTTTTACTTTGACACGCTGAGTAACACAGGCAACGCCGCCGACACCGCCACACCTCAAAACGACGGCGTCACAAACCTCATGAAATTCGCCACTGGCATGGATCCCACGATTCCAGGCAAGCCGCCGGGAGTCGTACTGGACAGCACTGGCAATGGCGACAGCTTCACTTTCACCTATCCCCGCAGCAAAGCAGCCGTAAACGCTGGCATCCAGTTCGTGGTCGAGTGGGCCGATACGCCCAATGCGATCGTCTGGGGCACCACAGGCGTTACAGAGGCTCCGCCGATAGATCAGGGAGACACAGAGCTGATCACCGCCACCATCCCAAAAGGCACCGGCTCACAGCGCTTCGTGCACCTCAGAGTAGCGGCCCCCTGATCAAACGTCGCCGCACTCCGTTTGTCTCCTGAGATTGTTAGGCGAAGAAACACGGCTTGTCTCGCTCCTTTTTGGAGTGAGGAGATGGCGGATAGCCTTCTCCGCTTTGGCCTGCTGATCGATGATAGTCGGTCCCCACGAAACCGACCAGCATCCCGATCCTCCCAAAGAAAAACGGGGCGATGGATAATACCCATCGCCCCGCACTGCATCGAAACTTCAACTTCAAAGAGCACCAAGCCTAACTCAACTCCGCACCCAACCGCTTCAGCATGTCTTCCAGTTGGCGGCCATACTTCACGTAGCTGTCGTACTGCTCGCGGGCCTTGTCTTCAGGGGACAAATCATCCGCTGCACCAGCCCCGTGGAACACCACTGCCACGTGTGGCTCGATACTCACATATCCCTGGTAACCCGTGTCCACGAGATCCTTCATGATCCGCTCCACCTGTCCGTCGCCTTCACCGGGGAATTTGTAGTCACCGTCTTTCTTGGCCGCATTGAACACCGCGTCCTTCACATGCACATGCGACATTTGCGGCTTGATGACTTCATACATTTCCCAGGAATCCTGCTGCTGACCCGGCCGATCGCGATCCGGAATAATGACCGGATTCCCCGTATCAAATACCCAGCGAATGCCCGGCACCTCTTCATTGATCCGCTTCACATAGGACGGCCCCATACCCGCCCAGTTCATGCAATTTTCATGCACCATGGTGATGCCCGCGTCATCGAAGCGCTTCTTGATCTCGCGCATGCGTTTGATGCGCTCCACTTCCATCTGATCATCCAAATCTTTGCCATCCGCATCCTTGCGAACCGCATAGCTCATCACCCGCACTATGTTCGTGCCCAGGCGTTGCATCCGCGGGATACACCGTGCGATCTCCCCTTCCGTGATGGAAAAGTCGTCTTCGATCTTGTGGGCCCAGTTCGCGATGATGGACCCAAAGCCTGACACCTTCATGTCCGCCGCTTCCAGAATGCCGCAAGCCTTCTCAAAAGTCGCCTCCGGCACCTCATGCAGATTCCCCTTCACGCCATCCACTTCAATGACCCGCGCCTCAATACTGTCCCAGCCCAGTTCCTTGTGCGCGCGAATCTGAACTTCCAGCGGAGCGCCCGCTTCGTCTGCAATGCCTGTAAGTTTGATCATAACCAGTAAAAAGTGAAGTTTGCCTGCGTGAACAGGAAGCAATGACCCGAATTGCGCTTCCTGCAAGCAGTTCTCACTGGTAACAGCGCCCAATAACGCCCGTGTCCCAAGTCCCTAATTCTCTGCCAAAAGACGATAGCCGATGCCAGGCTCATTCCGAATCTCCAAACCCGAGAGCGCAATCTTCTTTCTAAGGTGCGTGATGTAAACCCGCAGATACTGCGCCTGCTCGGTGGCGTTTGGTCCCCAGACTTGGGTGAGGATTTGCTTTTGCGTGAGGATGCGGCCTGGATGCTGAGCCAGCAGGCGTAACAGATGGTATTCTGTCGGAGTGAGCTTCAGAGGCTCTCCGCAAACGCTGACTTCGCGCCCGGCTAGATCCACCTTGAGATTGCCAACCTCCAAAACCGGTTCCTCTGTGGTGCGCCGGCGTTTCTGGATGACCTTCAGCCGCGCCAGCAGTTCAGCTGTCGAAAACGGCTTCGTGACATAGTCGTCCGCGCCATTTTCCAATGCCTCGACTTTGACATTCTCCTGATCGCGCACGGAGAGGATCAGCACCGGCGTGTCTGTCCATTCCCGTAAGCGTCGCAGCACTTCCACCCCATCCATATCTGGCAAACCGAGATCAAGCAAAATCACATCCGGCTGATGGGTGACGGCGGCACTCAGACCAAGCGTCCCGTTTTCGGCTTCCGTAACTTCATAATCCTTCCCCTGCAGCGCGAGTCGGAGCAGACGGCGCAATTGTATCTCATCATCAATGATCAAAGCGCGCTGAGACATGGAGAGTGATGGAACCTGACTATCAGTGAGTTTAACTAACTAGCTAACGAACTAACCATTCCTGTCGACTTCCACGGGGAGAGAGATGAGGAACTCCGCACCGCCTTCTCTGCGGTTCTGCGCTTTGATATCACCTCCCATGGCCCGGATCAAGGCCCGGGCGATGGAGAGCCCAAGGCCGGTGCCGCCGGGCTCGCTGCCGGGAGCGCGATAAAATTTGGTGAAGACTTTCTGTTCCTCCCCCTCGGGCAGACCGGGGCCATTGTCAGTGACGGTCAGGTGAAGCGTCTGATCATTTGGCAAGGTCGCAGACACAGTGACGGTGGTACCAGGCGGCGTATGCACGGCGGCATTGTGCAGGATGTTCGTGAGGGCCTGCGTGCAGAGATTCGGATCCAGCTTCACCGCAGGCAGGTCCAGAGCCTGGATGTGACAAGTGTGTTTGGAGAGGCTGCTGCCCACATCCTCTATCGCCTGTCGGATAATGTCTGCGGGGAAGCACCACTCCTGGGTGGGCTGGACGATGGTGGACTCGATGCGCGTCATCTGCAAAAGGTGATTCACCACACGCTGCAATCGCTGCGAGGCAGTGGCGATCTCCGTGAGATAAGGATTCTGCACCTCCGCAAGACCTTCCAGCGAAGCCTGAATCACGGCGAGGGGCGTCTTCAACTCATGGGACACACTGTCCAGCAAAGTGCGCTGCAAGCGTTCTGACTGAGAGAGCACTTCCGCCTGATTGATGGCCCGGGCGAAGTGTTCCTTTTCCAGTACAAGGGCGAGCTGAAGAGCAAAGGCTTCGATGCTCTGCCGCGCACCGAAGTCCAAGACAGCAAAATCTCCCAACTGAACACCGAGCACCCCCATGGTCGCGGTAGCCGTCTGCAGGGGAAACCAGGTCGCCGCTGACTCAGGCAAGGTATCCGTGAAGCGCCCGGCAGATTGTTTGTTCTGGTAGGCCCAATTGATCACACCCCATTCTTTTGGCGTAGGGATCAGCGTGCTGGCGGGATGCGCGACGTCGGGCAGCGAGCGGTCGAGATTCCGCACGATCAAAGCTGACTCGGCCTGAAGGAGTTCATTAATGATCTCTATGGCATCTTTGAGACCATGGTCGGGTTCCGCGGAGAGGGCTGCGCTCTGGGTGACGCTCAATAGCGCTGCAGTCTGCCGCTGACGGCGGCGCTCAGCCAATTCACGCTGGCGCAGCCGGGTGGTTAGATGACCCATGCTGAGAGCGACGATGAAGAACATCCCGAACATGATCATATCCTGCAGGTTGCTGATGTGCAGAGTGAAGCGTGGCGAAATGAAGAAGAAGTCCCATGACAGGGCACTCATGGCCGCAAGACAGAGCACAGGTCCGCGGCTGAATCGTAGTCCTGCAAAGATGACCGCGAGCAAAAAGACGAGGCCCACGAAAACGTAACCCGTGTAGTCTGCCACCATCCAGCCGATGGCGACCAGCAATGCCGTGATCAATAGGCTCCATCCATACTGCTGAAGAACTGAAGGCTGTGGCAGACTCAGCGAAGAACGACGCAGCGTGTCTGTAGGTGGCCCGGCCACGACCGGCCTCACGATGCAGACATCAATATCACCACTTTCATCGATGATCCTTTCCGCCAATGAACGGCGCAACCATGATGACCTTCCCGGTTTTCCCACGACCATTTGCGTGACATTCCGTTCCCGCGCGACCTGCAAAAGTGCCGCCGCGACATCTTCCCCCGTCACCGAAACAATTTCCGCGCCCAGCTTTCTCGCCAAACCCAAGGAGCGGGCCAGGCGTTCCTGTTCTTTTTGTGAAAGCTCCCTCGAACTTTCCACCCAGACAACCAACCAATCACAGCCTAGTCTTGTGGCGGCCCGTCTAGTCCAGCGAATGAGACTCTCCGCATAAGGACTCGGCCCGACGCCCACCATCAGCCGGGCATTGGTTTTCCAGGGCGTGTGCACTCGCTTTGAGCGACGCAGATCCTCCAGATCCCGGTCCACATGCTCGGCAGTGAAACGGAGCGCCATCTCACGCAGGGCGGTAAGGTTGTCCTCCTTGAAGTAGTTCGTTACGGCATGCTCCGCACGCTCACCGAAGTAAACTTTGCCCGCAGCCATACGGTCGAGCAATTTGTCCACGCTCAGGTCGACCACTTCGATCTCATCAGCATGATCCAGGATGGAATCCGGCACAGTCTCTGTGATCGTGACCCCGGTGATCTGCTTCACCGTATCCACCTGACTCTCGATGTGCTGCACATTGACGGTGGTGAAAACATCGATACCCGCGCCGATCAGTTCAAGCACATCCTGATAGCGCTTGGCGTGGCGCGATCCCGTGACATTCGCATGCGCCAGTTCATCCACCAACACGAGGGCGGGACGGAGGCGCAGCACTTCATCCAGATCAAACTCTTGAAGGACATGGCCGCGATACTCAATCTCTTTTCGTGGCAAGACGTCCAGCCCCTCCAGCAGCGCCGCAGTCTCCCCACGACCATGCGTTTCGACTACTCCCACCAGCACCTCAATCCCCTTTTTCTTCCGCTGCCGGGCAGCTTTCAGCATAGCATAAGTCTTTCCGACCCCCGGACACATGCCGAGGAAGATGAAAAGTTTGCCCCGGCGCGCCGCCGCTGCGTCCCTCTGAATGCCAGCGAGAAGAAGGTCAGCGTACCAAGTGCCGTCATGGGTGGGGCCGGGGCTAGCAAGTTCTTGGTTCATAGGAGTGACGGCATCGATGCGCGTCGACAGGAAATTAAGTGATCTCGGAGAACTGAAGGTGGAAGAAACGGAGGGAGGGACGATGCGAGGCAGTTGCCATTACTCCAGCGCCAGATTCAACTCCAAGACATTCACGCCGGAATCACCGAGAATCCCGTAAGCCGGACTTTCCGTATGCTTCCGAATCAACTCCCGTAGTTTCTCTTCCGAAACACCCCGGGCCTTTGCCACACGTGGCAACTGAAGCTCAGCATTGGCCACACTAATATGCGGATCCAACCCACCCCCAGACGCAGTGACAGCATCAGCAGGAATTTCCACATCATCCGCTAACTCATTCTCCACACGGTAGGCAGCGATACGCTCTTTAATCTGATCTGCGAGCTTCTGCGATGTAGGACCGAGGTTCGATCCACTGGAACTCGCAGCGTCATACCCATTCGCTCCCGCCGCACTGGGACGAGGATGGAAATACTCAGGCCCGGTAAAAGGCTGCGCGAGAAGGCGCGATCCTCTCAGGGTTCCATCCCTGCCGACGACGAGGCTGCCATTAGCTTTGTCCCGAAACAACCGCTGCCCAACGGCCCATACGACCAATGGATAAACTCCACACAGGACAACGGTGAAAACGAGGATGGAAGCCACCGCTCCTCGCAGATGAGATAGAATGTCTTTCATAGTTAGGTAAAAATGATAAATGAATGCAGCTAGCGCGAAACCCACTCTGACACACTCAAACAAGGTGCAGCGTGGTGATGACGAGGTCGATGACCTTGATTCCGATGAAAGGAAGAATGAGTCCTCCCAGTCCATAGATGAGCAGGTTCCGCTGCAATACCGCGAAAGCCCCAACCGGCCGATAAGCAATGCCTTTCAAGGCAAGCGGGATGAGCGCGATGATGATAAGGGCATTGAAAATGATAGCGCTCAGGATGGCACTCTGCGGTGAAGCCAGGCCCATGACATTCAGAGGCGCAATGGCGGGGAAAGCCACCACGAGCATGGCAGGAATGATGGCAAAATACTTCGCCACGTCATTGGCGATGCTGAAGGTGGTCAGGGAGCCGCGCGTCATGAGCAACTGCTTCCCGATCTCCACGATCTCGATGAGTTTGGTGGGATTGCTATCGAGGTCCACCATGTTCCCGGCTTCACGCGCCGCTTGGGTACCCGTATTCATGGCTACTCCCACATCGGCTTGCGCGAGGGCTGGCGCGTCATTGGTGCCGTCTCCGGTCATGGCCACGAGATGACCCTCCGCCTGTTCATGGCGGATGCGTTTGAGCTTATCTTCTGGTGTGGCCTGGGCCATAAAGTCATCTACGCCGGCCTCAGCCGCAATGGCAGCAGCGGTCATCGGATTGTCTCCCGTAATCATGACCGTGCGGATGCCCATCTTCCGAAGTTGCGCAAAGCGTTCCTTGATGCCGCCTTTGACAACGTCTTTCAGTTCCACCACGCCCAGCACGCGGCTGCCTTCCGCCACGACAAGCGGTGTGCGTCCAGCACGAGAAGCGCTTTCCACCGCTTTCTCGACTTCAGCAGGATAGATACCGCCAAGGCTGAGGATGTGCTTCTTCACAGAGTCCGCCGCGCCTTTGCGGATGCTGCGGTTATCGAGATCCACCCCGCTCATGCGCGTCTGCGCGGTGAAGGGGATGAAAACGGCATGAGGCGTGGCGAGTTCGCGCCCACGGATATTAAACTTCTCCTTGGCCAGCACCACGATGCTGCGCCCTTCCGGTGTCTCGTCAGCTAAAGAGGCGAGTTGGGCGGCATCGGCCAGTTCCTGCTCCGTCACTCCAGGGGCTGGTCGAAAGTCGGAAGCCATGCGATTGCCGATCGTAATGGTACCAGTCTTGTCCAATAGCAGCACGTCAATGTCCCCGGCGGCTTCCACCGCCCGGCCACTGGTGGCCATGACATTGCGGCGGATGAGCCTGTCGATGCCGCTGATGCCGATAGCGCTCAGCAGGCCGCCGATGGTAGTCGGGATAAGACAGACCAACAAAGCAATGAGTACCGGAATGCTGAAGTTCACCCCGGAATAAGTGCCGAAAGGTTTCAGCGTCACGACCACCAGCAGGAAGATGAGCGTGAGGGCCGCAAGCAGAATGGTCAGGGCGATCTCATTAGGCGTCTTCTGACGTTTCGCCCCTTCCACCATGGAGATCATGCGGTCTAGAAAGGTATTGCCTTTCTCAGACGTGATCTGGATGACAATGCGGTCACTGATGACGCCGGTCCCTCCGGTAACGGCGCTGCGGTCTCCGCCGCTCTCGCGGATGACAGGAGCGGACTCGCCGGTGATCGCCGCTTCATCCACACTGGCAATGCCTTCAATCACTTCGCCATCGGCAGGAATGACATCGCCCGCTTCACAGACCACGCGATCACCTTTCTCCAGGAAAGGCGCGGCGATAAGTTCTTCGCTGCCGTCACGTTTCAGACGGCGTGCCGTGGTGTCCTTACGGGCCTTGCGCAGGCTTTCCGCCTGAGCTTTGCCACGGCCTTCCGCCATGGCTTCGGCGAAATTCGCAAACAGCACCGTAAACCAGAGCCAGACAGCAAGCTGAATGATGAAGGCGTGATCTGCCGGAGCGGTGAAGATACTAATGGTGGTAAATACCGCGCCGACGAGAGTGACGAACATGACCGGGTTCTTGATCATGAGCCGGGGATCCAACTTTTGGAAGGCGGAACCCACAGCGGGCCCGGCGATCTTCCGATCGAAAAGAGATGGAGCTTGATGAGACATAGAATGAATATGCAAATTTTGAAAAGCAGTTAGGAGCAAAAGGACAGCTTAGAACAAGCCTCCACCCAACATGATGAAATGCTCAACAATGGGCCCCAGTGCCAATGCTGGCAGAAAGTTAAGCGCACCCACCAGGACCACGGTACCGAGCAGCAGGATGACAAAGGTGCCACCGCTGACGGGAAAGGTGCCGGGGCTGGGAGGCGAGAATCGCTTCTGTGCCAACGAGCCGGCCAGGGCCATCACGGGAACGATCATGAGGAAACGGCCCATAAGCATGGCTACAGCCAGAGTTATATTGTAATGCGGATCGCCACTGGCGGGATTCGCGGTAAGCCCGGCAAAGGCACTGCCGTTGTTCCCGGCGGCTGAACTAAAAGCATAGAGCACCTCGCTGAAGCCGTGTGGCCCGCTGTTGTTCAGCCCGGCCAGACCCCATTCACTGGCGATGGCCCAGGCCGTCATGATGAGAATGGGCGCACAGACCGCCAGCAGGGCGAGCATCGCCATCTTCACATCAAAGGCAGCGATCTTCTTTCCGAAATACTCCGGCGTGCGACCCACCATGAGGCCCGCGATAAAGACCGCGAGCACAACAAAGACCAGCATGCCATACAGACCTGCGCCGACACCGCCAATGACCACTTCCCCCAGCTCGATCATGAACAATGGCGTCAGCCCGCCCAGCGCCGTGAAGGAGTCATGCATGGCATTGACCGCTCCACAGGATGCTGCCGTCGTGATGGTCGCGAAGAGGGAGGAATTGAAGATGCCAAAGCGCACTTCCTTGCCCTCCATATTCCCGCCCGCGACATCGATCCCCAGAGCTTGGTGAATGGGATTCCCCTGCGCCTCCGCCCACCAGCAGAACAAGACGCCGCTGCTAAAGAGGATCATCATCGCCAGCCAGACCGCCCATCCGTGCGCCTGATTCTTGGTCATTCGTCCCAGATAATAAGTCAGGGCGCTGCCGATGGCGAAGATGGAGAGCATCTGCACAAAGTTCGATAGCGGCGTGGGGTTTTCGTACGGTTGCGCCGCATTGGCATTGGTGAACCCGCCGCCATTGGTGCCGAGCATCTTGATCGCCACCTGGGAGGCCATAGGCCCTTGTGCGATGGTCTGAGTCCGCACAGTGCCTTGAGGCTCGACGAGCGTCGCCGCATCATACGGTTTGAAATTCTGAATCATCCCCTGGGAGATCAGGAAGACCGCGAAGAGAAGGCAGATCGGCAGCAGCAGATAATAAGTGACACGCACCAGATCGACCCAGAAGTTTCCCAATGTGCGCACCGAATGACGCGCGATCCCACGCACCAGTGCCGCGGCAATGGCAATGCCTGTGGCGGCAGAGGCGAAATTGTGCAGCGTCAGCCCCACCATCTGTGAGAAGTAGGACATGGTCCCCTCCCCTCCGTAGCTCTGCCAGTTAGTATTCGTGGTGAAGCTGACAGCAGTGTTGAAAGCAAGATGCCAACACAGTCCCGGTAATCCCTGGGGATTCAGCGGCAGCAGATGCTGATAACGAAGTATCAGGTAAGTAAAGACACAGCCCGCTGCACTAAAGACAAGCATGGCAATGGTGTATTGCTTCCAGTTCTGCTCACGAGTGCGATCGACTCCCATGAGCCGGTAAGTGAGACGCTCCAGTGGTCCCAGCACGGGATCAAAAAACGTCTTACCCTGCGCATCCAGCACGTGGGTAAGATAGATCCCCAGCGGCTTTGTGATCAAAGCAAGTAGGCCAATAAAGAGAACAAATTGCAGCCAGTCGTTCGAGTGCATGGGATATCTTCAGTTAGAATTTCTCCGGACGGATCATGGCCGTGAAGAGGTAGAGAAAGAGCAGGATGGCAATGACGGCGGTAAGAGCGGTCTCCATAATAATTAGTTAGTTAAGGATCTCCGCAGAGGCGCACACACCGAGTGCTCGCGAGAATGAAGCCGGTGATCCCGGCTTAAAAAAGTGACATGCTTCATAGGGCACACCGTCCCGTCATGTCGGCCGCCCAACCAATTAAAAGAACCGCCAAAGGTATTAAAAAAGTGTTAAAAACCGCGTAGCGCGGACCCGTGGTGCAGGTCGTCCCGCACGACTTCACCGTCGCGCCACCCACGACATTTATACCCCCCTCCGCACCAACCACCCTCTGCCACGATTGCACACGCCTCCCCTTCATGCACCGTCACCGGATGCAGCTCGCCCTCACCCACCACACCTCCGACTCAGGTCTTTTCGGAGTGCTGAGATGGACTGTGCAACAGCCTTCTCGACCGGCCTGCCGCATGGACACTGTCCCTCTACCAAATAACAGCCAGCCCAAGGTGTATCTACTCTCTCTTCCCCTCGAAGTATGACTGCATAGTCATACTTCACCCCCCTTCATAAGCCCACCTTCACCACTTCAGCACATTTCTTGCCCACTACGGTCTTAAATTCCGCCGCACCGCACTACCCACCCGTCTCTCTCCACCTTTCAAACACCTCTCCACATTCCCCCGATATATAACTATATAGTTATATATAACGCCTCTATAAACATCGCCTTCAGCACCTTTCTTGCCCACTACGGTCTTAAATTCCGCCGCACCGCACTACCCACCCGTCTCTCTCCACCTCTCAAACATCTCTCCACATTCCCCCGATATATAACTACATAGTTATATATAACGCCTCTATAAACATCGTCTTCGCCACTTCAGCCCCTTTCTTGCCCACCACAGTCACTTATTCCGCTCCACTGCACTACACCCCCTTTCCAAAAAAGAAGACAAAAAGGAGCGGCGGAAATCACTCCGCCGCTCCTAGCACAACCCTGGAACAAATCTCTTTATCTAAAGCTTAGGCCGTCTGAGGCAGCTCTTCAGCTTCCTCATGCTCCTCTTCCACCTTTGCTGGACTTGGCTTGATGGAGCAGAGCTTGGCACAGGCAAAGAACACACCGGCCACCATCACATAACTCACGGCGACCACTGGCGACATATTCAATCCAATCCGTTCACCATGCATCAGACCGAAGAAGGTCATCACACCGCCTGCCATCGCAAAGAGCGACGCTTGGGTAAAGGATCGGTCAATGATCTTACACGCAATGGCCGTCAGGATCAGGCCACCAAGGATGGATCCACCCCCAATGACTTCCAGACCGTGATAGAGTACCCCTTCATTCCTCATCGCGGCGATGAGCGCTTCCTTACCGTCATGCGTCAGCGCCGGGACGATGGTGCCAGCAGCTGCCAGCGAACCATTTATCTGCACCACCGCCCAGGCTGCCAGGTGCGGAGCCAGGCCAAGGATGATGGCCGGAGCATGCGCCTTCGGTGTTTCCTGGAACGCCTGCGAACCAATCAGCATCCCGATGTAGAGCAGAATCGGCAGGATGGCCACCGTCGGTATCAGCGCCAGCATGAGCGAGATCACGCCGAACCAACACAGGACAATAACGAACAAGCCCGTCGCGGCTGAGTAGCCAATGCGCCCTCCCATCGCTTTCCAGCCAGGATGGCCGATGTAAACCGCATTGATGAAAGGATTGCCAAA
Source organism: Phragmitibacter sp. (assembly GCA_965284365.1). Lineage (GTDB taxonomy): Bacteria > Verrucomicrobiota > Verrucomicrobiia > Verrucomicrobiales > Verrucomicrobiaceae > Phragmitibacter. The sequence goes on from OZ260079.1 coordinate 5,487,818, forward strand.
GACACAACCGATCAGGCTGACCACACCGTCCGCTGTGAGCACCCGGTTTGTCGGGTAAGGATCACCCGCCACCTCCGCGCTTTCCACGTTATCAATGGCTTCTACCAAGTCATAGATCCCGAAGGGAATGGCCGTGACCAGCAAAATACCGAGGAACTCAAACCCTCCGAAAACATGACTGAAGGCCGGTAGAGGGATGCTGAAACCGAAGTTCGTGAATGCCTTCGACACACCTTCCAGCGTCATGCCGCCGTAGTTGAGACCCAAAGCGGTGGAACCCCAGGCGATCGCCGTGCCAACTCCGATGGCAACCAGACCCGCAGGGATGCCACGATACTTCACTCCACCGAACCAGCTCAGCAGGATGATGGCGAAGCAGGTCAGGCCGATGACCGGCGTGATGAACATCTCAAGCGCAGGCTTCATCGAGATGAAGGTGATGGACACACCCGCCAGCGTACCCAGCAGCGCGGCGCGAGGAGTGATCTTGCGAATCCAGCCCCCTACGAAGCCACCCAGCATCAGCACGAAACTCTGCAGGAACACCCAGGTCAGACCCGCTTCCCAGGCTTTGATCGGATCGCCCGTCTTCAGCTTGATGGGCAGCATGATCACAAACGTGACAATGAACATGTGCGGCACGCTGATGCCAGAGGGCAGCGCACACACATCCGTTCGCCCGGTCTTCTTGGCCAGGCGGTAGGCCAGCCAGGCATAATACAGTGTGGACATGCAGAGCATGAGACCGGTCGCCGGCAGGATGCGCTTGAAGACGAGTTCAGGCGGCATGCCGAGGACGAAGGTCATCAGCCCCGTGAGAGTCAGCAGGTTCACGAGGATGTTCGTGCCAAATCCGAAGAAGGCATTCCAGTCTCCGGGTACCCATATTTTTGGTTTAGTGAGTTCCATAGTATGTCTGTCGTTGAGAGTGCGCGTTGTCGTTGTCTGTGATGAGGGAGTGAAAGCGGTGAAAGAAGGTCTATCCGAGCGCGGCGATGATCTTGTCCGCACCGGAGACCCAGCCGAAGATGCCGCCCTGGGCCTTGATCATTTTCAGGCCCATTTCCTGAAACTCGGGGAAATAGGAGCCCACACAGTCCTCAGGGACGAGGCACTCGTAGCCGCGGTCATTGGCCTCCCGAACGGTCGTGTTCACGCAGACCTCGGTGGTCACACCAGTCACCACGAGTTGGGTGATCCCCAAGTTTTGCAAAATCGCGTGCAGGTCCGTGGCGAAAAACGCGCCCTTGCCCGGCTTGTCGATGACCGGTTCGCCCGGCTGCGGGTACAGCTCCGGAATGATATCATGTCCGGCTTCACCCCGGATGAGAATGCGGCCCATGGGACCGGTGTCCCCGATCGTCGTCTTGCCCTTCCCACGCACTTTCTTCGCAGGCGGCAGGTCAGCCAGATCCGGGCGATGCCCCTCCCGAGTGTGCATCACGGTCAGCCCCTTTTCCCGCCACGCGGCCAGAAGCTTTTTGTTGGGCTCAATCGTGCGGCGGAGCTGGCCGACATCATTCCCCAGCATCGCCCCGAAGCCTCCCGGCTCTAGGAAATCGCGCTGCATGTCGATAATGAGCAGCGCGCACTTCGACGGCTTCAATTCATAGGCATAAGGCTCGGCTTCGACGGTAACGGCTGGATCGCTCTCCATGCCCGCCTAGCCAGCGCTTCCCATGCCACCCGACCCGTGCGATGTAGAATTGTTCATCGCCAAGACTTTACCGTGGGCGCCGCACGTCCGTTTTGCGGTTACGCGCGGTTTTTGCTGCCCAGAGTGTCGCCCGTGAAACAGTTGCGACACCCGTCGGGGGGACTTGCCCCCTTAAATGCCTACCACTTGGCGCCTTTGGCCCAGGAGTCGCGGCCGATCTTGTTCCAGGCGTCCGTCATGGCCCAGCGGACCAGGCGGTCCAGGGTCATATCCGCCGGATACGTGAAAGCATGATTCTCAGGATGAGCCGTTTCCATGGCCATGAGGCTGGTCACCAAAAACGTGGCGAAACGCACGCGCTCCTCGATCAGATAGGCTTCGTCTCCGTCCAGCAAGGGCCAGCGGCCGGCACCGGAGAAGGAATTGACGGCAGCTTCGATGTCCTCGGTCTTCCTCACTTCATAAGCCACCACTTCCTCGTGGCTCATCGTGTCCGGCAGGACCTGCGGCTTGGGCAAGTCAGTCGTGGATTGGGTGATCATTAAATAGAGGGTCTGCCAGTCGTTCATACCCCGCCACAGTGCAAAGCGTTGCCAAAATGGCAAACCGTATTGCACCGGAAAGCGCCTCATCCTGCTCGCGCTGACCTTCCCAAACCGTGCGTCCCAGCCCTCCCGGGGCTACAACCAAAAGAATTTTTCACTCTCATCGCAACCATTCGCCAAAAAATCCCAAGACCATGGTGAGGAGACGCGCAGGCCATTAATAAAGCGGCTCCTAACCCAAGCAAACCATGAACAACGACGTCCTTATCCCCAACTACTCCACTTTCGACAATCTGGCAGCACCCGTTGCGATGCGTGTTTCAACGGCGCCTGCCCCCGTCATCGTAAAGAGGAAACCCTTATACTTTTCAGCGTTCACGGGGGTGGTGTTTGAGCAGCAGAAATTTGCTGAAACACATGTATCTGGAAGCGTTTCCGGCGGTCACGGCACAGTGAGTAGCAGCACGACGCGCACTCATGAATTTTGGCTGCGTTCAGGCAATGGCCAGGAATTGCCAGTGAAACTCATGCGCCATGACATCCCGGTTGCGATCGGCCAGACTCTTACAATGGTATTTGGCAGCAGGAATCAGAACGTATGGGAGGAAGGCACTCCCATGCGAGTGTTTAATCATGCGATGAACCGCTCTTACATCGTAAACGATGGAGAGACTTTTGACGAAAGTAAGTTGGCACTGGTTATTCCTGCCGTCTATGCCGCCTGCGCTGCCCTCAGCCGGAGCGGCGGATTCATCGAGATGGCGGTGACTTTCCTTTTCGCCTTCGGGATCACATGGGCAGTCTGTCGGGGTGTCCGCGCCATTTGGCGCCTGGCGGCGCCAACCGGAGTAAAGAGAATCAAGAAACACCTCGACGAATACATGATTGGCCTTGAGGCACGGGGACGGCAGTGACTCTGGATTTTTTCTACTCTGTTGGACAAAACGGGCTGGACAACACTCTCACACCAACAAAAGGTTGAAGTTACCCCGCTCTTGGGCCGGAGTTGAGTTGGCATTATCTCATAGTTTCCCCATGGAAAACACTAGATGTCATAAGTGTGGTAGTCAGCACTTCTTCATGCCGCCATGAATCAAGTCCCCCACCCCTCTCCTCACGCCGCCGGCTCCTTTTTGACCACACGGTGGAGCATGGTCAGGCAATCCCTCTCCAGCGACGACGGCGAATCGCAAGAAGCGCTCACCCATCTTTGCGAGGCCTACTGGTATCCCATCTATGCTTATATCCGCCGCTGCGGACACACCAGTCACGACGCTGAAGACCTGACGCAGGGATTCTTTTCCCGCTTGCTAGAGAAGAAGTTTCTGGCTGTGGCCGATCAGCAGAAGGGCAAGCTGCGCGCCTTTCTGCTCACTTGCGTGAAGCGTCACTTATCGGATGAACGAGACCGCGTCACAGCAGTCAAACGTGGGTCTGGTAAAATCGTGAACTTTAGCGGTATCCGGGCGGAGGAACGTTTCGCCGCGGAGCCGGTGGACAATCTCAGTCCAGACCGGCTCTATCAGCGGCGCTGGGCGCTTACCATGCTAGAGTTCACCATGGGAGCATTGAAGGATCGCTATCGGAACGAAGGCCGGGAGGAACTGTTTCTCGCCCTGCGGCCATTCCTGGGATTTGGAGCCGGTGAGCCGGAGAATCAGGCTGATCTGGCCGCCCGTCTGGGCATAAAGCTGAACACGCTGAAATCGCACATCTTCCGTCTGCACGAGCATTGGCGGGAGTATCTGATGGCCCAGGTCGCCTGCACTCTGGATGATCCCACATCTGACAACATCAAAGGTGAACTGACCGAGTTGCTTGGGTGCGTGTGAATGCCTCCTGCTTTGTTTTGTGAGCCAACACGATTGCCACCATTCTGCCATGAACCCGGAAGATACTCCGCCACAAGACGATGATCTGCCACAGGACGCGGTCTCTCTCCCTGTGCCAGCAGCGGAACTGTTTCAGCGTGCGTTGCAGTCGCGGGTGGGCAGCAGTTCCTGGGAACCACTTAGTCCAGATAAAGTGGCGGCTTTGCTCCCACAGTATCAGGTGGAAGCCATCTTGGGTCGTGGCGGCATGGGCGCGGTTTACAAGGGCATCCAGATCGGCCTTGATCGACCGGTAGCCATCAAGCTTCTCCCAGCAGAGTTCGCGGCGGACGAGTCCTTCGTCGCCCGTTTCAGACGCGAAGCGCGGACCTTGGCGAAGCTACAACACCCAGGGATCGTAGCAGTGTATGACTCTGGGCAAACAGCGGAGGGGCATCTTTATTTCATCATGGAGTTCGTGGACGGGACTGACCTGTCCCATGTATTGAGGACTCAGGGTCTGAATCCCGAGCAATCACTGGAGATCGTGACTCAAGTCTGCGATGCCCTGCAATACGCGCACTCTCTTGGTGTCCTCCACCGTGACATCAAACCCGCCAACATCCTCCTCACTCAAAAAGGAAAAGCCAAGCTGGCGGACTTTGGCTTGGCCCGCCCGGTGGAGGAGCAAAGCTCAGCACTGACTCGGAGCGATATCGTCATGGGCACCCCGGACTACATGGCGCCAGAGCAGATGTACGGGCAGAGCGACCACCGGGCAGACCTCTTTTCGCTGGGCGTCATGCTCTATGAAATGCTCACCGGGCGAACCCCGCGAGGGAGCTGGCTGCCGCCAAGCCACAGGGTGCAGGTGGATGTGCGGCTGGATCAGGTGATCCTGAAGGCACTTCAGGAAGAGCCGGAGTTGAGGTACCAACAAGCCAGTGAGATGCGCACAGACGTGGATGTCATACGCAACACCCCGCCGCCTGAGCCCGCGCCAAAGCACCATGGGCAGGGATCCGCGAAGCCCAAAGCCAAACAAGCCTTGGTACCAGCGCAGCGGCCCCCCACCGCACAGGCCAAAGGGAAAGTCCCCTTCGGTCTGCTTTCAGCCCTTCTGCTGGTGATCACCGCCAGCGCCTACTGGGTCTTCTTCAAAGACTCCCAGAAACCTGCGAAGACGGGAGACGCGCTCCTTACGGCCAAACTGCAAGAGGCGTTGCCAGCGTCTGCCCGAGCCGATACCAAGAAGCCCCCGACACCACCTCAATGGATCAAGGTGTTCACCAACCCGGAAAATATCCCGGATGGCCGCTCGCGCCAAGACGGTTGGATCGCCCCCTATCGCGAAAACGAAAGGCCCGGCAACGGCTCTCCTTTCTATGTCCACAACGACAAGCAGGCCCGGAACATGGGCTTGCGGGCAAAATTCAGGCTCGATGAGGTCACGCCTGCATCGAAGTTCTCGGTGCGGGGCCGGGTAAATCCGGACACCTTTGTAGGTTATGCGCTGGAAGTTGACCTGAACAATGCGCAGCTTTTCTCCATACCCCAAAAGGACGAATCCAACGCCCGAAAGGGTGCCACATGGGACAGGCTCGCGGAAAGACCTCATCCCACGGCTATGACTCGGGGAACGGAAATCACTCTGGAAATGATCGTGGTGGGTGATCGTGTAATCGGGCGTATCAATGGTCAAACGGTTGGCCCTGTGACGAACGATGTGCACCGCGAAGGCAAGTTCATCATCATTAGTTCCCAGCCATTTCGGGATGTTGAGGTGCTCGATCTCGATGGCTTACCCGAAGCAGAGGCGCTGAGAATTGCAGGTATGGATGGCATCTCCCGAAATCCCCAACCCCTGACAGCCGTAGCAAGCAACGACGTCCCTTCCGTAACAACGACAAATCCTCCAGCTAACGTCACTCCTCCCGAGACGCAAACATTTGGGGTATCCAGATACCTTTATTTGCCCGGAGATTTTACTTGGGCGGCAGCAAGAGACAAAGCCGCGAGCATGGGAGGACATCCGGTGATCATTGACACCGAAGACGAGAATACATGGATCAAGCAGACATTTGGCCCCCATCTAAAAAAAACCAATCAGCGGATCTGGCTCGGTGCCCGCCAGGAATCACGGCAGGCGACGTGGCGCTGGGAGAACGGGGAAAACTTCGCCTTCGCCGACTGGCTGCCAACAGACCCCAATCCCCAAAGTGATGCGCCCTATTCGCTGTGTCTGATGAAGAGCTTCAAAGGCGAATTGGGCTGGGCCGATGATCCTTCAACATTTCCCGGAAATCTGATCGTAGAGTGGGACACTGCACCTCGGGCACCACCGCAGGCCTCTCAACCCCGCCTCGCACAATTGGAAGCGGGGTCCGGCGACCCGGTCAGTCCTCAAATGAAGCCCACTTCGTCACCCACCAATAAACTGGTCGGGCAAGCCGCTTCGCCCTCTGGCAACAACACTTGGGTGGATTTCATCGCAGAACAGGAAAGAATGGGCGCTCTGCCCGCTATCCTGGAAAAGAAAGGAAGCGTCTGGAAGGTCAAGACCGGAGGGTACTTGATCGTATCGAAATCGATGCGCGACTGCGCTCTGCGCATCATCTGCAATCATAGCAGGAAAGACACACCTTTGACGCTGCACCTACGGAATCCGACCACTGCAGGGTGGCAGAACGGCGCTTCCTATCGAAGTGCCTGGGAATTGCCCAGCAACATACGTTTTGCAAGCGGCAGCAAAGGAGCATCCGATCTTGGCTGGAAGCAGGTTTATGCCTGTCCCGATTACGACATCAATGCGACCAACACCTTCGAATTGCGCGCTGTGGGCGATCAAATCCAGATTCTCTTCAACGGTCGCTCTATCGCATCCGTGACTGATAACCGGATCACGGAAGGATACGCCGCCTACTATCTCCCGGCAGGCACAGAAGTTACCAAGATGGAGTATGCGGATTTTAGCATCACGCCTATGTTGGCTTCCAGTGCCTTAAAACCGGAGCCTGCGCCGACAAACACCCCGGCCACGGATCCACGCCTCGCACAACTTGAAGCAGGGTTCACGACGCGACGCGAAGTAGATGCCGAAAAACCTTTTGCTGCGGGACGATCGGCCCTCGATCAAAGCTATCTGGGCGCTCTCTCACGCGCCCGCAGTGCCGCGCAGGAAAAAGGTCTCCTGGCTGAGATCACGGCTTTGGACGCGGAGAAGCAACGTATCGAAAGCGGCGGGAGTCTGTCTGTTTCCGATGACTCTACACTGCCGGCCAGCCTGAAGGCCATGCGCGGCACTTACCGCCAGTCGCTAACCAAACTCGAGACTGAACGCGATGCCAAAACTGCTCCCCTTTTCGATATTTATACGGCCGCGCTCGATGCCTATGTGGTGGAGCTGACCAAGGCCGACAAGCTGCCTGAAGCCACGCGCGTGAAGCAACTGCGGGACAAGATTGCCGCACGGAAGCCCGCCATTTCCGCAACGACTTTGACGCGGTCTTCCCAGGAGCCTCCGAAACCGTCAAGTGTCACGGTATCACCCTTAACAACGGGCGCTCCAGCACTTGATAAGAAACAGGATATTGCGGAATTCGTACTCAGCCTGGGTGGCTCCCTCAGTGTGACTGACCGCGACGGCAATGATACTTTCGTGGACGACGTGAAGAAAATGCCGAAGGGCAAATACAAGACGACCGGCATCTACCTGCTCCGTTTCAATGTCACAGCCCCGGTGCGTATCACCGAAGAAATGCTCAAGTTTTTCGCCAGGGAGGAAGACCTCAAACAACTGGAAATTCGCCACTCGGATATTACGGGGGCTGGACTCGCCTCTCTGACAAAATCCCCTGATCTCTGGAATGTCAGATTGGCCCACGGGGTGCTCACGGATGCGGATCTCGCTCAGCTTCCCGTGCTGCCGTCCATGAGTTGGCTGGACCTCGGCGAGAATCCGCTGCAGGGCGCTGGCTTGGCGCATCTGTCGAAGCAACCGGCCTTGCGCGGCATCATGCTCACTGGCGCAGGGCCCACGGCTGAAGGTCTGACCCAAGGTCTGGCTGCGCTCCCGAGTCTCGAAAAATTGTTTCTTGTGGATATGTCGGACACGGCGGTGGCCGCCCTGCCAGTCCTCGGCAAGTTGCAGGCACTGAAAAAACTTTCCATCACCAATGGCCGCTGGGACGTCCGGCAATTGCCCTCGCTGCCGAACCTGCAAGAGCTTGAGTTTACGAGGAATACACTCCTGACCTCTGCTGACCTGCTGCAATTCGCTCGTTTTGGTAAGCTTCGTGTCCTCGATTTGTCCTACAATGGCAAGCTGGACGACACCGGCTGGGATTCCCTGGCCGCTCACCCCGCGCTGGAGGAACTGGTGCTCTCCAACACCAGACTGACCGACGCCTCAGTGCCCACTCTGAGCACGCTGAAAAAGGTGAGGAAAATGAACCTGCGGGGCACCAAGATCACTTCTGCGGGGCTTGCGGAATTGAAGAAATCCCTGCCACGCTGTCTGGTTGAGAACTAGGAACACATCCGCACATTCGCTCCTGAGGGCACTCCCAAATCTGAGACGAGCGGACTAGAGGTTGACGTTTGCCGCACCTCTTGGCAGGATGGCAGGCTAGCACGTTTCCCATGACCTTCCGCGTTCCATTCCTGTCACTTTCTGCCGTAGTG